>NZ_FNHL01000002.1:315603-631206 GCF_900103715.1 Halogranum gelatinilyticum | reverse complement strand
CCACATGGAGGAAGACCGCGTCACGGTGGGCGTCCTGAGCCTACACAACAGCAAAGAGACGAAGGCCATCTGCAACGCGGTCGAGGCACTCGGCCACAGCCCCGAGTGGCTGCGCGAGGAGAACACCGTCTTCCACTTTACCGGCGAGTCGGTCGGCCTCCGCCCCGACGTCGACGTCGTCGTCAACCGACTCCTGCTCTCAAAGTCCGACGAACCGCTCGAAGACCACGGTATCGCGCTCACGCTCGACAGCCTCCGACCGATGCTCAACCGTCCCGACGCGGTCGCTCGCGCGGCCCACAAGACCGCAGCCGCCGCGGTCCTCTCCGAAGCCGGGCTCCGCGTCCCCGAGACCGTCTTCGCGCTCAGCGGCGAGCTGCTGGACGAGTACCGCGACGAGTTCGGTCCCGACGCGGTCTACAAGACCGCCGTCGGCACCAACGGCGGCGGCGCGTGGCTCGCGGGCGACCACGACGCCTTCACGGGGAAGGTCGGCACCAGACGGGCGTTCCTTCAGGAGTTCATCGGCCGCGGCGCCGAGCGAGCGCGGGACCTCCGCGTCTACGTCGTCGACGGCGACGTGGTCGGGTCGATGTTCCGCTACGCGCCCGAGGGCGACTGGCGGACCAACGTCGCACTCGGCGGCGACGTGGAGGACGCCGCCGGCGCGGTCTCGGACGACGTCCTCGACGCGGCAAAGCGAGCGACGGTGGCGGTGGGGCTCGATTACGCGGGCGTCGACCTCATCGAGGGCGAGGACGGCTGGTACGTCCTCGAAATCAACCCGACGGCGGGGTTCAAGGGCCTCTACCGGGCGACCGGAACGAGTCCCGCGCCCTCCATCGCCCGACTGGCAATCGAGCGCGCTGGGGGCGTCGTCGACGAACGACGCGTCACGGAACTCGCGGCGACGCTCGACGACTCCGAGCCCTCGTGTATGCCACAGCCGCTCTCGCGCGTCCCCGCGACGCCGCCCGTCGTCGGCTACACCGAACGCGTCGTCGTCAGCGGGACGACCGGGACACAGAGCGTCGTCGCCAAGGCCGACACGGGTGCCGAGCGGACGAGCATCGACATCCGACTCGCCGCCGACATCGGCGCCGGGCCGATTCACACCGTCCGAAAGGTGCGCTCGGGCAGCGTCAGACGCGGCCGGAGTCGGCCGGTCGTCGACCTCGTCGTCGGCATCGGCGGCACCCAACACACCGTCGCGGCCAACATCGTCGACCGCGGCCACATGAGCCACGCGCTCTTGCTCGGCCGGGACGTGCTGCGACACTACCATCTCGACGTCAACCGAGCGGTCAGCGAGACGGCCGAAAACGAGCACGAGGACGAGGACGAGTAGCTCAGAACTCAGGCCCGGAACGTCTGGCCGTCGAGGTAGCTCTGCACCGAGTCCGTCGTCGACGCCGAGTGTTTCAGGAAGGTGACGACCCGCTCACCCTCCTCGACCTCGTCGTCGAGGACCGTGATTCGGAGCTTCATCCGCTCGAGATGCTCGAAGAGTCCGTCGATGGCCTCGGGCGGGCCGCGGACGGTGTGTTCCTCGCCGGTCGCGCCCTCCCTCTCGACCTCTCGAATCGCCCGAACCGCCGGCAGGAGTATCGACTCGCCGAGCGCGTGTGCTCTCGCTCTCGCCGCCTCCTCGCTCTCGCCGAACTCCACCGACTGGAACGCCTCACGCATGACGCGGGGAAAGAGGAACTCCGGGCCGTAGTCGAAGGGGACGGCGAAGGCGTAGGCCAGCGAGCCCTGATTCGCCGCCGAGGTGGTGTATTTCAGTAGCTTCCGGCCGTCGAGTGACTTCATCACGACGCCCTCGCGGTCCTCGCTGTCGAGTTCCTCGATGACGTCTCTGACCGCCGCCGCCCCGCTCGCGGGGTCGAAGACGCCGAACGAGCGGGCCTGTGGAAAGCCGTAGTCGTCACAGAGCCGTCGGCGACGGTCGACCGAGAGCGGGTCGCCCGACTCGCGGTGGCGGATATCGAAGACGTGGAACGCCAGGGAGTCGACCGTCGGATAGTCGTGGTCGGTGTAGGGGTTCTCCGGGCCGATTGCCTCGCCGCAGAGCAAGAGGTCGGGATGGTCGTCGAAGAAGTCGCCGACTGCGAGTCGGTCGGGAACCGTCCGGGTCGTGAACGGACAGACGTAGCCGCTTCGAGTGAACGCGAGGACGTCGTCGCCGACGCGAGCGAGTCGGACGTTGTAGCCGTTGAGCTTCTCCTCGACGGCGAACGGGCCGTCGAAGAACCGGCGGATGCCGGGGTCGAGCACCAGCGTCCGGGGAATCTTCGGAAAGCCGCGGACGACCGTCCCGTCGACGAGGACGGTCCCCCGCTCGACGCCGTGGCGGGTGTCCGAGAGATGGAGATACTCCCGTCCCTCGTACGTCGCCCGCTCGAAGTGTTCGAGGAGGTCCGTCGCGTCCGCCGCCGCGACGCCGAGCAGGTCGTGATAGGCCATACCATGAGAGAGTCTGTCTGCAGGATTAAGCGTTCGCTCGACGTGCGACAGGCGAGAACGCTTTGCCGACGCGGCACGAAGGACTAGCAATGGTCGAACATCCGCTGAAACAGCGCTTCGTTCTCGATACCTCCGTGTTCATCACCGACGAGATCCGTCGGGAGGACGAGGACCTGGAAGCGGCGGTGAATCGGCTCTTGGACCTCATCGCGCGGGCCAAACTCGAACTCAACATCTCCTGTTACATCCCGCCGTCCATCTACGAGGAACTCGTCGGGATGCTCGCCGACCGCGGGGTGAGCGAGGAACTCTACTCGAAGCTCAACACCTGGGTCATCAAGAAGAACCCCGACCGGTTTGCGGTCTCCATCCCGGCGGAGATCGTCTTCCGGTTCATCGACGAGATGTCCGACCGGGTCAACCGCGGACTCAGAGTCTCCGAGAAGGCCGTCCGGAAGGTCGAGAGTTCCCACGACAAACCGCTCGACGAACACGAGTATATGACCGAGATCGACAAGGTCATCTCGGATCTGAGACAGGAGTACCGGACGACGCTCCGGCGCGGCGTCCTGGACTCTCGGGAGGACTTCGACCTGCTCATCCTCGCCCGCGAACTCGACGCCGGGGTCGTCACCGAGGACACCGGCATCATCACCTGGGCCGAGGACTTCGGTCTCCGGTATCTGAAGGGCCGAGACCTGCCGTCGCTGCTGGAGAAGTATCTGGAAGCGACCGGTGAGGACGCGGTCTGAGGCCGGGCGACCCAGCCGCTTATACCGAGAGACCGGGTCGCGAGTGGCATTTACATAGGTGACTCACGAGCGTAGGAGTAGGAATGTCGCGCGAACCGACCCGTCGCCGGTTCCTCGGTAGCGTCGCCGCACTGCCAGCCGTGGCCGGGGGTCTCTCGGCCGTCGGCGACGTGCGCGCTCGACGGTCGGTCGCGGCGAGCCGGTTCGACCCGGCCGTCGACGGACTCGGCTTCCGAAACTGGTCGACGGCGGACCTGACCTTTCCCGAACACGACCACACACAGGTCTCGGAGACCGAGATACGTCGAACCATCAAACGTGACTGGAAGGACCCACTGGAGAGTCTCTTCGACGTCAGTGTCAACGGGCTGCCGAGTGCACTCATCAATACGATCGCCGAACAGCTGTACGTCACCGCCAACCAGCTCTCGTCGACGAACGGCCACTGCTACGGGATGGTGTTCACCGCCCAACAGTATTTTGAACAGCCGGAGACGGTTCCGTTCGACGTCGACGCACCCAGCGAGGTTGCACATCCCGAGACACCGACCGACGACCCCGACTACGGCCCGGTCGCAGACGAGATCGACCTCTATCAGACCTCACAGGCACTGAATCTCCACGCGTGGTTCGGCCGCCGGAACCTCCTCGTACCCCAGTGGATCGACTACGAACGACAGCTCGAGAACCTGACTGCCGTCGTCGACGACCGCGGGACGGCGGGCATCACCGTCTTCGATCCGGCGACGAAACTCGCCCATCAGGTGCTCGTCTACGGCTACGAAACGGAGACCGACGGCGTTCGACTCTACGTCTACGACCCGAACTTCGCCGCACAGTTCTACGAACGGTGGGCGAATCGCCAGGCGGCGTCCATCTACGTCGATACAAGCGGTGACCGTCCCAGTGTCGAACCGTACAAGACCGGCTTTCGGGGACCGGGTTACGAGTCGTTCGACGGCTTCAGCGAGTTCGTCTACAACCGGCTCGACCGGGTCATCCGCTCGCAGAGCGACCCGTCGCCACATCTCGCCGCGGGAGTGAGTGCTCGTGACCTCCGCGAGCGGCTGCTCGCGCTGACGCTCTTCAAGACCGACACGAGCGACGTGTCGCTGGCTGTCGTCGCCCCCGACGGGACGCCAGTGACACGGATTCGGTCGCAGGCGATGGACCGCCGCCGGACAGCGTACCACGAGACGCGCTACCGATACGGCGCGCCAGCAGGCGACTACCGCGTCGTCGTCACCGGCGAGCGCGACACCGAGTACACACTGGAGACGAAGGCAGCCGATACGGACGGCGAACTGCTCGCGTCAGCGGTGACGACGGCCATCGAAGCCGGGCAGACGCACACGTATACCGTGACGGTCCCCGAATCGCCCGGCGGCGACTCCGCGGTCGAACGCGGTGTCGACGGACTCCCCGACTGGCTGAAACTGGCCGCTGCAGCCGTCGCTGGCGGCGTCGCCGGTGCGGGGCTGACACGCCTCCGTGACCGTCGCGCGGACTAGTCGAGGGCGACCGCTTTTCCCTTCCTGTGCAGAGGGACACGTATGCCTACCGAGAAGGAGAAGATGCTCGCCGGGGAGCTGTACGACGCTTCCGACCCGACGCTCGTCGAGGAACGGACCCGCGCACAGCGACTGACGAGGCAGTTCAACGAGACCACGGAGACGGAGGGTGAGCGTCGTCGCGAACTCCTGACCGAACTCTTCGGCTCTGTCGGCGAGGGCGTCCACGTGGAGCCGACGTTCCGCTGTGACTACGGCTACAACATCCACGTCGGCGACGGCTTCTACGCGAACTACGACTGCGTCGTCCTCGACGTCTGCGAGGTGACCGTCGGCGACAACTGTCTGCTCGCGCCGGGCGTGCATATCTACACCGCGACGCATCCGCTGGACGCCGAGAAGCGGACGGCCGGCCCGGAGTACGGCAAGCCTGTGGAGATCGGCGACAACGCCTGGCTCGGTGGCCGTGCCGTCGTCAATCCGGGCGTAACCATCGGCGACGACGTCGTCGTCTCTTCGGGTGCCGTCGTGACTGACGACGTGCCGGACAGCGTCGTCGTCGGCGGCAACCCCGCACAGGTCGTGAAAGAACTCGACTGAACGCGCCCTCGTCAGCCGGTCTTCAGTGCGTCTCGGTCACGAGCTTCGAGCGCGTCGAGGATGTCGGCGTCGGCCTCGTCGAGCGCGCCCGCCTGGACGTTCCAGAGCGTTGCGTACAGCCCGTCGAGTGCCAGCAACTCGTCGTGGGTCCCGCGCTCGACGACGCGACCGCCGTCGAGGACGAGAATCTGGTCGGCGTGGCGAACCGTCGAGAGCCGATGGGCGATGACGACCGTCGTCCGACCCTCGGTGAGGCGGGCGAGTGCCCGTTGGATGTAGAGTTCCGTCTCGGTGTCGACGGCAGAGGTCGCCTCGTCGAGGACCAGGACCGCGGGGTCTTGGAGCATCGCGCGAGCGAGGCTGATGCGTTGGCGTTGGCCGCCGGAGAGCTTCACGCCGCGCTCGCCGATACGGGTGTCGTAGCCGTCGGGGAGGTTCTCGACGAACTCGTGGGCCTCGGCGGCCTCGGCGGCGGCGACCATCTCCGCCTCCGTCGCGTCGAACGCGCCGTAGACGAGGTTCTCCCGGACGGTCCCGTCGAAGAGATAGACGTCCTGGGAGACGTAGCCGACGGCCGAGCGGAGGCTGTCGAGGGCGAGGTGGCGGACGTCGACGCCGTCGAGCGTGACGGAGCCGTCGCTGACGTCGTAGAGCCTGAGGAGCAGCTTTGCGGCCGTCGACTTCCCCGCCCCGGTCGGGCCGACGAGCGCGACGGTCTGTCCGGGTTCGACGGCGAAGCTCACGTCGTGGAGGACGGGGACGCCGTTCGCGTAGCTGAAGTCGACCGAGTCGTATTCGACGGTGCCGCGAACGTCGTCGAGGACGACCGCGTCCTCGGCGTCGGCGACGGTGACCGGCAGTGCCGACAGGCCGAAGATACGCTCGCCGGAGGCGCGGGCGTTCTCATAGGCGTTGACGATCCGTCCCGCCCCGGCCAGCGGGTCGATGAACCGCTGGGTCATGAACAGGAAGGTGACGAACTCGCCGACGTACAGCTCGCCGGTGAAGAACAGCGGCGGGCCGCTCACGAGCCACAGCCCGCCGATGACGAACGTCGCGGCGAAGGCGACGCCAGCGAGCAGTTCCATGCTCGGCTGGTAGAGATACTCCAGTTTGACGACGGCCCACGTCCGGTCGTAGTAGTCGCGGGAGGCCTCGGTGACGCGAGCCTCCTCGTACGTCTCGGTGTTCGAGGTCTTGATGACCTCGATACCGCTCAGGTTGTTCTCCAGTCGGGTGTTGAGCGCGCCGACGCTCGACCGCAGTGCCCGGTAGAGCGGCCGGATGGTCGTCATGAACCGGAGCGTGAAGACCGTGAGCAACGGGACGGCGACGAGCGTCACCAGCGCGAGCTGCCAGTTCAGGTAGAACAGGATGCCCGCGATACCGACGACGGTGACGACGAGCTGGATGGCTCCCGAGAGCGTGTTGTCGAGGAACGTCCGGAGGTTCCGGACGTCGTTGTTCAGCACGCTCATGACTTGGCCGGTCTGTTTGTCGTCGAAGAAGGCCATGTCGAGCCGCTGCATCAGCGCGTAGGTGTCGGTGCGGACGGCGTGCTGGACGCGGTTCGAGAACAGCGAGAGGCCGACGCCCTGTACCCACGAGAAGACGACGCCCAGCGCGAACGCGGCGAGGACGAGGCCTGCCGAGAGGACCACGAGGTCGGTCGTCGCCGACGGAACCCAGGAAGCTGGAACCAACGGCAGGCTGTAGGCAGGCCCGCCGGGGGTGAACACCGAGTCGATGGCGATCCCGAGGACGAGCGGCGGGACGAGACTCACCAGTCGGCTCAGCAGGCTGGCGAGCAGGCCGACGCCGAACCAGTGGAGGTCGGGGCGGCCGTAGTCGTCGAAGATTCGGACCAACGGGTCACGGTCGGTATCGCGGTAGTCGTCGAACGGGTTGGATTCGGGTTCCAAGCGGTGCTCCTTCGGCTGGACACGGCCGAAATTCACCCGTGGTTAGGGTCCCAGCGGATTTGAACCGCGCGCTTGGTGCGGATGGGCTGACAGACGACACGAGGAGAACACGGAGCGCGGTGTCGTACTCCCGCGAGACGCTCCGTGGCGGTACTCAGGCCATAGCGGCGGTGGCCCCGTGCTGGGTGATAAACTTCGGGCAGAAGACACATCATCCGGTCGGTGGAACGTGACGTATGCGCCGCCGCGCCCTCCTCGCTCTCGTTTCGGCTGTTTCAGTCGGCTCAGGCTGTCTCGCGAGCGCGCCCGAAGCCACGGAGTCGACACCGACGACGGAGACGGCAACTCCTCCCGCTGGCGACGACCGACAGCCGACGAAGGAACAGCCTGTCAACACGGCTCCGCTCAGTACGCGTGCAGTCCACGGCACTACGAGTCCGACGACTCGCTCACGAACGAGTACGTCGTCTGGGCGGACAGCTGTGTCGACGGCTACATGGAGCCGGACAGCTACCGCTGGGAGGAGACAGTTTACGTCTACGATGCCGACGCAGAACTCGGCGACGAACCGACCGCCGAGTTCGACTGGGGATTCTCCCTCCGCGTCGACCGCCCGTGATTACCCCCGAATCGCGTCGACGGGCCGCTCGTTCGCCGCCTTCCACGCCGGATAGGCTCCCGAGAGGAGGCTGACGACGACGCCGAAGGCGAACGCGCCGAGCAGGTAGAGACCGTTCTGCACGGCGAGCACCGCCGAGAGCGTCACTTCGGCGACGAAGACGTAGAGACCCGCGGTGCCGACGACCGCGAGGAGGACCCCGAGGACGCCGCCGACGAGACCCAGCATGGCCGCCTCGACGAGAATCATCCGAATCACGTCGCGTTTCTGGACGCCGACGGCGCGGAAGACGCCGATCTCTTCTCGCCGTTCGTTCGTGCTCATCAGCATCACGTTCAGGATGCTGACGCCCGCGACGAAGAGGGAGATAGAGCCGATGGCGAGCAAGAAGGCCGAGAGGAGGTCGAAGAAGTCGCCGATCTGGTCGACGATAGAGGAGAGTTCGAAGATGTCGACGCGGTCCTCGCGGGCGTTCAGCTGTTCTCGGATGCCGTCGGCGATGCGGCCCGCCTGCGTCCCCGAGTCTGCCTGGATGATGACCTGGGTGTACTCGTCTTCGACGAACGCGGCCGGCGGGAGGATGACCGCGCCGTCGGGCGAGACGGGCGAGATGCCCTCCGAGGGCGCGAGGACGGCGACGATGCGGTACTCGCGGCCCTCGATGGTGAGCGTGCGGCCGACGTCGACGCCGAGGTCCGCGGCGACGCCCGAACCGACGATAGCCCCGCGAGCGTGTCGCTCGGGGAGGTCGCCGTCGGCGGCGGTGAACAGCGCGCTCGGGTCCTCCGTCCCGTAGAGCGTGACGAACGACCGGCTTTCGCCGCGTTCGGCGACGGCACCGCCGCTGACGAGCGGCACCACCTCCGCGCCCTCCGCGACCCGACGGATCGCCTGCACGTCACGCGGGTCGATGGTCTGACTGCCCGTCTCGGCGTTCGGCGTCACGATGACTTGGTTGCCGAGGCCGCCCAGCGAGTCCGACGCGGTGAGTTCCAAGACGGTCCCGAGGATGCCGAGCGCGGCGATGGCGAAGACGCCGATGACGATGCCGAGGACGGCGAGTCCCGACCGGAGTCGGTTACGCGTGAGGTTTCGCCGGGCCAAGAGGACGGAGGGATACCGGTCGTCGAGTGCCTCGACGGCTTCGATGTCGTTGAGGCTGCCGGGACGGCTGAGGCGGCCGAGGCGGTCGAGCCGACTCATCGACCGAACCGTCCCGAGCGAGCCGCGAGGACGACGAGTGCCGGAATCGCGACGAGGAGCGCGACGCCCGCACCGAGCGTGGTGGAGCCGGGCAGACCGAGGCGAGAGCGGTTCTGGCTCCCTCCCTCGTACGGCAGGTCGTAGACGCGGTCGTACGGCACGCCGTCGACCTGGTACGTCACGCGGACCGGGACGGTCTCGGCGGTCGAATTGACCGTGGCAGTGAGGTCGAAGGGGGCGAAGTCGCTGCCGCCGACAGTGCCGACGAAGTAGTCACGCTGTGGATATCTCGGCTCGACGCCGTCGGTGTCGACGACCTCGACGACGAGACCCGTCACTTCCGCGCGGCCGACGTTGACCGCGTTGGCCGAGACCGTGACGACGCCGTCGTCGTCGCGCACGAGATCGACGTCGGTGATGCGGATGTCGCCGACCTCGGGGCGGTAGGTGTAGGTTGTCTCCGACCGCTCGGTGCGGACGCCGGCCGTGTAGCTGACGCCGACGGTCACCTGTTCGGTCGTACGGATATCCCGGAGGTCGACGACGGCCGTCGCCTCCTCACCGGGGAGGATCGGACCCGAAATCGACTGCCGGGGGAGGCTCGTGTTGCCCGCCGACGGGGCGACGACGACGTCGTCGAGCGGGACGCTTCCGAAGTTGGTCACGACCACTTCGATACGGCTCGGGTCGGCCTGGCCGCTCTGGCCGTCTTGGCTGCCTTCGGTGACGCCGCCACCGACGCCGCCGCCGATGCCGCCACCGCCGGTCAAGAGTCCCTGGAGGTCGCCGACGTTCGCCTCCCCGCTGTCGGTCTCGGGGACGTACGGCCGGATTTCGATGCCAGCGTCGGCGACGTAGCGGTCGACCCGGACGCTCCGCGCGAAGGTAGTCGTGTTCTCCGTCCCGGCGTCGGTGGTGTAGTCGAGGCTGACGCCGACTTCGCGAAGCCCGGCGGCGGTGGGGACGGTCGTGAGGTTGAGCGTCGTCGTCTCGCCCGCATCGAGCAGCGGGACCGTCGCGCGGCCGACGACCGGCTCGCCGAGGCTCCCCTCGTCGGTGAACGTCGCCACGAGGTTCCTGACGGGCGTCTTCGCGGGGTTCGAGACGGTGAGCTGCACCTGTGTCTCCGCGTCGACGGCGGGGTCGGCTACGTCGAGTTCGATCTGCGGGGCCGCGCGCTCGACGGCGACGGGGACGGGCCGGGTGATACGCACGTCGTTGTTGTTCTCGTCGCTGCCGACGACGAGCAGTTCGAGCGTTCTGACGCCGGGAGTGTCGAACCGAGCCGTCAGCGGGACCGTGACCGAGTCGCCCGCAGAGAGCGCGCCGACGTTCTCGGCCGTGTCGAGTTGGCCGTCCGGACCGCGGAGGACCACGCGGTCGACGTCGACGGCGGAGGCACTGCCCGCGGAGTTCTGGACGGTCGCGGTGACGGTGAACCGCTCGTCGACGAGCGGGGCCTCGGGTGCGACGGTGACGTCTGAGACCGTCAGGCGAGCGTCGGGGACCGCACCGGC
Organism: Halogranum gelatinilyticum; assembly: GCF_900103715.1. NCBI lineage: Archaea > Methanobacteriati > Methanobacteriota > Halobacteria > Halobacteriales > Haloferacaceae > Halogranum > Halogranum gelatinilyticum. Next base: position 620,616 of record NZ_FNHL01000002.1, on the reverse strand, counting down.
GACGGTCGTCACGGAGAGGAGAACCAGGAGTGCCACGAAGACCCGTTTCATAGTCTCTCCAAGGGCGGCTAGCGTATATCGGTGGTGCTGTCGGTGGTCCGTTCTGGCTCTCGGCGGTCGGCGGGGGCGAACCGGGAGACACGGCCGCGAGTGAACAGAGCCATTACGCTCACCCGCCGACTCCCGGTATGCGTCAGTTCATCGTGCTCGGCCACGACGTGCCTACGGAGCCGGATTTCTCGCTCGACGACATCGCGGGCGGCGCGGGTCGCCTCGACGTCCTCTGTCGGTGTGTCAACTCCGCGTTCTTCCTCTCACACGCCATCCGCGAGGACGTCCGCGTCCATCTCGTCCTCGGCGACGAACTCACCGTCCGCTTCGAAGGGAGCGACCTTCGAAGACTGAACCCCGACGAACGCAGCACGTCGGCCCTGATTCGGAAGGCACTGGAGAAGAAAGACGAGGCCATCGGCCACATGCCCGCCGAATCCTCGCCCGGCGTCTCGGTCTACCGGATGGACTTCGAGGCGACGCTGGAGCACGCATCGCGCGACGCGACGGTCGTCGAACTCCACGAGGAGGGTGACCCCGTCGTTGACGTCGACCCGCCGGAGAATCCGCTGTTCGTCCTCTCGGACCACAACGACTTCACCGACGAGGAGGCCGAACTGCTCGCCGAGGCGGCCGACGAGCGCGTCCGGCTCGGCCCGGAGATTCTCCACGCAGACCACTCGATTACAGTGGCCCACAACTACCTCGATACCGAGGGCTACAGCCGCTACTGAATCGGCCGACTGCGACGGGGTGGAACCACGCTAATGGGTGGCTCGCGTCCGACGTATCACAACCCTTAAACACTACCCTGCCATCGGATAGAATGCGGGCCGTTGGGGTAGCTTGGTATCCTTCGAGCATCGGGTGCTCGGAACCTCGGTTCAAATCCGGGACGGCCCACTTCTCTCGAAATCAACACCTTGAGCACCGCCGAGCGATAGCGAGGCGTGTGCGAGTTACGACCTGATTCGCGAGTGCATGGACTACTCACGGATTTGAATCAGGGAGCGGAAGGTGAGCGAGCGTCAGCGAGCGAACGGGAGCGACCGTGGTTCAAATCCGGGACGGCCCGCTCTCGGACGTCGCCGCGTCGCGCCCGCTCACAACAGCACGGCGTCGTCGGCGAGCCACTCGGCCGCCGTCCGGCGGGCGACCGGGCTCTCCTCGACCACCGTCGGTTCGGTCACCGCGTCGTCGAAGCGGTCGGGGTTCGGGGCGACGGTTTCCAAGCCGGTGCAGAACGCTGAGCCGCGGCGGCCAACCACGGAGACGATGCCGCCGGTTCGGCGTTCGTCGGGCGATGTCTCCTCAGGGTCGGGAAACTCCTCGCGGATCAGCCGTGCGGTGGACTCCATCTCGTTCGCGGCCTCTTTCTGGGACCACAGGCTCTCGTTGCGGTAGACGTCGGCGTACTCGTCGGCGAGCTCTTCCGTCGAGTGCTCGGGTGACTCGTACCAGTGGACCTTGTCGGTCAGCCCGCCGCGGACGAATCGGACGTTGACCGTCCGCGAGCGCGGATAGCGGAGGATGAGCGGGAAGAAGGCCATGTCGTGGATGGTGAACATCTGTTGGAGTCGCCAGACGGCTTCGAGCAGGTAGGCGGCGAAGGCGGCCGTGCCGTCGTCGCGTTCGCCGGCCGAGTACGCCTGTGCGGCGGCCTCGTAGGGACCGTCGGTGTAGACCTCGGCGGCCTGCCGGTAGCTCGCTTCGAGCCCGTCGAGCTGCCGTTCGTAGGCGTCGAGAACCGAGGTCTCCGGGTCCCGGAGGAGCGCGGCCTTCCTCTCTTGGGCGTCGGCGACGGCCGACATCGTCCGGTGGAACTGCCGCTCGTCGTCCGCGTCCAACAGTGGGAGCCGAATCGCTTGCCGGTGGAGGAGCCGCGCGTCACCGGCAAATCTGGATTCGTGGCGGCTCATGCGCAACACGTCATCGTCATCCTATGTCAACGTCGGGGTTCACCCAGTCCAGTGAGGTGTGTCACCGAGTGACTATACTGTGCTGGCTTGCGTCGTGTGGGGATATCGACCGACTCGTCTTCACCACCAGATAGCCGCGACGGACGGCGTTTAGTGGGCGGCGACCCAAGGGCGAGCCATGGCAGACTACACGCGGATGGTCCACCGTCAGACTGTCGTCAACGACGTGCGCCTCCACTACGTCGAAGCCGGCGAGGAGCACGACGAGACGGTCGTGCTGCTGCACGGCTTCCCCGAGTTCTGGTACTCGTGGCACGAACAGATTCCCGCGCTCGCCGACGAGTATCACGTGGTCGTGCCCGACCTCCGGGGCTACAACCGCTCGGAGAAACCCATCGGCGTCGACGCCTACCGGATGTCGGAACTCACCGCCGACGTCGTCGAACTGATTCAGGAGTTCGGCGACGACGCCCATCTCGTCGGCCACGACTGGGGCGGCGGCATCGCGTGGAACGTCGCCGCCCGCCACGCTGACGTCGTGAAGACGCTCTCCGTGCTCAACGCGCCGCATCCGGAGGCCTTCCGCGAGGAGATCCGGCGCAACCCCGAACAGCGCCGCAAGTCGTGGTATATGGCCTTCTTCCAGCTACCGAAGCTGCCGGAGTGGGGGCTGACCCGCCGGAACTGCGCCGCCCTCGACGAGGTCTTCGAGACCTCGACCGACGCGCTCAGCGACGCCGACCTCGACCGGTACAAGGAGGCCTTTGCGACGCCCGGTGCTGCGACGGCCGCGGTCAACTACTACCGCTCGATCCTGCGCGAGGAAGTCAAAGCGCGCATCCCCTTCGTCTCCGGCGACGTCGCCAGCGGCGAGGTCGACGTGCCGACGCTGCTCTTGTGGGGTGAGGACGACCTCGCGCTCGTCCCCGAGTTGACCGCGGTGGACGAGTGGGTACCGGACCTCACCGTCCGGCGGATCCCCGACGCGAGCCACTGGGTCCAACTCGATGCAGCCGACCGAGTGAGCGAGGAACTGCTCGCGCACGTCGGCGCGAACCGCTGACGCGGGGTATCGCGGAGGGTGACAGGACGCCGCCCGGTCGGCGGCGACGTATCGAGGACTTTTCAGCGGCCGCCGAGAACTCGGTGGTATGAATCCGACACGCACGCCCGTCGCCGACGGGGGCCAGCGCGGCACCTCGTCGTGGACGCGCGAGCAGGCCGAGCGAATCGAGCGTCGCGGAGACAACGTCGCACCGATCATCTATCCGCCGGAGAACGACCCCTTCCCCGAACTCCACATCTGGGACACGTGGTTCCTCCGCACCCGCGACGGCTCGCTCGCGGACCTGAACGGCTGGCGCGTCGCCGTCTCGCTGACCGCGCCCGCGGAACTCCTGCCGGGCAAGCGCCACGACGTCGCCACGCTGCGGTATTTCTACTCCGCGGATGGGAAGGAGTGGCACCGCGGCGGCCGCGTCTTCGAGGAGAGCGAGGCCTTCGGCTCGCGGCAGTGGGCCGGGTCGGCACTCTACGATGACGGTGACCTCTACTTCTACTACACGGCCTCCGGCCAGAAGGGTGAGGAGGAACTCACCTACCAGCAGCGGCTCGCCGTCGGCCACGGCGGGAGCGTCGTCGCCGACGACGAGGGCGTCGAGTTCTCGGGACCGTTCGAGCACGAGATTCTGCTCACTCCCGACGGCGACTACTACGAGACCGAAGACCAGTCCCGCGGGATGATCTACACCTTCCGCGACCCGTGGTTCTTCGAGGACCCCGAGACCGGGAAGACCCATCTGCTGTTCGAGGGCAACACGCCCGTCCCCGAAGGTTCGGACGCCTGTGGCGGCGACGCGGCCCAACAGGAGTTCAACGGCTGCATCGGGCTCGCGACCTCCGAGAGTGGCGACCCGACCGACTGGGAGATGCAGCCGCCGCTCGTCGAAGGCGTCTGCGTCAATCAGGAACTCGAACGGCCCCACGTCGTCGTCCGCGACGGCCAGTACTACCTCTTCACGCCGAGTCACGAGCACACGTTCGCGCCCGGTCTGCACGGCTTCGACGCGCTCTACGGTTTCGTCGCCGACGAACTGGAGGGCGAGTACCGCCCGCTCAACGACTCGGGACTCGTCCTCGCCAACCCAGCGAACGCGCCCTTCCAGGCGTACTCGTGGCTGGCCTTCCGCCACCGCGAGGAGATACTGGTTCACAGCTTCTTCAACTACTACGACCTCCGCGGCCGCTCGCTCGACGACGTGGCCGACCTCCCGGAGTCCGAGCAGCAGCGTCGCTTCGGCGGTAACTTCGCGCCGACCGTGAGGCTGGGCGTCGACGGCGACGAGACGTGGGTCCGCGGCGTGCTGGACTACGGCCACATCCCGACCGAGGACGAAGAGCTTGAGGACCCGTTCGAACCCGAGCGCGAGCGGCCGACGGGCGGCTACTGACCTGAGTCGGGACGTCAGCGACGACAAAGCACTTGTCGACGCGCTGTCTGCGCTGAGGCGATGCGTTTCGCCCTCCACCTCGTACTCGTCGTGCTCGTTCTCAGTGCTGGCTGTGTCGCTGACGCGCCGGGAGCATCGACGACGGCGGCCCCGTCGTCGCCGACGGCGACCCCCTCCACAGCACAGTCGGGTGTGACTTCGACGCCGGTTTCCCCGACGACACAGTCAACCACGGCACCGACCCCGGAACCGACCACCGCAACTCTCCGGTCCGGTGTCTCCTGTGGAGACTACCTCACCGTCTCCTTCTGGTATCTCGGCTACGACGAGTTCTGGAGCCCCAGTACTGTCCGTGTCGGCTACTTCGTCCCCGAGAATACGAGCGTGCTGTTCGTGACGTACGTCGACGGCGACGTCGCTGGCTCGACGTATCTGAACAACTCCGACGCTGGTGGGTATCAGTCCGATGGAGCGACGCTGAGATTGGGCCGCTCGTTCGACGGCACCCACACCGTCCAAGTCGTCGCCTACCGTGACACGAACAACAGTGAGGCGTTCGAACGTGGCATCGACGACCCGTGTCTCTTCAACGGGTCGCTCGTGCAGGCAGGTCCCGAATTCGTCGACTTTCCCGAAGCGTGATTAGGCGAACTCCGGCCACGTCGCGTCGAGTTCCCAGATGTCGAGATGGTCGACCGTGACGCTCCCACCCTTCACGCAGAGCGACACCCCGTCGCTGTCGTCGCGGGTCGGATAGACGCGACTCGTCAGACAGCGGTGTTGGTTCACAAACAGTTCAATCGTCGAGCCGTCGAGGAAGACCTGCAAGCGCAGCGAGTCGCCGTCGACGGGGACGCGCTGGTCGTCGGTGGCGACGTCGGTGCTCCGGCTGGCGTGGGCGCGGTCGACGACGACCTCGTCGCCCGTGTACCGAATCGGTGTGCGCTCGACGCCATCGGGCGATTCGCGGAGGACGAGACAGAACTCGTCGGCCCCGTCGAGGCTGACTTCGAGGTCGACTTCGAGCGCGAGCCCCCGCACGTCGAGGGCGTTCGTGTCCGTCGGTGACAGCGTCAAGTCCTCGTAGCCGACGTGGTCGCCGCGGAGCTGTTTCAGCTCTCTGGCGGGTCGCTGCCGCAGGGTGCCGTCGTCGGCGAGGTCGAGCTGTCGCGGGACGGAGAGCAGGCCGGCCCAGCCTGCGTCCCACTGGGCGGACTCGCTTCGCGCCTCGCGCACCCAGCCCCACATCAGATGTCGGCCATCGTCGGTCTGCATCGACTGGGGGGCGTAGAAGTCGCCGTCGTCGAGGACGCCCGACTCCTCGCGGCTGAGCCGCCCATCGCGGAACTCGCCGAGATAGTACGGGACGGTCTCGTAGTTCGAGACGTGCAGGAGCTGTTTCTCGCCGAGGTCGAGCAGTTCCGGGCACTCCCACATGTAGCCCGCCTCGTCCCACTCGCCGGTGAGGATCGGACCGAGATAGGTCCACTCCGTGAGGTCGGGCGAGCGGTAGAGGATGGCCGTCCCGCCGACGTCCTCGATACCCGAGCCGATGAGCTGGTACCAGTAGCCGTCAGAGTGCCAGACGCAGTGGTCGCGGAACTCCGCCTCCCAGTGCTCGCTGCCGAGGATGCGCAGCTCTCGGGGAGCCTCCACGATGACGGGGTTGTCGGGGTTCTTGCTCCACGTCCGCAGGTCGGGGTCGTCCGTCGTGGCGAGACAGGGCAGTTGCTTTCGGTCGCGGCCGCCGGTGTAGACGAGCGTCGGCGTCCCGTCGTCGTCGACGGCGCAGCCGGACCAACAGCCGTCGGCGTCGGGACCGTCCGGCGAGGGTGCGAGCGCGACGGGTTCGTCCTCCCAGTGCAGGAGGTCGTCGCTGACGGCGTGGCCCCAGTGGATACAGCCGTGGTACGGGCCGCCGGGGTTGTACTGGTAGAAGACGTGGTATCTCCCTTGCCACTGGATGAGCCCGTTGGGGTCGTTGAGCCAGTTGGCGGGCGGCGACAGATGGTAGCGCGGCCGGTTGTGGTCGCCCGCGAGCGACTCGCGGAGCCGTGCGAAGCCTTCGGCCGTCTCCGGCCGCGTCGTCGGCGTCGGCTGCCCGTCGCCGCTCAGGAAGGTGAGTAGGTTTTCGACGAACCGGGCGCGACGCCCGGCGTGTTCCTCCTCGGGCGGTGCGTCGAAGGTGATGCCCGCGCCGACGCCGACGACGGTACCGGCACCGACGTCCCAGGCGACCGTCGAGACCTGTCGCGGATGGTCGAGGTCGCCCCAGATGCTGCTGGCGAGTACGTCGCCCGTCGCGGGCAGCCGCTGCTCGTACCGTGCGAAGGCTTGGGAGTCGCCGGGACCGCGGGTCGGAATTCGCAGCCCGTCGAAGCCGTCGAAGGCCGGATGGTCGCGGTGGAGCGACTTGACGAGTAGGCCGGTCGACTCGTGGACGTGTTCGACACCGGTGGCGTCGGGCGTCACGGAGTCGATACCGAGCGCGGCGACGGAGGAGAGCGCGCGCAGCCCGAGCAGGAGACTGCCGCCGTCGCGGAGATAGGCGGTCAGCGGCCCTTCGAGTCCGGACACGTCCTCGTCGGCGACCTGTGCGTCTGAGTGCCACCAGAGCACGTCGTAGCCCGCGAGGTCGACCTCGCCGCGGACGACGTTGGTGATTTCGAGTCTGTCGACCTCGGCCTCGGAGCCGTCACACCAGTCGTACGCTGCGCGTTGCTCCGGGGACAGCGCGCCCAGCGAGAGACAGCCGATGCGCACCGACGAATCAATCATCACGGCCTACCACAGAGGCCGACGGTAAAGGAACATCGTTCTCGTGGACCCGCTCCGAGACGGCCCGCAGCCCCACGTCGAACGCGTTAGAAGGACAGTCGGCTTGTGGACGGTTCGGTGCAGGAGTCGAATTGGGTGAGTCGGCTGAGTCGGCTGAGTCGGCTGAGTCGGCCGGGAGCGTGGAGAGAGTGGAGTGACGGGAACGAGAGTGGGGAGAGACGAAAGACGAGGGACGAGGGGTGCGAGGGACGCGCGTGACCAGAGACGAGAGACCGCGGGGGCTTAGAGGGTTACTCGGTGTCGATGACGGGCAGTTGGCTGAAGTCGTCGCCAGCTTCGACCGATTCGATGAGGACGTCGGCGACGCGGGCGGCCTCCTCGGGGTCGCGGAAGGAGTCGCCGAGACCGGCCTCACGCTTCGTCCACTCGCCGCCACAGTCGCGGGTGTAGAGGTCGACCCACCAGTAGACGCGGAGGTGGCGCGCGAACTCGGTGAGGCGGATGCGGACGGTCGACGCGGCGTTCTCGTAGATGACGCAGCCGCCATCGACCGAGACAGTCCAGTTGCTCGGAACACCGAGGTCGTACGGATCGGGATCGGGCTTGGTCAGCGTTGTCGTCGTGGCCATTCGTTGCGCGCTAGTAGTCGCTCGAGCGATAACCTTCTTTCCCTTCGACCCGACCTTCGTCATGCGATTTCATATCGTGGGTCGTGTTGTCTCGCGTCGCCGCTCGCCGTCCGGCGGTTCGTCTCGCGTGTCGGTCAATTGTGTCGTCGGTCAGCCGTTTCGTCGGTCAATCGTCCCGGTCGTCGAGCGTCCGGAGCGTCTCGTGGGTCCCGACGACCATCGCGGGGACGACGAGCATGAAGATGTGCTCCTCGATGGGGATACCGAGCAGGTCGACGCCGGTCCGCAGCGGGATGGCGAAGACGCCGACTTCGAGGGTATACCAGTCCCAGACGTAGGCGAAGGGGTAGAGCACCAGGGTTGTCCGGGCGGCCGTCCGGAAGGCGTCGGCGTAGGCCAAGAGGGCGAGCGCGACGGTCCCCCAGAGCAGTTCGGTCACGAGGTAGGTGTACGGCCCGAAGACGCCGATGTCGGGGAGCATACAACGAGTTCGGGCGGCGGCGACAAAAAGAGTCAGCGGCTCGGCGGGAGAAAGCACTTACCGGCGGCTTTCGACCAGCCGGATATGCCCCGCACGCGACGCTCCCTCCTCGCAGCGACTGCCAGTTTCGCGGTCGGCGTCCTCGGCGGCTGTGTCGCCCGCGACGGCGGCGGGACTGCCGACGCATCGACGGAAAACCGGACGACTTCGGACCGCTCACCATCGGCTGCACAGTCATCGGAGTCGGCGACCGCGACACCGCTGCCCGACCGTACCGTCGCCCTTCCGGACGGCCCGAAAACACGGCCCGACCACCCCGACTCGCTGACGCTGGAGACGGCGCGGACGTACGCCCGGAAGTTCGAGTACGGGTACGTCTACAACAGCCTCTGGTACAGCGAGTCGACGGAGGTCACCCTCAGCTGTGAGGTCGTCGACGCTCGCGAGGTCGACGTCGGCTACAAGGTCGTCGTCAGTTGTACCGGCTACTCGAACACCGGCGGCGGTGGCGAGTCGGACGGCAACACGACGGCGACGATGGTCCACGCGGACTACTTCACGCAGGTGTACACGTATCTCCTCGACGAGGACTCGGTCGTCCGGCGACGGGCGACAGCGGCGGAGAAATCGTAGTCGCGACCGTCACGATAGCGGCCGGAACCACACCGCGACGACGAGCGTCGCGAGGAAGAGATACGAGCCGCGGACGAGCAGCATCGTCGCCAGTTCGTCGTCGGCGCGGAAAGAGACGGCGGCGACGAGACCGAAGACGGCGGGTGCGGCGACCGTACTCGGCGGGAACGTTCCGACGGCTGCGAGACCGACGACGGCGAGCAGGCCGAGCGTCATCACCCCGAAGGCGACCGTCCGCGCACGGCTGTGGCCGAGGGCGACGGCGACGGTCCGTTTGTCGATAGAGCGGTCGTAGTCGTAGTCCTTGGCGTCGTCGATGATCTTGATGCCCGCAAGCACCGTGACGAAGACGGCGGCGAAGCCGACGGCGGTCGTCGAAAGCGACCCCGCCTGGACGTAGTAGCCGCCGACGAGCGCGAAGCCGATGCCGGTCGGGTAGCCGAGCGTCGTCGTCACGGGGTTGGTGTCGAGATGTGGCGCGTGGAGATAGCCGACGAGCCAGCCGGGAAGCGTGAGGAGCGCGGCGACGGGACCGACGAGGAGACCGATGGCGACCGTGCCGACGGCGAACAGCAGCGTCGACGCCGCGAGCGCGAGCCGACAGCCCGCCGCCGTCAACGGATGGTCGTCGTCCTCGCCGCGGTGGTAGAAGTCGACGTAGCCGTCCTTGACGTGGGCCGTGTAGAGCGCGGTGAACGCCGTCGCGACGTGGAGCAGTGCCAGCCCCGGCGCGTCGAGTCCCGCGAGTGCCGCGCCGAAGCCCGAGGCGGCCAGCGGCGGCAGCATGAACACCGGATGGACCTGCGAGGCCAGTGCCCGAAGCGAGCCAGCGAGCCCGGCGTCGTGTCGTGCGATCCTCATGTGTGGTGTGGTAACGTTCTTCAGCCACATCACTGTTCGGCGGGGGGACGGGGGCGAGAGGTTCGCTTTCCGAAGGCTTATTCACGGTACGCGGTACCACTCAGCCATCAGCTAATGGTCGAAAGAGAGAGAACCGGAGCGGCACTCGCCGGGGGCGGTGTCGCGCTCTTCGTCGTGATGTTACTGGTCAGTGCAGCGTTGGCACCGAGTCTCGGAACCGCCGTCGGCGACAGCGGGGTCAAGACGCTCGTCGGCTCGCAGGGTGGCGGTGCGGGACTCCACGAAGACGGCAGCGTCTACCTGCTCAACGGGACGGAGACGGTGTGGAAGGAGGGCAGCGCGGAGAGCTACTTCGACGTGACCCGACTCGACAACGGCAGCGTCATGGCCGGGTTCATGCAGAGCGGCTACGAGCAGTGTGGTCCATACGAGTCGCCGTGCGTCCACACCGGATACCGTATCATCGAACCCGAGCCCGAACCGCGCATCGTCAGCGAGTTTAGCTTCCCGGTGCGCACGCGGTCGAACAGCGAGGTCCACGACGTCGAGAAACTGCCGTCCGGCGAGTTTCTCATGACGGATATGGACGCCGAGCGTGTCTTCACGGTCCGGAACGGCGAGGTGACCTGGCAGTGGAACGCCAGCAGCTTCTACGAGGCACCGCCGGATCCGACGCGGACCGACTGGCTCCACATCAACGACGTCGACCGCATCGGCGACGGCCGGTATCTCGTCTCCGTCCGTAACGCCCACCAGCTCCTCGTCGTCGAGCGCGGCGAGGAGAAGTACGACGCCGAGGTCGTCGAGGTCATCAACAAGGATCCGACGCCGAACGAGGGTCCGCGTCGCGGCGACACCGACGTCCTCGAGAAGCAGCACAACCCGCAGTGGCTCGGTGACGGCGCGGTCCTCGTCGCCGACAGCGAGAACGACCGCGTCGTCGAACTCCACCGGAACGACGAGACCGACGAGTGGGAGATCGCGTGGGTGCTCACCGAGGCCGACGACCAGGGCTTCGCGTGGCCGCGCGACGCCGACCGGCTGGAAAACGGCAACACGCTCATCACCGACTCGCTGGGGAAGCGCGTCGTCGAGGTCAACGAGTCCGGCGCGACGATCTGGCGCGCCCAGACACCGCTCGTCCCCTACGAGGCCGAACGGCTCCCCGAGGGTGAGACGGTCGGGGCCCAGCGGTACGAGACTGGAGACGTCGACGTCGAGTCGGCGGAGGTTCCCGTGCTCTCGCTGCTGCTCCGGGCGGCAAAGAGCAGCTATCCGCTTCCGGTGTGGCTCTCGGAGATTCACGTCCTCCTGACGCTCGTCTCGTTCGGGCTGGTCCTGACCGGAACCGGCACCGTCGCCGGCAGCCGGCTCAGCCGTCGGCTGCGGTAACCCGTTTTCGTCTTCGAATTTTCACGAGAGTCTCCTCGCCAGCGACGTGGTCGACGGCAGTGTGGTCGACGGCGATTTGGTCGACGCCGACGTTCCGACCGTGGCGGTTTTGGTCTCTCCAGCCGCAGGCTGTCGCATGGACGACCCGCTCGCGTGGGAGACGACGGCGACGGATATCGACTACAGCTGCCCCGGCTTCGACATTCGGAGAGACGACGTCCGGCTGCCCGACGGCACCGAGACGGACTACCACTACGTCGACGAGCCACCGGCGGTCGTGATTCTCCCGTTCACGCCCGACGGCGACGTCGTGCTCATCGAGGAGTGGCGACAGGCCGTAGGACGGGTCAACCGCGGGCTGCCCGCGGGCGGCACCGAACCCGACGACGACGACCTCGCGGCCGCGGCCGAGCGTGAACTCGCCGAGGAGACGGGCTACGAGGCCGACGAGTTGATCCATCTGACCACCGCCGAGCCAGCCAACGGCATCGCCAACTCCGTCCACCACTACTTCGTCGCACGGGGATGTGAGCCGACCGCGGAACAGGAACTCGACTTCAACGAGAGCATCCGCGTCGACGTCGCGGACTACGACGACCTGCTCGCGGCCGTCGTCGACAGCGGCACGGGCGAAGACGTCGTCGACGGCCGGACGGCCATCGCCGTGCTCAACTACGAACTGACCCAGCGGTAACCGGCGAACTGGACTCACGGCGCGAATCCTCGTGGGAGCGGGGGTTTTCGGGCGACGGGAGCGGGAACTGTTTTCACCACGGGAGCCTGAGAAAGGGACATGGACTCCGCCTCCCCCGTCGTGCGTTCGGCCGTCGCCATTCTCGCCGCCCTCGGTATCGCGATACTCGGGCTGGTTGGCGGGACGGTGCTGGTCTTCGGGGCCGCACTCGGCCTCCAGTTCGCTGGTGTCTCGCTCACGCCCGTCTCGCTCATCGTCATCTCGCTCGTCCTCGTACAGGGCGTCGCCTTCGGTGGCATCGGTCTCGGCTATCTCCGCTATCGCGGTCTCGGCCGCGACTACATCGGTGTCCGACTCCCCAGCATCCGCGAACTGCTGTTCGTCGGCGGCGGCTACGTCCTCGCGTTCGGTCTCGCCATCGCAGGCTCCGTCGTCGTCGCGACCACCGGCGTCGAAGCCGGCGCGAACCAGGCGGCCGAGATCGGCCTGGAGAACCCCGAGGTGCTCTTGCTTCTCATCCCGGCCTCCTTCCTCCTCATCGGGCCGGGCGAGGAGCTGCTCTTCCGTGGCGTCGTCCAGAACCGCATCCGCGAGTCGTTCGGCGCGCCCGCGAGCATCATCCTCGGGGCGATTATCTTCGCCTCGATTCACTTCTCGGCACTCTCGGGCGCGGCTGGCGCGCGACTCGTCTCCATCAGTATTCTCTTCTTCCCGAGTCTGGTCTTCGGGACGGTCTACGAACTGACCGACAACCTCGTCGTCCCGTCGCTGATTCACGGTGCCTACAACGCGACGCTGTTCAGCATTCTCTACTTCGTCGCAACGAATCCGAACCTCCAGACGGCACTGCTCTGAGGCTGGGGACGCTTTTCTCGTATTCTTCGGTTGAGAGCGACTGCTCTCTGTCCGCCGTGGCGCGTGGCTTCGCGCCGCTCCGTCGGCGCGTCACACTCGTGCGAGGGATGAGCGAACGAGCGACAGCGAGTGAGTGAATCGGCTGGGGAGGCTGTGGCCGTGCCGTTCGGGTGGGACTGAAAGGGGACGCGTTGTCGACGACGGCGGACGACGTAAGCACCGCAGGAGCGAACGAAGTGAGCGACGAGGAGCGCGACGAGGCCCCCGAGTCGACAGCGCGTGGGCTTTCGAGACGGTCAGAGACACAGCACTGCACACCAGACCAACTCTCTAGAATTTCCCGACAATCCCATCTAGCCGGAATCGAACGGTTCAGGACCCACCATCCCTAGCCACAACCTGTGACGACGAGACAGTCGGACGCGCGAGTCCTCCACACCGAGTCGACGGGAACCGGCCAGCCGCTCGTCTTCGTCCACGGCGGCTGGCTCTCCGGCGAGATGTGGCGGCCACAGGTCGACCGCTTCGCCGACGAATACCGGGTCATCACGGTCGACATCCGCGGCCACGGTGAGACGGGCGCGACCGACGCACGGACCTACACCGTCGACCTCTTCGCCGCCGACCTGCGGGCGACCCTGCGCGACCTCGCTGTCGACGACCCGATTCTCTGCGGGCTCTCGCTCGGCGGGCTGGTGGCGCAGACCTACGCCGCCGACTACGACGTTTCGGGCCTCGTGCTCGCCGATACCGTCGAGTCGCTGCCGCCGGTGCCGATGACAGGACTTCAAAAACAGTTCCTCTTCCCCAAGCCGTCGCTCTATCCGACGTTCAGACTGCTCGGCTCCGGCACGGCCTTCCGGATGCTACTCCAGAGCGTCCGTGCCGTCGAGGGCAAGCGGTGGCTCGCGCTCAACGACGACGTCCGCGAGTACGCCCTGGGGGAGGTCGACGCCTTCTCTTCGCGGGAGTTCGTGAAGGTGTTCGACGCGCTCTACGAGGCCGACGGGGTGGACGTGTCGTCCGTCGACGCGCCCTCGCTCTTGCTCTACGGCGACCACGAGGCCCGTGCGGTGGTCGCACAGAACCGGAAGTTGGCGACGGCGTTGGACGCCGAGATGCAGGAGATTCCGGCGGCGGGGCATCTGTCGAATCTCGACAACGCCGAGGTGTTCAACGACGTGGTAGCTGGGTTCTTGGACGAAATCGGCGCGTAGAGTGATTCCACTCTGTCGGTTGTCGAGCACGGCTGGACCCAGAGGGCAGTTCAGGAATTGATTGGCTGTCTCTCATCACGAGTTCCGTAACAACCCGAAAGCCCCGCACTCCGCACAGCCACACCCTCCCCAGCCGATTCGCTCACTCGCTATCGCTCGTTCACTCATCCCTCGCACGAGTGTGACGCGCCGACGGAGCGGCGCGAAGCCACGCGCCATGACCCAGCCCTATCCACGCCATCGAACGACAGCACTCGACCAGCTGACTCCGGTACCGGCCGAACGCAACTCTTACCGCCAGCGACCGGAAACTCCGACCCATGCGCGACTGTTTCGAGATTCGCGACGGCGACGCCGGTGGCCGCATCGGCCAGCTCACGGTGCCGCGAGCGGGCGTCACCGTCGAGACACCGGCACTCCTGCCCGTCGTCAACCCCAATCTCCAGACCATCTCTCCCGCCCGGCTCGAATCGGAGTTCGGCGCGGAGATTCTCATCACGAACTCCTACATCATCCGCCAGACCGACCGCCTGCGCGAGCAGGCACTCGACGTCGGACTCCACGAACTGCTCGACTTCGACGGGGCCATCATGACCGACTCCGGCTCCTTCCAGCTCGCCGAATACGGCGAGATCGAGGTCACGACCGAGGAGATCATCCAGTTCCAGCTGGACATCGGCTCCGACATCGGCACGCCCGTCGACATCCCGACGCCGCCGGACGTCTCCCGCGAGCAAGCGGAAGAAGAACTCGAAATCACGCAGACCGCCCTCGCCGACGCCGAAGCCATCGACACCGGCGAGATGCTCGTCAACGCGCCCGTCCAGGGGTCGACGTACTCCGACCTGCGCGAACGTGCGGGCAGCCACGCCGAAGCGACGGACCTCGACGTGTTCCCCGTCGGGGCCGTCGTCCCGCTGATGAACGCCTACCGCTACGACGACATGGTCGACGTCGTCGCCGGGGCGAAGCGCGGACTGGGCGCGGACTGCCCGGTCCATCTCTTCGGCGCGGGCCATCCGATGATGTTCGCGCTCGCCGTCGCCATGGGCTGTGACCTGTTCGACTCCGCCGCCTACGCGCTCTACGCCCGCGACGGCCGCTATCTGACCGTCCGCGGAACCGAGCATCTGGAGGAACTCGACTACTTCCCCTGCTCCTGTCCCGTCTGTGCCGAACACGACCCCGCGGACGTCCGCGGCTTCGACGAGGACACCCAAGAGCGGCTGCTCGCCGAGCACAACCTCCACGTCACGTTCGAGGAGATCCGCCGCATCAAGCAGGCCATCCGCTCTGGCAACCTGCTGGAACTCGTCGAGACGCGTGCCCGCGGCCATCCGGCGATGCTCGACGGCTACCGCGCGCTCCTCGAACACGCCGAGCAACTCGAACGCGAGGACCCTGTCTCGAAGGGGTCGTTCTTCTATCTCTCCAACGAGAGTGCCCGCCGTCCCGAGGTTCTCCGTCACCACGAGCGACTCGACCGCTTCGACCTCTCGGGCGACGTGTTGCTCACGCAGGGCGGTACGCCGAAGGAGCACGACTTCGACGCCGTCTGGCGGGTCGTCCCGCCGCTCGGCCCGTTCCCGCGCGCGCTCTCGGAGACTTACCCCCTGACCGCCGAGGTCCCCGAGCGGTTCGACGACGACGCCTATCTGGCGGCTGCCGACGGCGTGAGCCGGCTGGCCGAGGCGAATCCCGAGGTCTCGGTCACACTCGCCCACGACGACTGGCCCGACGCCGCACTCGACGCGCTGCCCGAGCGGGTCCACCGGGAGAACCTCGTCCGGAGCCACTACGCGGACAGCGACAGCGCGGACGGCGAGACAGGCCAATAACCTGCTGTCGCCGTGCCGTGGTGACAACTGGGTGAATAGTTTGCGTTCGTAACTGTCCGGGCTATTTTTACCAGACCCCGCATATTTTAAGAGCAGATGGCTCTGGATGTTCGGGTGCTCGTCGTCGACGGCGACCCCGAATCACGCACGCGGACGGCGACGGCACTGAGTCGGGACGGCGGAGTGACGGCCACGGCCGTCGACTCCACGGAGGCCGCGCTCGCTCGCTTCGAGCGCGTCGATGACACCGACGAGACCGCTGTCGACTGTCTCGTGACGAGCCACCAGCCACCCGACGTCGACGGCTTCGCACTTCTCGCCGAACTCGCCCACCACGGGAACCGGACTCCTGTCGTGTTCTATCCGCGAGACGGCAGCGAGACGCTCGCTGGCGAGGCGTTCGCCGCCGGTGCCGCAGGCTACGTCCCGAACCGAGAATCCGAAGCGAGCCACGAGACGCTCGTCGAGCGCGTCCGCGACTCTGTCGCCGACGCCCGAGAGAAACGGCCGGAAGGCGGGGCGGGCGACGCCAACGGGCAGGAGTTCGCCTACTACCGCGCGCTCGTCGAGGGGGTCATGGACGGCGCGCACATCATCGACGAGGACGGCGAGCGCGTCTTCTTCAACGGACGGAGTGCCGACGTCCACGGCATCGACACCGAACGGCTCCAGCGGGAGGCACCGGAGATATTCGTCGAGGAGGGCATCATGGACGCGGCCGACCTCGAATCGTACGACGCCGTCGTCCAGCAGTTGCTCGACGGCGAGCGGGAGTCGGCCCGCGTCGAGATGGACCTCCAGCTACCGGACATCGGGAACCGGACGACCGAGACGCGACTGACGCGCCTCGACACCGACGACCTGCGCGGTGTCGCCGCCACGACACGCGACGTGACGGACCGCGTCGCGACCGAACGGGAGTTGGAGACCCGAAACCGGCGGCTCGCGAACCTCGCACGCTTCTTCTCGCACGACCTCCGGAACCCGCTGAACGTCGCGAGCGGCTACGCCACCCTGGCCCGCGAGACGGGTGACTCCGAGCACTTCGACAAGCTCGACACCGCGCTCTCGCGGATGGACCGCCTCGTCGACGACCTGCTGTTTCTGACGACCCGCGACGCCAGCGACCTCGACCGGACGCGGCTGTCGCTCGCGTCGGTCGCCGAGCGGGCTTGGACGAGCGTCGACACCGCCGACGCCACCCTCACCGTCGAGAGCGACCGGGACGTCGAGGCCAACGAAGGCTCGTTGCTACGGCTGTTCGAGAACGTCGTCAGAAACGCCGTCACACACGGCGGCGAGATGGTGGCCGTGACCGTCCGCGACACCGACGACGGCTTCGCCGTCGACGACGACGGCCCGGGGTTCCCCCCGGAGCCACGGCAACTTCTCGACGTCGGCGTCTCCGGCGGCGACAGCACAGGACTCGGGCTCTCCATCGTCGAGGAAGTCGCCGAGGCCCACGGCTGGACGCTGGCACTCGAAGCGAGTCCGGACGGCGGAGCGCGGCTGCGGTTCAGCGGCGTCGACACGGACGAGTGACACTGGCGTCGTCGCCGACGCGGCTCAGATTACGAGCGGTGGCACTGGCGTCGTCGCCGACACGACTCAGATAACGAGCGGTGGCGCGCCGACGAGAAGGAACCCGAGACACGCCGCGGCCAACCCGCCGTACCGGTGGAGGTTGACGTACCACTCCTCCGGTTCGACGTCGCCCCGGAAGCCGATGAGTTCGAGGCGCTTGCTCAGCCTGATGAGGGCGACCGGGAAGAGCGCGTACGGCAGGCCGAACGCGAGCATGATTCCGCCGACGACGAACGCCCGCTGACTCGCCCCCGGTGTCTGCTGGGCCGACGCCGCGAAGACGAGAATCCCGACCGGGACCGCGACGAGGCTGCCAGCACCCCGGAGCGGCAGGTCGCGCCGCCGGTGGGCGACCCCGACGAGGACGGCACCGCTCCAGAGCAGCGCGGCGACGGAGACGGCGAACAGGACCGTCGAGTCGGCACCCGAGGCGACGGCGACCGCCGTCGTCTCGACGCTCTCGATAGTCGCGCCGTAGCGGTAGGTCTCGGCGGTCCGCCCGAGGACGAGCGGACGGGCGACAGCCGGTAACAGAAACGGGAGTCCGGCCCAGGCGGTGTCGCCGAGCAGCGTCGTCACCAACCCCTCGTCGCCGCTGCCGGTCAGAGTGTAGAGCCACGCCGTGGCGAGGAGCCAGCCGACGACGACGGTGAGGAACGCGGGACCGAGCAGCCCACCGACCGCGCTCTGTGCGTAGCCCGCGAGCGACCGGGTGAGCTGTTCGGGTTCGGTGCAGGCCTCGGGCGTGTCGCTGTTCCAGCCGCTCCCGTCGTCGGTCTGTGACTGGCAGACAAAGTCGGCGGGGCGGTTCGGATTGTCGACGGTCACCGTGCCGTCGACCGCGGCGGCGATGGGCGTCGCCGCCATCGAGAAACTCACCGTACTGACGACGGCGACGAGGAGGACGAGACCGAGCGCGACCGGGAGGGACGTCCGGTTCTCGTCGTCGCCGAACGCCCGATGGGGCGCGACGAGTCGAGCGAGCGGGCGAGGGAGGGCCATATGTGGCGGTCGGCGACCGCTCCCGGTAAGTGTTCTGCCTCGCTCAGGCGTCGTTGCTCTCGCCCATCCGCTCGGAGAAGTCCCAGCTGTAGAGTTTCTCGGGCGTGATGCGGATGCGGACCTCCTCGCGCTCGGGCGCGAGCAGCGACCGGGCGAGCGAGCTGTCGGTCCCGCCGAGATAGCGTTCGAGCAGTGCCCGAAGCTGCTGTTTGTCCTCGTCGGGACCGAGCGAGGCGGTGCCGCGGCCGCGGACGCCGCGGTAGGGCGGGTCGTTGGTCGACACCTCGAAGGCGACCTCCTCGGTCGACTGGAGGAACTCGACGATGTCGGCGTCTTTGCCCGTCGCACACCGGAACTCGCCGTCGACGTACTCGTACCACAGCGAGAGCATCCAGAGGTCGTCGCGTGGGGTTCGGCAGGAGATGCGGATCGGCACGGTCGTCTCGGTGAGGAAGTCGGCGACCTCCTCGGGGGACCAGACGCCCGAGAACTTGGCCGTGCTCTGTTGTTCCATAGCCGTCCTACGCGGAGCAGGTGGAAAACTGCCTAGGGAGGCTCCCGCGGTACGAACTCCCACACGGCCGACGCGACAAAGGAAGATAATTCACCCTCCGTCGCACAGACCAAGGCATGACCGATTATTTCGAGGTTCTCTCGCGGGACGGGGCGGCCCGCATCGGCGAACTCCGCCTCTCGACGCCGGTGACGACACCGGCACTCGTCGACGACTACGTCGAGGACGCTGGCAGCCTCTGGAGCGAGGAGCGTGAGGTGCCCGAGGGCGACGACTCCGTCCTCACTGTCCTCCCGCACCGCGCCTTCCCCGCTGGCACTGCCGACGAGGTGAAAGAGTCGTTCCGCGTCGACTACCCCGAGGTGGACTATCCGAGTGCCGCCGTCGTCGCCAGCGACGACGCCTACGACGCCGGGACGGACGCCTACATCCTCTCGGACGCACAGGGCTTCGTCGGCCACGCCTCGGCGTTCAAAGACGCCATCATCGAAGCCAAGAACACGCTGCCCGCCGACACCGCGCTCTACCTCTCAGGCGTGGCGACGCCGCTCAACGCCGCGACGCTCGTCTACGCCGGTGTCGACCTCGTGGACGCCAAACTCTCGATGGTGAAAGGACTCGAAGGCAAGTATCTCACGAGCGAGAACGAGTACTTCCTCGAAGACCTCGACGAGCTTCCCTGCGCCTGTGCGGCGTGTCAGACCCCGCGCGAGGAGTTCACCCGCCAGGACTGCGCCGAGCACAACGTCAACGCCCTGCGGACGGAACTCGCTGTCGTCCGTCGCCGGATTCGCGACGGTCGTCTCCGCGACTACATCGAGGGACAGACCCGCCACGACCAGTGGCTCACTGCCGCCTTCCGCGAACTCGACCAGCAGTACAATTACCTCGAAGAGCGCACGCCCGTCATCCGCGACTCGGAACTCGCAGCGGCGACGAGTGATTCGATTCGCCGCGTCGAGATTCAGCGCTTCGCCGAGCGCGTGACCACGCGGTACCAGAACCGCTTCCAGAACCCGCTCGTCCTCGTGCCCTGTTCGGCCAAGAAGCCCTACAGCGAGTCCCAGAGCCACGGCCAGTATCAGGACGCCATCCAGTTCCGGGCGCACACCGTCTCGATGACCTCGCCCATCGGCGTCGTGCCCCAAGAACTCGAACTCACCTACCCGGCCCAGCACTACGACTCCGTCGTCACGGGCCGCTGGTCGGAGGACGAGAAGGACTTCGTCGCCGAGGTCCTCAAACGCTACCTCCAGCGCAACGAGTATCCCCGCGTCATCGCGCACGTCCCGGAACACGGCTACCGCGACATCTGCGAGCGCGTCGAGGAAGAACTGGGGATGGACTTCGAGTACACCGTCGAAGACCACCCGACGACGACCGAGTCCATCGGCAACCTCATGCGCACCCTCGAAGGCGAACTGAAGTTCTCGAAGCGCGAGCGCGAGCACAACACCATCAAGGCGCTCGCCGACTACCAGTTCGGCGACGGCGCGGGCGACGCGCTCTGGGGCGACGCGGACATCCAGATGACGAGCCGGTATCCGAAACTCCAGGTGAGAGACGAAGACGGCGAACAGCTCGCGGCGATGGTCCCGCAGTACGGCGTGCTCTCGTTCACGCTGAAGGGCGCGAAACACTGGGTCGAGAGCGACGCCCCGACGAAGCGCGTCGAGATCGACAACTTCGCGCCACACGGCTCGGTGCTCGCGCCCGGCGTCGTCGACGCGGACGACGACATCCGCCCCGGCGACGAGGTCGTCGTCGAGGGACCGAAGGCGTTCGCCGTCGGCCGCGCGGAGATGTCCGGCCCGGAGATGGCCGAGTCCACGAGGGGAATCGCCGCGGAAGTGCGCCACGTCGAAGAGAAGTAACGTGAGCGCGCCGCGCGGCCTCCGACTCGCGCCGCATCTCGTCGTCGCCAGCGTCGGCTACGTCGTCTTCGCCTACGCGGCCGTCCCCGATACCCTGATGCGCGAACTGGAGGTCGGGTTCGCCGCCTTCGGCCTCTTGATGAGTGCCGCACTCGCCGCCTTCGTCGTCGCGCAGGCCCCGACGAGTCGGCTGGTCGACCGCCACTCGGCGACTCGGTTACTGCTCGTCGGCACCGCGGCCCACGCACTGCTCGCCGTCGCACTCGACCTCGCGCCCTCGTTCGAGGCGTTGCTCGCGCTGCGCTTCCTCTGGGGGCTCACGGGCGGCTTCGTCCTGAGCGCGGGGGCGACCGGCATCTCGCGGCTGGTCTCCGGCGGCGCGGCCACCCGCGAACAGGGAGTCTACGGCGGGATGCTGACGCTCGGTGGCGCGGTCGGCTTCCTCGCCGCGCCGACGCTCGTCTCGCTCCCCGTCGGCCTGAACGCCCTCGGTGGGGTGCTCGCGCTCCCCGGCCTCGTTCTCCTGTGGCGACACCGGAAGACGGGACTGACGGCACCGGCGACCGTCTCCACGTCCGCTGACTCGGCGACGGCGACCCAGCCGAGCGTCCGCAGCGTCGTCACCCACCCTGCCGTCGTCGTGGCCTCGCTGGCCTACGTCGCCATCATCGCCTCGTACATCACCCTCTCAACGTTCATCACGTCGTACTACAGCGAGCTCGACGTGCTCGGGCCGCTCAACGCCGCGGTCCTGCTGATGGCGACGCTCGGACGAGCGGTGGGCGGGACCGCCGTCTGGCGGTGGCCCGTGAGCGACACCGGTCTCATCGGCGGGTCGGCCGCGCTCGGCGCGCTCGGTTTCGGGGCGCTCGCACTCGGCCCCTCGGGAGTCGCCGTGCTCGTCCTGCCGCTCGTAGCGATGGTCGCGGTGTCGTTGCCGTTCGGAGCCTCGTACTCGCTGGCGGCCGACGCGACGGGGCGCGAGGGCACCGCCATCGCGACGATGGTCGCCGTCGGCAACGTCGCCTCGCTCGTCGTGCCCGCAGTGACCGGCTACCTACGCGACGCCATGGGCAGTTACGTCGGCGGCTTCGCCGTTCTCGCGGTGCTGAACCTCCTCGCCGTCGTCGGCGTGGGACTGCTCGCGGTTCCCGGCCGTCGCGGGGCCGAGACGAGCGCCTGACGCGTCTCCCCCCACGGCTTTTTACGGGGCGGGACCCACCCCGTGGATATGGACGACATCGAACTCGGCGTGCCGCGCCCGATTCTGGACGCCCTGCCCGAGGGCAGCGAGTCGGCCGCACAGGATATGCAGCGAGCGGTCGAGGGGATCGAGTCGAGCATCAACCGCGCCGTCGACGCCGCCGAAGACGAGAAGGAGGCCGTCTCGGCCGTCGCCGACGCCATCGAACATCTCGAAGACAACTACGAGACCTACGACGAGTTCGTTCCGGAACTCCGCGCGTGGGGCCAGTCGCCCATCTACGCCATCGCGTGGCGCAACCTCCAGGCGGACCTCGTCGCCCAGCTCTACGAAGTCGAGTGGCTCGCCGAACGTCTCGACCGCGAGCGCAACGCCCGTCTCGTCGAGGACGGCATTCGCTTCGGCAAACGCTGAACCCGTCGCTCTCGAACTGTCACTTTCGAACTGCCGCTCTCTCGACAGGACGGACTTTCTCCAACGAGCGGTGTGTCGCGCTCCAGCGGTTCGAACACCCGTTTTCTTTGTGACGTGTCTGCTGTGGGAACAACAGCTATATGTGGGATGACTAATCAGTCATTATCGTTCACGGCCGCACACGGCTGAGTGCGGCGAACGTGGTCCCTATGGTAGCTCTCCACCCCCATCGAACACTGGCAGTCGCACTCGTCGTCCTCCTCGCGCTCGGCGGGCTCGGGCTGGCCGGTCCCGCCAGCGGGCAGGAACTGTCCAGTGCCGACGCGATGCTCGACTCCGGGTCGACGGCCTGGCAAGGCCAACAGCTGTACTTCGACGGCTCCCGAGTCGTCAGCCAGACGACCGGCGAGTATCCGAGTCAGCTCAACGAGAGCCAACGCGAGTTCTCCCTGCGCCGACTTCACGACGACAACACCGTCGGCCGGAGCGTCCGGACGATCACCGTCAACCGGAGCGGAGTCGCTGTCGTCTCGACGGCCCGACTCGACGGCCGGTACGTCCTCACCTACGACGAGCGGGCGGTCGCCGTCGACGACGGAGAGGGGTCGCTCCGAATCGGCGTCTCCGGGGGAGATCTCAGTGCCTGTAGCTGGACGGTGACCGACGACACCGCCAACGTGACCGGCAGCTTCGACCGGACCACCGAGAACGGGACGGTCGTCCTCGGCCAGCGGTCGTCGACCGTGGTCTCCGGGGAGACCGACCTCCCGCAGGGGACGGAGATCGTCCTCCGTATCCACGGCGAGGGTGCTCGACCCTTCCTCCTGTATCTGGAGACCGACCTCGGTCCCGACGGCCGGTTCAACGAGACGGTCGACCTCACCGGGACGCGCTACGGCGCGCCGGTGAGTATCACGCTCTCGCTCGACGGGTCGGAACTGACCCGACGCGAGGGCGTCGTCGGCGGTGTCACGACGGAGACGACGACCCGAGAGCCGTCGACGACAACGCGGCCATCCACCAGCCGCTCACCGACGACGACGACCAGTCCCGGCTTCGGCGTCGGCGGTGCCGTCGGTGGCGTCGTCGGTCTCGCGCTCGTCGCGACCGCCGCGGCTGTGCGCCGAACCCGGTGACCCCGTACACCTTTTTACCCGCGCGAACGCATCGGACGGTATGCAACTCCAACTTCGGTTTTTCGCCACCTTCCGTGAGGCGGTCGGGACGAAGACCATCGAACGGGAGTACGACGACGGAATGGTCGTCGGCGACGTCCTCCGGGCACTCGAAGCCGAGTTCGATGGGCTGGCAGGGCAGATAATCGAAGACGGCGACCTCAGGCCACAGATAAACGTCCTGAAGAACGGCCGCGAGGTGCTGCACATGGAGGGTATCGACACGAGTCTCGACGACGGCGACACGTTGAGTGTCTTCCCGCCCGTAGCAGGTGGCTGATGGCCACAGTCACACGCGAGAAGGCGTTCCGCGGCATCTCTGTCCGCCTCGCCGTCCACTATCTGGAGAACCTCGGCGGCGAGGCCGTCGAGCCGGTCGAGACAGGCGATACCGAAGGCACCGTCGAGGCCGACGGCTGGCGGGCGACGCTCACGAGCGAGAAGGTCGGCGTCGGGCCGACGGTCTCGCTGACGGAAGTGCGGATCGTCTTCGAGGGCGACGAGGCGACGCTCGCCCCGCTCGTCGACGACTTCTCGCAGAAGGCGATGCGCGCCGGAGGCTGACATGACCGAGTTCCCTATCGAGGGACAGGTCCTCGTCTTGGCCGCAGCGAAGGCCAGCGTCGCGCCGAACGCACTGCCCGAACTGCTCTCTCGCGTCCAGGCCGACCTCGGTCCTCGCCTCGACGACTACCGCCGGGAGTTCGAGTGCGTCGCCGAGGACGACGAGCGCGTGACGTTTCTCGTCCCGAGCGACCACTGGACGACCGTCGGCGACCGACTCGGCTGCAACCGCCGCGAGACCGACGCCGTCCGCCGGGCACACACAGAACAGCTGCGCCGACTCGGCTCGCGGCTCGGCCGCCGCGACGAGTTCGAGACGGCACTGGAGATCCGGGAAGCGGTCGTGGTCGGCGTCTGACCTGGGCGAACGACAAGTCTCCCGTTCCGATATCATCGTCGTTCTTGCAAGCCGACTCGTCGGTTATTCTAGCGGCGTCGGTTTCGACAGAAATCCGAGTGATACGCTCGACGGACGGGGCGGTTTGGCACCTGAACCGACCGATACGCACACCGGATCGGGCTCGAAGTGGGGTCTTTTACAGACCGTCTATCTTACGAATATGTCATTCGGGAATGGAATAGGTGCGATGTCATGGTTGGTACTAGTGTCGGGAATGTTTTGTCTTCGACCAGCACTCTGTCTCTGGGTTTTGTGCAAACCTGACAGTTTGACATTCGGTTCGACAACGGCTACTTGCCTGTGAATTAATCCTGGATTAATTGTGAATTAATTCGCACTCGGCCGCCAGCCGTTCATGTTATATTGTGGATACTTACATATAGATAACATTATTTCAAGAGTGAGCTCGCCGAACCATCGGGGGGTTGACACACTATGACACGATTGGGGATTGAAACTGGTGCACAGACCGAGTCACCGTTGGGCGCCCCACCCTCCGGCACACGACTCGAACGCGGCTGTCTACGGAGACGGTACCGGCTGAGGGGGCCATGACGCGAGTGAGACGGGCGGCCGTGGTGGTGGTCTCCTTCCTGCTGGTTACGTCGATGTTCGCCGGGACCGTGGCACTCGTCGCAGGTCCGGCGTTCGCACAGACGGCAGGGACAGTCGAGTACCGCGTGAACGGGGGGACAAACACCGTCGCCGCGACAGACGGTGGCGACGACTGGACGGCACCCGGGTCGACAACTGGGGTGACCGTCGGTGGCAGTACGAACACGTACTCCACTCAGGACTCGATTACGACCGACAGTTCGGTGCCGAGCAGTACACCGGCAGCCGTCTTCCAGACCGAGCGCTACGGCAACACACAGTGGAGCTTCTCGGTGGCGGCCGGCCAGCAGTATCAGGTTCGACTCTACTTCGCTGAGATCTTCGCGACCAGCGACGGTGCTCGCGAGTTCGACGTGGCCATCGAGGGCAAACAGGTCCTCAGTGCCTACGACATCCACGCCGAGGTCGGCCACGACGTCGGGACGATGAAGTCCTACACCGTCACGCCGACCGACAGCACGCTCGACATCGACTTCACCACGGTGACGGACAACGCGAAGGTCTCTGCGATCGAGATCATCGCGGCCGAGCCGCAGTCCGACACGCTCGGTGCACAGTCGAGCCTCGACTTCGGAAGCGTCCTCGTCGGAAACACCGAGACGGAGACGGTCACCGTGACCAACCTCGGTGGTACGACCGACCCGAGCATCGACATCACCGGCGTCTCGACGTCCGGCGACAGCGCGTTCACTGTGGGGTCGCCCTCGCAGACGTCGCTCGCGCCGGGCGACTCCGCTGACATCCCGGTGTCGTTCGCACCACAGGACGCCCAGGCCAAGGCTGGAACGCTCGAGATCACCCACACCGGGACGAACTCGCCGCTGGCGGTGGACCTCTCCGGTGAGGGGACGAGCACGGCCGAAATCGGCTTCGGCAAGAGCAGTCTCCAGGGCTTCGGCGACGGGTCGCTCACGGCCCTCGAGTTCGGTCCCGACGACCGACTCTACGTCACCAAGCAGAACGGGATGGTCTACGCGCTCGAGATCGAGCGCAACGGAGCGAACTCCTACTCGGTCGTCTACGAGAAGGAGATCGCACTGATTCAGGACATCCCGAACCACGATGATAACGGGGTCCTCAACGCTGGCGAGGGGACTCGACAGATTACGGGCATCACGGTGGGTGGGACGGCCAGTCAACCCATCCTCTACGTCTCGTCGAGCGACCCGACCATCAAGGTCGGTACCGACGACGACAGCGTCGACACCAACTCCGGCGCGGTCTCGCGGCTCACCCTCGACTGGGGTGGCGACGGCGTCCTCGCCGACAGCGAGATCACGCACGAAGTGTTGGTCCTCGGCCTGCCACGCTCCGAGGAGAACCACGCGACGAACGGGCTCGACCTGAGCGACGACGGCAACACGCTGTACGTCGCATCGGGTGGCCACGCGAACAAGGGTGCACCGAGCAACAACTTCGGCTACACCCCCGAGTACGCGCTGTCGGCTGCCGTGCTCACTATCGACCTCGCGCAGGTCGAGAGCTTCGGCGCGAAGAACCTCCAGGACTACAACGCCAACTACCCTGACCTGACGTTCTACTACGGCATCCCGACCATCCAGAACGACGACGCCACGGACGGCGACGACCTGCCGTTCGGCGGCGACGACGGGGTCAACCAGGCGAAGTGGGTAGAGAACGGCCCGGTCCAAGTCTACTCCTCCGGCTACCGCAACCCGTACGACCTCGTCCTCTCGGAGGACGACCAACTCTACGTCATCGACAACGGACCGAACGGTGGCTGGGGTGGCATCCCGGTTGACGAGGGGCCGACGGGTATCTGTACCAACGAGCCTAACGAGGACGAAAGCTACAGCACCGGCGACCAGCTCCACCTCGCGACCCAAGGTTCGTACGGTGGACACGCCGCGCCGATTCGGGGTAACCCGACCGGTGCGGACATCTACGACAGTGCCGGCAACGTGGTGCTGGACATCACCGAAGAGAACAGTCCGGTTCCAGCCTCGTTCGTGAACCCGATCGAGTGTGACTACCAGGATCCGACCCAGGACAACTCCATCGGGAACACCTTCGGCTGGACCGGCGGTATCGACGAGTACACCGCCTCGAACTTCGGCGGTGGGATGCAGGGTGACCTGCTCGTCGTCGAGAACGGCGGCTCCGTCGAGCGCGTCGAACTCAACGCTGCCGGTGACGACGTCACGAACCAGGAAGGCAACTTCTTCAGTGACATCGACGCGCTCGGCATCACCACCGTGGGCGACGGCGGTCCCTTCCCGGGCACCGTCTGGACCGCCCGCGGTGGAATCAACGTCTTCGAACCGAACGACTACGACAGCACGACCGGCCCGCAGTGTACGGGTGCTGACGACGCGTCTCTCGACGAGGACGGCGACGGCTACGACAACGCCGACGAGATCGACAACGACACGAACCCGTGTTCGGCCGCGTCGACGCCCGCCGATTTCGACGACGACGGCACGTCTAACCTGAACGACCCCGACGACGACGGTGACGGCATCGTCGACACCGAGGACCCGTTCGCACTCGACGCGACCAACGGCGTCGGCACGGCCCTCCCGGTCCAGATGGACTTCTCGGAGACGGCACTCTTCGGTGACTCCGGACAGGGCTGGACGGGTCTCATGACCAACGGCGACGACTACCTCATCCTCTACGATACCGAGCAGATGACTGTCGGTGGCGCGGCACAGGTGCTGACAGTCGAGAGCGTCCCGGCTGGTGACGCGGTCAACGCGCAGAACAGCCAGCAGTTCGCCTTCCAGCGCGGTATCGACGCACCGAGCGAGCCCTTCACGGTCTCGACGACGGTCAACGGGTTCCCCGACAACCCGGAGAACTACCAGGCGATGGGCATCTACGTCGGGAACGGCGACCAGGACAACTACGCCAAGCTCGTCGTCGCCGCGAACGGCGGCACGGGTGGTGTGCAGTTCGCGAAGGAAGTCGGTGGCAGCTTCTCGAGCGTCGCGCAGCCCGACGACAGCGGAGTCACCGGGCCATCGACGAACACCGACCTGTACCTAACGGTCGACCCGACGACCGACCCGACGCCGAACGACGGCAGCGACGACGTCGCAGTCACCGCCGAGTACGGTATCGACGGTGGCGCAAAGACGGTCGTCGAGACCACGGCGATTCCAGCAAGTTGGCTCGACAGCAGCGACGGTAGCGCGATGGCGGTCGGCGTCATCGCAACGTCCTACCAAGCCAGTTCGACCTTCGACGCGACGTGGACCGACCTCAACGTCGAGTACGTCACCCCACCCGCGAACCAGCCGCCCGTGGCTGACGCCGGTGCGGACATCGTCGTCGACGAGGGACAGACCGTCACGCTCGACGGCTCGGGCTCCTCGGATCCCGAGGGAGCGCAACTCGGCTACACGTGGACGCAGACGGCGGGCACGCCCGACGGACTGCTCGACGTGAGCGACAGCGAACAGGTGTCGTTCACGGCACCCGAGGTCGACGGCGACACGACGCTCACCTTCGAGTTGAGCGTCTCCGACGGCGACCTCTCCGACACCGACACGGTCGACGTGACGGTGCAGGACACGACGCTCGCGCAGGGTGACGTCCTCTACCGCGTGAACGCGGGCGGCGCCGAAGTCGCTGCGGCCGACGGCGGTCCAGCGTGGAGCACCGACACCGAAGCGGCACCGAGTCAGTATCTCGTCGCCGGTGGCGACAACACTGGCGCGTACGGCGGTGGACTGAACAGCGTCGACTCGTCCGTCCCCGCCGACACGCCGTCGGAGCTCTGGAACAGCGAGCGGTGGGACCCACCTGCCGACCCGGAGATGGCGTGGCAGTTCGCCGACGGCATCGAGGCAGGCCAGACCTACGAGGTCCGCCTGTACTTCTACGACGGCTACTCGGGGACGGCTGATCCCGGTGACCGCGTCTTCGACATCGTCATCGAAGGCACGACCCAAGCGTCCGGATTCGACCCCATCGCCGCCTACGGCGACCAGAACGCTGGCATGGAGTCGTTCACCGTGACTGCCGGGTCCGACGGTGACCTCGACATCGTGTTCATCCACGACGTCGAGAACCCCCAGCTCAACGCCATCGAGATCGTCGCGGTCGAGAGTGCCCCCGGCCCCGTCGGGAGCTTCGAGAACCCACCGACCGACACGGACGGCGACGGCCTCTACGAGGACGTCAACGGCAACGGTGAGTTCAACATCGTCGACGTGCAGGCGTTCTTCCAGAACTACCAGAGCGACGAGGTCCAGAACTACTCGGAGGCGTTCGACTTCAACGGCAACGGCGAAGTCAACGTCGTCGACGTGCAGGCACTGTTCATCGAATCGCTCGACGACACGACGACGTCCGGGAGCGGCTGATTCCCGCTCTCGGTTTCGGACACGAGGAGCCACGGGTACGCTCACTCCAGAGGCCCACGGCAGCCACTCGGGTCGGACACAGCCGACCGAATCCAGCACAGAACCCCACAGAACCAACCCACAATCGCAGGACACGAAATGAAACGCAAACCAACCCATACACCAACACTCAGAACACTCCTCGTGCTCACGATGGCGGTGCTTCTCGTCGTCTCGGCGGGAGCCACCAGCGTCGTGCTCGCGGCGAGTACGCAGGTAGCGATCGCTCCGGCCAGTCAGTCGGTCGGCACCGGGAGCACGACGACAGTCGACGTCGTCGCCACACAGGCGACGGAGGGCGTCGGCTCCTACGAGTTCACCATCTCGGTGGACGACCCGACGGTCGCGTCCATCACCGACGTCGATCTGGCCGGCGACCCCGACGAGAGCGTCAGTGACATTACCATCGCTGCCGACGGCTCGTCGGCGACAGTCGCCGTCTTCGCGTCCGACACGACCGGAACCGGCGAGGTCGTCCTCGCCACGGTCACGGTGGCAGCCGACGCGGCCGGAACGGCGACGTTCTCGGTCGACGACCAGTCGGTGAACATCGGCACGGACGCCGCAGAGGACTACGACATCACCGGCACGAGCGACGCCACGGTGACCGTCGGGGCGACCGACGACCTGTCCATCGAACAGGCGGTCGCCAGTGCCGACTCGACCGGCGACGACACGGTCATCGAGATCTCGGAGCTGCAGCTCGCTACCAACTGGTGGGCGACCGAGACCGCCGTCCCGAACACCGGCGGCGAGACGATCGACCTCTCGATGCTCCAACAGCTCACCAACATGTGGGCGACCGGTGCGACCGTGAGCACTCCGGCGTCGATGCAGATTACCAGCACCTCCGTCGACGGGTCGAACGTCACCGTCACGTGGGACGGGACGAAGGCGATGGACACCGACCACGTCCACGTCCAACTCGACGACAACGACTACGTCGGCGGCCAGCCCATCGACGGCTCGTACACGTTCGAGAACGTCGCGGCGGGCGAACACACCGTCACCGTCACCGTGGCGGACATGGTGCACACGGAGTACACGAACCCCGAAGCGACCGACACGGCGACCGTCACGGTCGCCCCCAGCCTCACCAGCTCGTCGCTGGTCGAGGTGACGCCGGACAGCACGAACATCGACCAGACGACCTACGGCTTCGGCTCCTACCAGGTGACGAACACCGGTGAGACCGACATCGTGTCCGTCTCGTTCGACCTGAGTACGGCGAGTATGCCGGATATGGTCTTCGACCCGGACGGGACGGCCGGCGACCCGACCGGTGAGGGCCTCAACATCGTCAGCGACGGTGGAACGGGAATCACGACGGCCGGCGGCGGCTCGGACGAGGCGTTCTCCCAGCCGCACAACGGCGTCGACGGTGCCGACGGCTACGACGTCATGACCGTCGAGTTCGGCGACTTCCAGCCCGGCGAGACGGCGACCTTCTGGGCCGACAACGACCCGACCAGCATCAAGGGCGCGACGGTCAGCTCCCAGGAGGCCGGTCCCGTCTCCGGACTGGAACTCGCCCGTTCGACGGTGACGGTCACCTACGCGGACGGCACGTCCCAGACGGCCAACCTGATGGGTGACGGCTCCGTCGGTGGCTCGACCGCCGTCCTCGACGGCGAGGAAGCCCCGGCACCGACCATCGGTGTCGACGGTGTCAGCCTCGACGGCAGCGTCCTCGACGGCTACCACAGCGGCGCGGTCGTCTCCGAGGCCGCCCAGACCGTGACGGTCACCGGCGAACCCGGAGAGACTGTCACGCTCGTGCGCGTCGAGGGCGAACTCTCGCTGAGCGACGTCCCGAACGGCGGCTACGACATCGAAGCACTGGAAGCGAACAACGCAGTGAACGTCGAGTACATCAGCGTCACGCTCGACGGCAACGGTGAGGCGTCGGTGCCGGTCACCCTGACCAATGGCCCCGACGACAGTGACGAAGCCGGCTTCAACTACTTCGTGGCGGCCCACGGGGTCGCCTCCGGCGACATGGGCGACGCCTCGAACGTCGTCGTCCTGAAGTACGAACAGTCGAGCGGCCCGACCGAGTTCTACGTGAACTCGGGTGGGGCAGAGTACACGGCGACGGACAGCACGACCTACGCGGCTGACGTGAACTTCGTCGGTGGCACGCCGTTCGCCAGCGACGGTCTCGAGATCGCAGGCACTGACGACGACACGCTCTACCAGACCGAGCGGTACGGCACGTTCGAGTACGCCATCCCGCTCGCCAACGGGGCGTACGACGTCACGCTCCACTTCGCCGAAATCTACCACGGTGTGCAGAACGGTAACGGCGTCGGCGCACGCGAATTCGACGTCGCAATCGAAGGCCAGCAGGTCCTCGACAACTACGACATCATCGCCGACGCCGGTTCCGCGACGGCGACGACGAAGACCTACACGGCCGACGTGACCGACGGCGAACTGAACATCCAGTTCACCGCTGAGGTGGACCAGGCAAAGGTCTCGGCGATCGGCATCGCACCGTCCGACGGTAGCACCGGTCCCGGCTCGGCCGACATCGCAGTCAACGCCAACGGGGGCATCGACGCGAGTACCTTCAACGGCGGTTCGTTCAGCATCGAGAACACCGGCGACCAGCCCATCTCCTCGGTCTCGTTCGACCTGAGTGAGAGCGCGGTCCCGGATGCGGTCTTCGACCCCACCGGCACGGCTGGTGACGCGACCGCGAAGGGACTCGTCATCGACAGCGAGTCCGGTGACGGCGTGGGTGTCGTCAGTACCGCCGACGCCGACGTGTTCAGTCAACCACACAACGGCGTCGACGGCACCGACGGCTACGACGTCCTGACCATCGAGTTCGGGGACTTCGAGCCTGGCGAGGTCGTGACCTTCTCGACGGACATCGACCCGACGACCATCCAAGGTGCCTCCACGACCGGTGGTGCCGGGTCCGTTTCGGGGCTGGAACTCGCGGGCAGTGCCGTGAGCGTCTCGTACGGTGACGGGGCGACCCAGACGACCGACCTCTTCGGCGACGGCAGCGCGGGTGGCGCGCAGGCCACCGCGAAGTCCGTCGTCCCGAGCGCACCTACGCTCGGCGTGCAGGACGTCACGCTGGCCGCGACGGACTTCCCTGGCCACGAGGCGGCCACCGTGGGCGACACGGCACAGACACTGACGCTCAGCGGTCCGGCGGACGGAACGGTCCAGCTGATCCAGATGGAACTCAGCACGCCGCCGTCCGATGGTTACGACATCGACGCCTACGAGGGCGACAACGCTCAGGCGGTCAACACTCAGTCCGTCTCGCTCGACGCGAACGGCGAGGCAACCGTCTCGGTGACGCTCTCGGACACGAACCTGAACTACTTCGTCGCGGCCGTCCAGGACGGCAGCGGTGATACCGGGGTGGCCTCGAACACGGTCATCCTGGAAGTCGGAAGCACCGAACCGCAGATTCTCCACCGCGTGAACGCGGGTGAGGCGACGACCGTCGCGGCAACCGGCGACGGCCCCGACTGGACGGGCGTCGGGGACACCAGTTCGCCGTATCTCGTCTCTGTCGCGAGCACCGGTGCGGGGAACTACTGCGCTGGCGACGCCATCACGGCCGGGAGCACCGTCCCCTCGTCGACACCGGACGCCGTGTTCGACTGTGAACGCTACGGCGAGATGACCTGGGCGTTCTCGGTGGACTCCGGGCAGACGGTCGACGTCCGACTCTACTTCGGCAACTCGTACCCCGGTGCGAGCGAGCCCGGCCAGCGACAGTTCAACGTCTCCATCGAGGGCCAACAGGTACTCGAACAGTACGACCCCGTGGCCGACGTCGGCCACGCGACTGGGGTTCTGAAGAGCTTTACTGCGACCGACGATGGCGACGGCACCATCACGGTCGTCTTCGAGCAAGGTGCGTTCGAGAACCCGGAGATCAGAGCAATCGAAATCATCGAATCGGAGGGCAGCGCGTAGAGCGGGCGCTCGACCGACCAATGACGAGACACTCCGCACGCGTCGTCGGTCGCCATCGCGACTCGTCCAGCGGGGACGAGTCCTGCTACGGCAGTGGCGACGCTCGGAGTCGGACCGATGACGGACCAGAACCGGTCTGGTACGGCATCCGTCGGCGACCGGTGTCCATCGGGGGTAACCACACCGACTGCGTCGACGCCACGCCTCCCGAGGCACCCTCTCTCGTCGGTCAAACGGGGCGGAGCCGACTGGCTCCGAGACGCGAACCGCACACCGACCAACAGAACGACAACTGACAGTATCCAACCAATGACGAACAAAATCCAGCAGCGACTCAGACAAACAACGGCCGCACTCGTCGCACTCGCCCTCGTCCTCTCGGTCCTCGGACCGGTAGGCGTGGTCGTCGCAGCACCCGGCGTCACGGTCTCACACGCCCAAAACAGCGTCACCGCCGCTCCCGGCGACGAGGTCCAGATCACGGTGGAGTTCACACAGACAGAGGCGAACGCGCCTGCGATGGTGCCGAGTCTCCCCGACGGGTGGACGATCACCGCGACGACCGCAGCCAACGGCTGGGACTACGTCGCCGCACAGACGACCTTCCTCGGTGGAATCACGCTGTCCGACATGGACGGGGTGACCGGTACGTACACCCACACCTACACCGTCCTCGTCCCCAGCGACGCGGCACCGGGTGACTACACGGTGACGTCGGAGGGCTCGGTCATCGAGCCTGCGACCAGTAACCGTCTCACGAGCACCGACTCGACGACCATCACCGTCGAGGAACCGGTCGTCAACCCGGCGAACTTCCAGGTGTCGAACCTGAACCCGACCGACGTGACGGTCACGCAGGGTGACGTCATCGACGTCAGCGCGACTGTCGAGAACACCGGCGACGAAGCCGGGACGCAATCGGTCTCCTTCCAGGTCGACGGCACCGCTCTCACCAGCCAGGACGTGACGCTCGCCGCGGGTGCCAGCCAGACGGTGACCTTCGAGGACATCGACACCTCAACGCTCGCACCGGGCGACTACACCCACGGCGTCTACACCAGCGACGACTCACAGACTGCCACCCTCAGCGTCGACCCGGCCCCGGCGGTCAAGTCGACCGACGTGAGCCTGTCGCCGACGGACGCCGAGATCACGCTCGGAAACACCGGGACGTACGACATCGTCGTCGAGAACACCGACGGTGGTGTCGGTGCCTTCACCGCGACCGTGACCGTCGATGACCCGTCCGTCGCGATTATCACGGACGTCGAGGTGCAGGGAAGCCCCGGCTTGCTGGAGACCGACTACGCGAGCGACAACTCGTCGGTCACCATCAACGCTGCACTCGCGGACACGGCGAACACCGGCAGCGTCACCATCGCGACCATCGAGGTGACGGGTCAGGGTGAAGGGACGGCAAATCTCGGTCTCGACGTCGCTGCACTCGGTGACGAGAACGGCAACAGCTACACGGTCGACAGCACCAGTGGTGCGACCGTGACCGCCGTCGACCTCGCACCGATCGGCAACTTCCAGAACTCCCCGAACGACCTCAACGGTGACGGACTGTACGAAGACACGAACGGCGACGGTGTCTTCAACATCGTCGACATCCAGGCTACGTTCGCGAACATCAACGACCCGGTCATCCAGAACAATCCTGAGAAGTTCAACTACAACGGCGACGCGACGTTCGACATCGTCGACGTCCAGGCGCAGTACTACCTCCTAATAAACGGTGGTGCCTGATGCGCTCACCCAGTAGCACGCGAGTGGCGAGAACAGCGGTAACAGCAGCGAAAGGGATACTATGAGTACACGAACCGGACAGAACGTCCTCACCACGAAGAGCCTCATCGCGCTCGCACTGACGGCACTCGTCGTCGGTGCGGTCGCGGTAAACGCGGCTCCGTTCGGGGTTCTCGGAGGAAGTGTGACGGCACCAGCTGTCGCTGCCCAACAAGCACAGCCCAGTTCCGCCGTGAGCCTCGCACCGCAGAGTACAACGATCGACCCCGGAGACACGACGACGTACGATGTCGTCGTCGACACCGCCGACGGTGGTGTCGGTGCCTACGACTTCGACGTGACAGTCGCCGATTCGACCGTCGCATCGATCACTGACATCTCCCTGGGTGGCGGACCGCCGGCACAGACCTCGGACGTCACCCTCGCGAACGACGGCTCCGCCGTCTCGGTAGTCGCCGCACTGGCGGATACCGACGACACCGGGAGCGTCGTCATCGCGACGGTCACCGTCGAAGGTGACGCGGCCGGGACGACCGACCTCGGCCTGTCTGTCGAGGCGCTCGGTACCGAGAGCGGTCAGAGCTACACCGTCACCGAGGCGAACGGCGCGACGCTGACCGTCACGGACCCGACACCGGCCAACCGGCCACCCACGGCTGACGCCGGTGCCGACCAGACGGTCGACGAAGAGACGACGGTCACGCTCGACGCGACGGGGTCCAGCGACCCCGACGGCGACGCGTTGACCTACGCCTGGAGCCAGACGGACGGCCCCGACGTGTCGCTCACCGGTGACGACACCAGCACGGCGACCTTCGAGGCACCAGACGTCGACAGCGACACGGCATTGACCTTCGAGGTCGATGTCAGTGACGGCGAGGCGAGCGACACCGATACCGTCGTCGTCACCGTCCAGAACACGGACACGAACAACCAGAACCCGGACCCGGACCCTGACCCGGACCCGGACCCTGACCCGGACCCGGACCCTGACCCGGACCCGGACCCGGAACCGCAGCCCGACCCCGAGACGACCGTCTCGATGAATCCGGCGAGTGACGGAATCGACGAGGGCTCCTCGACGACCTTCGACGTCGTCGTCGAGAGTGCCGACGGCGGTGTCGGTGCCTACGACTTCGAGGTGACGGTCGCGACCCCGTCGGTCGCCTCTATCACCGACGTCGAGTTGCATGGCTCACCGTCCGACCAGACGTCCGACGTCACCATCGCGGCCGACGGCTCGTCGGCGCGGGCTGTCGCGGCGTTGGCGGACACCGACAACACCGGCAGCGTCGTCATCGCGACGGTCACCGTCGAAGGCGACGATGCCGGCACGACCGACCTCGGCCTGAGCGTCACGGCGCTCGGCACCGAGGCGGGGCACAGTTACACGGTCACCGACATGAGTGGGGCCACACTGACCGTCGACAGCGGCAGTTCCCCGAGCGACCCGGCGAACTTCCAGGTGTCGAACCTGAACCCGACCGACGTGACGGTCACGCAGGGTGACGTCATCGACGTCAGCGCGACCGTCGAGAACACCGGCGACGACTCGGACACGCAGCGCGTCGAGTTCCGTGTCGACGGGACGGCACTCACTGGTCAGGATGTCACCCTCGCTGGCGGTGAGAGCCGGACGGTGACCTTCGAGGACATCGATACCAGCGGTCTCGCAGCCGGTGAGTACACCCACGGTGTCTACACCGATGACGACTCCCAGACCGCGACGTTGACGGTCGAAGCACCAGCGACGCCCAGCGACCCGGCGAACTTCCAGGTGTCGGACCTGAATCCGACGGACGTGACTGTCACCCAGGGTGACGTCATCGACGTCAGCGCGACCGTCGAGAACACCGGCGACGACTCGGACACGCAGCGTGTCGAGTTCCGCGTCGGTAGTACGGCTATCGCGAGCGAAGATGTGACCCTCGCTGGTGGCGAGAGCCAGACGGTGACGTTCGAAGACATCGGCACCAGTGGCCTCGCTCCAGGTGACTACACCCATGGCATCTACACCGATGACGACTCACAGACTGCGACGTTGACCGTCGATGCACCAGCGACGCCCAGCGACCCAGCGGACTTCCAGGTGTCTGACCTGAACCCGACCTACGTGACGGTCACGCAGGGTGACGTCATCGACGTCAGCGCGACCGTCGAGAACACTGGTGACGAGGAAGGGACCCAATCGGTCTCCTTCCAGGTCGACGGGACTGTCCTCTCCAGTCAGGATGTCACCCTCGCTGGCGGTGAGAGCCAGACGGTGACCTTCGAGGACATCGACACGAGCGGTCTCGCACCGGGTGACTACACCCACGGCATCTACACCGACGACGACTCACAGACTGCGACGTTGACCGTCGACGCACCGGCCG
Source organism: Halogranum gelatinilyticum (assembly GCF_900103715.1). NCBI lineage: Archaea > Methanobacteriati > Methanobacteriota > Halobacteria > Halobacteriales > Haloferacaceae > Halogranum > Halogranum gelatinilyticum. The sequence goes on along the minus strand of NZ_FNHL01000002.1, from coordinate 583,030 downwards.
CACCCAGCGACCCGGCGAACTTCGAGGTGTCGGACCTGAATCCGATGGACGTGACCGTCACGCAAGGTGACGTCATCGACGTCAGTGCGACCGTCGAGAACACCGGTGACGAGGAAGGGACCCAATCGGTCTCCTTCCAAGTCGACGGGACGGTCCTCTCCAGTCAGGACGTCACCCTCGCTGGCGGTGAGAGCCAGACGGTGACCTTCGAAGATATCGACACGAGCGGTCTCGCAGCCGGTGAGTACACCCACGGTGTCTACACCGACGACGACGCTCAGACCGCCACTCTCACCGTGACCGAGCCCACTGGTGGCGACGGTGACGGCGACAAGACGTACACCCGTGACGAGATCACGCAGGCGAAGTACGGCTACGACTTCGCCGAGGTCAGTTACGAGACGGCGGGACAGGTGCAGGACATCTACAACCGCCAGCCCTTCGCCGACGGTGCCACCCCGGGTGACATCGAGACGCGCGAAGAGATCGCCGAGCGGCTGTACGATATGCGAGCGCAGGAGTCGACGCTCGCAGCCAAACTGACGGCAGAACAGCTGATCGAGGTCCAGAACGCCTACGACGCACAGTTCGGCCCACTGCCGACCGACCCCGAATACAGCCGTGAGGAGATCTCACAGGCGAAGTACGGGGTAGCGTTCGCCGATCTGAGCACCGAGACGACGGGACAGGTGCAGGCCATCTACAACCGCCAGCCCTTCCCGGCCGGTGACACTCCCGCCGACATCGAGACGCGCGAGGAGATCGCCGAGCGACTGTACGGGATGCACTACTACGACCTCGAGAACCGCGACCACGTCGTCGAAGTGCAGAACCGCTACCACGCACAGTTCGACGACCGAGCAGACTAGCGACCGGCGACCGTCCGAAGACGGATCGCACGGTACTGAACGCTCTTTCTTTCAGGGCCGCTCGTCTTACCATCACCTCTAATGTCGCGCCGTCAGAGCCGCCGGTCGAGATAGTCACCCAACAGCGAGAACGTCCGGAGCTTCTGGTCGGTGTCGGTCGAGCCGTGGCCCTCCTCGCCGAGTTCCTCGTACTCGAACTCCTCCCCCTCGGTCCAGCCCCGTTCTTCGAGCGCGTCGCGGAAGATTCGTGCCTGCGAGACCGGACAGCGCGGGTCGTTGACGCCGTGGACCATGAATATCGGCCGTTCGATGGCGTCGACGTGGGTGATGGCACTGCGGTCGCGCCACAGCTCGTCGTTCTCCTCCGGGTCGCCCAGCTGCTGTTCGAGCATCGTCTGGAAATGCGGCATCGAGTCCTCGTAGAGCCGGTGGAGGTCGGTGATGCCGATCCAGGCGATACCCGTCGCCCACAGCTCGGGATACTGCACGAGCTGCATGTAGACGGAATAGCCACCGTAGGAGCCGCCGAAGACGGCGACGCGCTCCTCGTCGACCCAGTCGCGACCCATCAGCCAGCGGCCGCCCTCGGCGACGTCGGCCTGCTCCATGCCGCCCCAGTCGCCGTGGATGCGGTTCTTGAACTCGCGGCCACGGCCGGTCGACCCGCGGTAGTTCGGCTGGAGGACCGTGTAGCCCTTGTTGACGAGGAACTGCGCGTAGAGGTTGAACGCCTTCGTCGACTGGCCGTGCGGCCCGCCGTGGACCATCACGACCGCTGGCTGCTCCGTTGCGTCGGCGTCGACGCCGGGCCGCTGGCGGGCGTCGAACAACAGCGCGCCGATGCCGAGACCGTCGGTCGACTCGTAGGTCACGTACTCGGCGTCGACGAAGCGGTCGGGGTCGACGTCGCCGTAGTCCGGAGCCAAGAGCGTCGTCGTCGTGTGCATCCCCAGGTCGTAGGCGTAGAGCGTCGACCGCTCGCTCGGGGTACTGTGGCCGAGGACGAGCGTCTCGTCGTCGAGGAAGCCACTCCGTCCGGCGACGCTGGTGACGCCCTCCGGGAGGTCGAACTCCGCGACTTCGCGGCCGTCGAGGTCGTAGACGACGGGCATCGACGCCGCCTCGCGCTGGCGAGTGACGACGACCTGACTCCCGTCCGGCGAGAACGCCGCCGGAGACTCCTCGTGTTGGCCGTTGCCGAGCCATTCGACCGTGTCGTCGTCGAGATAGTAGATTCCGGCTCGGCCGAGGTCCGCGCTGTTGTCGGCGACGAGGAGACGGTCGCCCGCAGGATGCCAGTCGACCGGCTGGACCTCGGTGCCCGCCGTGCCGACGGCGAGCTTCCGCTTCTCGCTCCCGTCGGCGCGCATGACGTACGTGTCGGTGTTTTCGAGGTCGTCTGTCTCGTTGGCGGCGTAGGCGATACGGTCGTCGTCCGGGGAGAACAGTCCCTGGTAGACCGGCTTCTCTGAGGCGGTGAGCTGCTCGCGCTCGTCGGCGTCGGTGTCGTAGTGATAGAGGTTCATCTGCGTGCCCTCGTCGCTGGCGTAGAGCAGATAGCGGCCGTCGGAACTGCTGTCCATGGCGATGGCCTGCCCGTCGACGGCGACGACCTGCTCGACGCGTCCCTCGCGGTCGATGCTGTAGACGTCGTTCTGTTCGTCGCCGCCCTCGTCGCGGTGGAAGTAGACCGCCTCGCCGTCGCCGCGCCACAGAATCGGCCAGCGGGCGTTGCGCGGGACGTCGCCGTCGCTGACCTGCGTCCGCTCGCCGGTCACCGGGTCGAGGAGAAAGAGTTCGTTGCGGCCGGTGCCGTCGTAGTAGAGCGCGACCGTCGAGCCGTCCGGCGAAACGCTCGGATGGTAGAACTCGGGGAGGCGTGCGAGGTCTTCCGGGCTGAAGGCGTCGCTGTCACTCTCGGCTGACATATCTGTTCGACTCTCCGCGCGTCGCGTGATAACGGTTGGGTATGCGGAATCGACAGGACGCGTTGCCGAATAGACAGGGGTTTCATAGCTCCACATTTCTTCCACTGTATGGACCGAGTCTCGACTCACTTCTCCGCAGGGATCCGTGACGCGCTTCCCCTCCTCCTCGGTATCCTCCCCTTCGCGCTCGTCGCGGGCGTCGCCGCCGCCGAAACCGGTCTCTCGCTCCTTCAGGCGGTCGGAATGTCCGTCTTCGTCTTCGCAGGTGCGTCGCAGCTGGCCGCACTCGAACTGCTCGGGAACGACGCCTCGCTCGCCGTCGTCGTTCTCACGGCCGCCGTCATCAACCTCCGGATGCTGATGTACTCGGCCTCTATCGCGCCGCACTTCCGGGCCGCGACGGCCCGTATCCGCGCGCTGCTCGCGTACTTCCTCACCGACCAGGCGTTCGCGCTCACCGTCGCCCGCTACGACGCCGACGACTCGGGCCAGCGGTGGTACTATCTCGGCGTGTCGCTCGCGCTGTGGGGCGTCTGGCAGGTCGGCACCGTCGTCGGCGTCGTCGTCGGCGCGGGCGTCCCCGAGTCGTGGGGCCTCGAGTTCGCCGTCCCGCTCGTCTTCCTCGCCTTGCTCGTGCCGGCGTTGAAAAACCGTGAATCGCTCGCCGCAGGGGCCGCCGCAGGCATCGTCGCCGTCGTCGGTGCGGGACTCCCGTTCAATCTCGGACTGATCGTCGCCGCGCTCGTCGGCGTCGCGGCCGGGATGTTCGTGGAGGGACGGCGATGACGACCAGCTACGGCCCGGCGACGCTGTGGGCCGTCATTCTCGCTCTCGGCGTCGTCACCTACGCCATCCGCCTCTCCTTTATCGCACTGTTCGGCCGCGTCGACGACATCCCCGAGTGGGTCGAACGGGCACTGTCGTACGTCCCGGCGGCGGTGCTCGCGGCACTGGTCGTCCCGGCACTCGTGACCATCGAACCGTCGCTCGTCGACACTGTGGCCGACGACCGACTCGTCGCCGGTCTCGTCGCCGCCGCCGTCGCCTGGCGGACGGAGAACGTCTTTGCGACCATCGCCGTCGGGATGCTCGTGCTGTGGGCGATCCGCTTCGGTCTCCCGCTCGTGGCCTAGCTCAGGCCGGAACCGCGCCGTCGGCGGTGATGCGGATACGCTCGCCGTCGAACGTGGTGAGGCGGAAGCCCTCGAAGCCGTAGGCCGCATCGTATAGCCGTGCGCGGTCGGCGAGGAAGCCGATGGCGACCTGTTCGCCCATCCGGATACCGGCGTCGGCGTCGCTGCGGTAGTGGATACCCGCCCAGTTGCGGCCGATGGACATGTTCGAGGCAAGCTTGTCCAGTTCGTCGCCGACGGTCAACGCGTCGTCGACGGCGACGAGGGCGGTCCCGTCCGCCGAGGGGGCGACCGGGTTCGGCAGGAGCCACGACTCGTCGAAGAACGCCTTCAGGACGGTGACGCAGGCTCCGGCGATACCGGCGTGCCCTGCCGGATACGACGGATGCAACGGCGACCCCTCGGGATATGCTTGCGGCAGGAGGTAGCTCCCGTACGCCGCCTGTATCTCGTCCAGCACGGGCGAGTCCAGCAGGTCGGGGTGAATCGGCGACTCACGGACGTCGGTCAGCTGGCTGTGGACGTGCGCGCCGAACGCCTCGGGGCGGAGCCGACGGTGGACGAGCCACTTCTGTGCCCAGTTGGCCCCTTGGACCGCCTTCAGGACACCCGGAACCGCGTCGAGCACGTCGTGGGGACCGAAGTCGACGAACAGCGACTGGCCCTCCGTCGATGGAATACCGGGGTTGGCTGGCGCGCCCAGCCCGAGGAGGACGAGCGCGGCGTCGAGGTAGGACTGAATCGCGTAGTCGCGGTGGACGTACGTCGAGAGGTCGCGGCCGCTGTGGAGGTAGCGCGCCATCGGGTCGTAGACGTCGCCGTGGCCGGGGGCGGCACCGGCGGCACAGTCGAGCCACGTCTCAAAGTCGGTCAGATAGTCGACACCCGGCTCGTAGACGCGGCACAGCTGTGGCTGTTCGACCACGTCGCCGCGGGGGATGGGGTAGTAGAAGAACTGCGACAGATACGGGCCGGTCCGGTCGCCGTCGCTCGGTCCGCGGAACAGCAGTTCGGGCGTCACCCGTCCCTCGTCGTCACGGGGACCGGCGTATCCCGAGAGCCCCGAGAGGTTGGCGGCGGCCGCCTCGGCGACCGGGTTGCCCTCGTAGGCGTCGAAGGGAACGTCGCGCAGGAGTGCCTGCCAGTAGAGTTCGACCATCTCGGCGGCCGACTCGGGGCTGTCGAACCGCGGGGCGGGCGGCATCGTCACGTCGTGGGGGTCCGGCCCGGTGATGACGAACGACAGTGCCGCCTGCGGGTTGACGAGCTTCCGGTCGCCACCCAACGGGACGTCGTCGAACGAACCGCGGCCGTCCAGCGCGGCGAGGAGTGTCTCGTAGGCCGCGGCGTCGACCATCCCCAGTTCATCGTGTGGTAGCCCCTTCGTGAAGGAGGCGAGATAGCCGTCGAGGGACTCGTCGCCGTTGGCGCGGTGCTCCGGCGGTCGGTGGTCGGTGTGGAAGCGCGCCGCCCGGCGGCGGTGGTGGTAGGCGTCTACCAGCCGCCGGCCGCCGCGGTGGTGCGACGGGGGTGCCGCCGGCGTCGACGGCACGTGACGGGCCGCCACGCTGCCGGTGCCGAGTGCGGAGAGCGCGGAGAGCGTGCCGAGTCCGCGAAGGACGGCCCGGCGGCCGACGCCCGGACGAGCGGGATGTTCGTTTGGCTGTCGGCTGTGACTCATGTGCGGCTCAGACGACAGTCCGGGGAAAAGGTATGTTCCGTCTGCCGACGGTATGGCCCTCCTACTGTCGGATTTCTATCGACTGTCTGCTGTCGTCTCTTCCGAGAGGTGAGCTGCGTCGCTTGCGTCGTTGGCGGCTGAGTCGCTGCGGCTGAGTCGCTTGCGGACGAGCCACGTCGCTCGCGGGCTTCCGGTCACATCAAAAAGTCGGAACGGTCGGTGGACGCTCAGTCGTCGGCCGGTGCGGTCGAGTCGCCACCGGCGGAGACGCCGGTGCCGGGACCGAGGTCGATGCCGAGTTCGTCGAGCTTCTCGTCGGGGACGACGCCGTCGACCCAGCCGCGGTGGCTGTAGTATTCGGCTTTCATCTCCGGCAGCTCACAGTACTCGCCCTCGGAGGCACCCTGGCCGGGGATACCGCCTTCGAGGAAGCGTGCCGGCAGCGAGTCGTCGTCGCCGTCGAAGCCTGCGAGGTTGTTGTAGTAGCGTTCGAGCGTGTAGATGCGCTCGCCCGTCTCCAGCAGTTCGTCCTCGCTCACGTCGAGACCGGTCATCCCGTTGTACTGCAGGACGTACTCCTCGATGCCCTCTGCGAACGCGCTGAACTTGCAGATGTCGAAGGAGTCCGAGATGGCGTGCATATCCTGGAAGGTGGCGGTCAGTTCGCCCTTGCCCTCCCACTCGTACGGATCGACTTTCATCGGGAAGCCGAGGATCTCGGCCGACGGCGTGTAGGCCCGCAGATGGCACGCCCCGCGGTTCGAGGTGGCGTAGGCGATGCCCATGCCCTTCATGCAGCGCGGGTCGTAGGCCGCGATGGTCTGGCCCTTGACGGCCAGGGAGTTCTCCTCGGCGTCGAACTCCTCGATGAGGTGGTTCGGGCCGCCAGCGAGATGGTCGGCGAGCTCGCCGTCGCGGGTGGCGATCTTCGGGATCATGTCGATCATCGTCTCGACGTCACCCCACTCCAGACCGTCACCGAGACCGTCGAGTTTGCCCTCTTCGGTCATCTCCATCGCCATGGCCATCACGTTGCCGACCTCGATGGTGTCGATGCCGTGGTCGTTGCACTGTTCGAGCATCACGGCGATGGCGTCGCGGTCGGTGTTGCCGGAGTTCGGGCCGAGCGCGTAGGCCGACTCGTACTCGTAGGACTCCGTCCGGACGTTCATCTCCTCGCCCTTGTGGGTGTACTTGACCTCGACTTCCTTCTTACAGGCGACGGGGCAGGAGTGACAGGTCGGCTCGTCGACGAGGATGTTCTCGCGGACGTTCTCGCCGGAGACACGCTCGGAGTCGATGTCGACGCCCTCGGCGTCGCGGTACGCCTCCGTACTCGTGTACTTGCCGTTCTTCGTCGGCAGGCCGTCCATCTCTTCGCCGATGTTCATGAGGACGTTCGTCCCGTAGAGCGACAGCCCGCCCTCGTTCGGGGCCGTCACGTCGGACTCGCGGATGACCTGCAGTGCCTGCTGGTAGCCCTCTTTGAACGTCTCGGCGTCCTTCGGCTTCGGCATCCGCGTTCCGGACTTGACGACGACGGCCTTGAGGTTCTTCGACCCCATGACACAGCCGGTGCCGCCGCGGCCCGAGGCACGGTCGTCCTCGTTGACGACGCAGGCGTAGCGGACCTGGTTCTCGCCAGCCTCGCCGATGGCCATGACGCTGAGGTTCTTGCCGAGCGACCCCTCGACTTCCCCGGCGAGCGTGTCGATGGTCTCGTGGACGCCCTTCCCCCAGACGTGGGAGGCGTCGCGGAGTTCGACTTTACCGTCCTCGACGAACGCGTAGACCGGTTTTTCGGCCTTCCCCGTGAACAGCAGGCCGTCGAAACCGGACCACTTCAGTCGTGCTCCGCTCCACCCGCCGTGGTGGGAGTCGGTGACCGTACCGGTCAGTGGCGACTTGGTGACGAGCGCGATACGACCGCTCATCGTCACCTGTGTCCCCGTCAGCGGCCCGGTCATGAACGCCAACATGTTGTCCGGGCCGAGCGGGTCGACGTCCGCCCCCTGCTCGAAGACGTATTTTACGCCGAGACCGCGTGCCCCGATATACTTCTTCGCGTCCTCGTCGTCGATACCCTCGTACGCGACGTCCCCTCCCGAGAGATCGACGCGTGCCACGTGGTCCTGATAGCCGCCAAGTTCAGTCATTGTAATGTACGTTGATTATGTTGGTGCCGTACCCCGTTAGTCGTTGGCACAAGTACGCAACCACAAACGGTTACATCTCGGTTCTGTCGGGCGATATCCGACACGGTTCTCCCGGTCGCACCACTGGCCTCGTCGGGTCGTTTATCCGAGTCGGTCGTGTCACGCCACATATGACCCGTCTCCCGACCCCACCGCGGTGGCTCCGGTGGGCTGTCGTCGCTTTCGTCGCCGGAGGAATCTTCGCCGCCTCGGTGCTCGACCCGCCGAGCAGTGGCGTCCCCAGCCTCGGCCCGCTCGGTCTCGTCGGCTTCGACAAGTGGCTCCACACGTTCGCCTACGCCGGTCTCGGCTTCGTCCTCTTCGTCGCGCTCGTCCCGCCGCGCCATCCCGAACGCGCGCTCGTCGCCGCCGTCGTCGCCGCCGCCGTCTACGGTGTCGGCATCGAACTCGTGCAGGGACCGCTCCCGGAGCGCAGTCTCGACGCCGCCGACGCACTGGCCAACGCCTTCGGCGCGCTGGTCGGCGGCGCGGCTGGCATCGTCGCGCGACGGCTGTTGAAACTGGCCGTCCGGCCGACGCAGTATACGCTGGAGTAGCCGCTCATCCCGGCTGCGGACCGCCCTGCTGGAGACTCACGCCGCCCGCGGCGTCGACGAGGAGCGTCGCCACCTCCCGCGGCGGGCAGGCCCACCACGTCGTCGAGAAGGTCTCGCCGTCGCGCTCGACGCGGACCTCGTAGGGACCCGAGTCCATGACGGGCGTGAACTCGACGGTCTCCTCCGGGTCGAGCGTGAGCCGCCGGGAGAACTGCAGCTCGTCGTCGCGGTGGAGACTCACGGTCAACTCCTGTTCGATGGAGTCGTTGTTCGACACGGCGAGCTGTGGCGTCGCCGGGCCACAGCCGACGGCGACCGACTCGTCCAGGCGGACGTGTCGCTGGGGCACTGCGGGCACGGGCCACTCGGTCTCCGTCGAGCGGTCGTCGCTGTCGACGGCGACGGTGTAGGTCCCCGTCCGGTAGCTGATGGGAACCCAGAGTTCCGTCCGTGCGGGCAGCCGGTACGCGGCGTCGAGCACGGTCGACCCGCGCAACGAGACGCTGGTTTCGACCGGCCGCTCGCTGTCCGTCGGATTCTGGAGGACGAGACTGGCCGGTGCGTACCACCGACCCGTCCCGTCGCCGATGAGCGGGAGGTCGTCCGCCTCGACGGCGTCCGAGACCGCACAGCCGGGACGACAGCGGACCGACCGCCAGAAGTCGACGCCGTCGTCGGTCAGATAAGCCGTGAGACCATCGAGTTCTCTCGCCGTCTCCCAGCGGGACGTGATCCGTTCGCCATCCGCCGTCTCCAGGATGACCTCGTACTCCGAGTCCGGAGCGGCGGCGGCCCGAAAGCGGACCTGCTCGCCGGAGAAGAGGTCCGCACTGTCGAAAAAGGAATCCGACCCGTCCACCGCCTCGACGACGACGGTGACGTAGGTCGAGACCGCCCGCGTGTTCTTCACCGCGAGCCACTGTGCGTCCTCGGCTTCGGGTTCCGCCGTCGGCGTCGTCGACGGGGTCGGCGTCGAGGTGGCGGCGTCGCTCGGCCCGAACGGCAGGCGGCCCCCACATCCGGCGAGACCGCTCAGCCCGGCGGTGGAGAGCGAAGCGAGCAGCCGACGGCGTCGCATGGCAGTCCCGTCGGTCCCCGTCGACAAAAGGCTCCCGTCGGTTCCGCTGACCCCTCGGACTCAGTCGGTGAGACTCCCGGTGCGACTGCTGTAAATCCGAAACTCGCCGCGGTCGTCGAGGGCGACGACGACGGTTCCGCGGGGCGGACAGCCGTCCCACGTCACGCTCGCCGCGGCACCGTCGGCGGTCGAGACGGCCAGTTCGACGGACTGCCCGTCGGCGGCCTCGGGCAGCGACACGCCGAGCCCGATCTGCTCGTCGATAGCGAGGTTGTAGCCCTCGGCGACCAGGAGTCTGTCGCCCCGACGGAGCGTCAGCGTGACGGCGTGCGGCCGGTTGTCGCCGTTGACGAGATGGTTGAGTTCGGCGTCGAGTGCCGACTGGGGCGTCGCTGGCTCCCGCACCGATGGGCTGGCCGGGAACGCGACAGCTCCGCCGTCGAGCGCGACACGGACGACCGGCTCTCGCTCGACGTCCCAGCGTCGCCGCTCGCGACCCTCGTCCGTCGCAACGGTCAGGTCGTAGCTCGCGGCGAGCGGCAGAAGCGGGAGATCGAGTCGCATCCCCGGCGGCAGCCGGTAGCCGTGGTCGAGGAGGGTCCGGGAGCCGTCGACGGCGACGACGCCGAGCCGGGCCGTCGTCGGCTCCGTCCCCACGTTGTCGACTACGACGCGCTGGAGACCGTACCGCCTGAGTGCCTCGGCGACCGGTGGCGACGGCGGCGGGCGCGTCTCGCTCCCGGTCGAGACGAGCGGGCAGTCGGGCCAGCCGGTCGCCCGCTGGCGGAGGCGAACCCGGTCCGTCCCGGCGAAGACGACAAGGTCGGAGGTGCCCTCGCTCACGACGAACTCGCCGGAGCTGACCCGGCCGTCGGCGGTGTCGACGGTGACGCGGTAGCGGCCGCGTCCGGCTGCCAACGCTTCGTGGACGACCGTCTCACCGGCCGGGACGGACGCGCTCTCGACCGCACTCGCCCCGCTGTCGACGGCGTCGAGCGCGACTGTGACGTACTGGTCGGCAGCAGCGGTGTTGACGACGTGTACGCCGCGCGGGCGACAGTCCCGAGGCGCGGTGGCTCCCGGTGTCTCGTCTCCGTCAGTGGGCCGGTCGACCTGCGGCTCGGTGTAGGGTTCGACCGTCGGCGCACGCCCCTCGGTCGTCTCCGTCGACACCGCCTCCTCGCCCGACCCGAAGAGCGAACAGCCCGAGAGCGTGGCGAGTCCGGAGAGACCCGTCACGGCAGTGAGGAGGCGACGGCGGTGCATCGCTCCGGGGTTCGGCGGGGCCGCGCAAAGCTCTGCCCCCTCCACCGCGGCGGGTTGGGCCGACTCATCCACACCGGCCCGGACATCGACGGCCGCCCGTGCGTCGCCAGCGCGGGCCTGTCGCTCGGTGCTGGCGGTTGCGACGCTGGCAACGCAGCCGAAAGACGAAGCGGGAGGGCAGACAGGGTCGGAGACGGCGCCAGCGGGGACCGCCGTGTTAATCTCACGACCGTCTGCGTTGGTATCCAATCCTGCCGATGGCAAAAATCCCTTCATATCGGAGTTGAATTTTATCTCTGAGGCGACAGTCCGGGCAGACGACGCGTCCGTCGTCGGACGGACGAGCGGTCACGACCGATGACGGGTGGATACGAGCAGTCGTGGCTCGCGACGGAAGCGAAGGCACCGGTCCTGCTCTTCCACAGCCACGAGCCACGAGCACACGTTCGGCGTGCCGCTGACGCGGGAGACCGCAGGTGACCCCCCGTCGATTACACGATGTTTTTATACCTCACTGGACACATTAGCGAACGAAATTGCCACCACAGCAGCACTCACATATGGACCCAGACGACTTCACCTTCATCGACCTCTTTGCGGGTATTGGCGGCATTCGGATAGCCTTCGAGCGCGCTGGTGGCGAGTGTGTCTTCTCGTCCGAGATCGACGACATGGCCCGTCAGACGTACGAAGAGGCCTTCGGTGAGGTCCCCCACGGCGACATCAAAGAGATTCCTGCAAGCGAGGTTCCGGATCACGACATCCTCGTCGGCGGCTGGCCCTGCCCGTCGTTCAGTATCATGGGAGACAAAGAGGGGATGGACGACGAACGTGGCGCGTTGTTCTTCGAGATCGAACGCATCCTGAAAGAGAAACAGCCCCACGCGTTCATGCTGGAGAACGTGAAGCATCTCAAAGGGATCGACGGTGGCGAGGTGTACGAGTTCATCGAGTCCCGACTGGAGGACGCGGGATACCACGTCTCTTCGAAGGTGTTGAACGCGCTGGATTTCGGACTGCCGCAGAAGCGAGAGCGAACGATAATCGTCGGCTTCAAAGAGAATTACAAGTTCCGCATCCCCGAACGGAACGGTGAATCGCGGGACTTAGACGACGTTTTACTCGACGATGCGGACGTCGACGAAGAGTACGAAGCGACGGATTACATCAAAGAGAAGCGACAGGACGCGGTGAAAGACGAGCACGTCTTCTCCCCCTCGGTCTGGCACGAGAACCGCTCCGGCAACATCTCGATGCTGCCATACTCGTGTGCCCTCCGTGCCAATGCATCACACAACTACTTGCTCGTCAACGGCAAACGGCATTTCACGCCGCGAGAGATGCTCCGACTCCAGGGATTCCCCGAGGATTTCGAGGTCACTGGCGCGTACACGAGAATCCGAGAGCAGGTCGGTAACTCGGTGCCGGTTCCGATGATCGAAGCAGTTGCGAAAGAGATGATCCGGACGATCCGTCGCGGCGAGATAAAGGACGATACCCAGCAGGCGACGCTCCCGACTGGGGAGTGAGCATACCCGGAACAGTTAACGTATCAGGGTGTCGCTACGTTTCCGTGAGCGAACAAGCGGCCAAAGCAGAACTCGATTCTCTCATTAGTGACGCTCGGTTTCGATGCTACCGTCCGATCCGTGTCGCGGAGGTTCTCTATAAATCTCGAACCCAGTCGGATATCACCATCACCAACCCCGAAAGCTACCGCGTCGCGAGCAACAACTGGCGCGACGAGATGTCGCGGAGACTGACTGGCAAGGGCTCTACCTCCTCACAGTCCTATCAGAAGGACTTCAGCAATCTCATCAGTGCGGACAAGCTGCAGACACTCGACGACGTCAACTCCGCCAACGACGGCATCGTCGAGAACTACATCTATCGCCAACTGAAATCCAAGAAGTGGAACGGGCTGATCGCTGCCCAGGAGTACGTCACGTCGACGGCCGTCGACGAGTTCAGCTTCAGCGAGTATATGGGGCTCACGAAGGAGAGCGGACTCGAAGAGGACGCGATGCTGGAGATTGCGGTCTACGCGCTTTTCAAGGCGATCACGCGCGAACTCGACGCGAAAGCCACACTCGAACTCGGAAACCCGAACGACGAGATACTCCACGAGTTCGACAGCTTCGTACACACGTTCTTGGGCTTGAGCCCCGGTGAGACGTCGTTCGAGACGCTAGTCGACATCCACCGCGCTGGCAAGGGGACGTACGCAGCCGACAAAGGGATCGATATCGGGACGAACTTCGGGACGATGGTCCAGGTCAAGCACATCTCGCTCAACGAGAAGAAGGCCAAAGAGATCGAAGACACCGCGTACGTGAACAGAGTCGTCGTCGTGTGCCGAGAGGCCGAGCGAGACGTCATTCGGAACGTCACCGACCAACTCGGCTACGAGCGGGTCAGCGGCATCGTCACCATCGAGGAACTGAACGGCTGGTACGACCGAGCGTTCGAGACGTTCCAATCGGCCGTCGGCTCCAAGATACTCAGCGACCTCCGCCGTGCGTTCAAAAAGGAGTTCCAGAGCGGCGACTGGAGAGTGCCGAACGTCGACGAGCTGCTGGACGAACGCGGCTACGACGAGTCACAGCTGACCGGCATCTGGAGCGATAGCTCGTAACTGTCGGGTCTTCATTCTACGTACCACAGCGTCTGCTCGACGACGACGTCCTTGTACGGCCGTTCGTACTCCAGTGTCTTCGCTTCGAAGTGTCGTTCGAGCGTCTCGACCAGCGTCTCGAAGTCCAGGTTGTCGACCGACCGCCGGTTGTTCAGCGCGAAGCCGACGACACTGCTGTAGATTCCCCGCGCCGTCCGCCTGTCGGTCTTCTCCGCCAGTTCCGGCAGGAGCTGTCTGACGTGGCGAACGATCTCGTCTTCCGTGAGGCTCTCGCCGATCTCCGTCGGGTCGTCCACGTTCAGACACGCGACCATCACGTCCTGTCCGACTGCCCCCTCGGACGTGATCTGTTGGAGCGTCGGCTGCTGCTTGTCGAACGTTGCGAACTGTGCGATCACGAATCCGGCGTCGCGCAGCGACTGTTGGAGTGCGTTCCAGACCTCGGCCTTCGAGTTGTTGAACACCAGCGTCATCCAGTGGTCGTCTTTCAGCACCCGCTTGATCTCGGCGAACGACTCCCGCATCAACAGCTCGTAGTCCGCGACGTCTTTGTCCTGCTTCGAGTTGACGATGGCTTCCAGTTCGACGTCCGTCTTCCGCCCCAGCCACGACTCCCAGACGAAGTTCATCTCGCTGTAGTTGATGTTCGCTCCGAACGGCGGGTCGGTGAACACGTAGTCCACGGAGTTGTCGGGGAGGAATCCCATATCGGTGGCACTGCCGTTGTGCACACGCAGGTAGTTGTCGAGATCTTCGGGATACTGCTCGTAGAGTTCCGTCTGGGCTTTGACGATGTCGTTCGCCTTCCGCGAGTACGTCACCCAGATGTTCTGCTCGCGGTGGAACGTCGGGACGAACAGCGTCGCGCTGTTTCCCGCTCCGCCCCAGGGACGGAACGCGTGCTTCCGTGTCGTCCGGTTTGCGATTGCCGTGAAGACGAACTCCAACTTCTCGCGGACGGCGTCTTCCTCCCACCGCTGTATCTCGTCCCAGAGCTTCGCCATCGCCAGGAGCGCGCGGTCGACGTAGAACTTGTCGACGGACGTCAGCCCCTTCTGAATCGGCTGTCGGGTGTTGTATCCGTCGGGGAAGTCGTCGGTGGGATACCAGAGCTCCGTCTCCTCGAGCGTGTCGCTGACGTCCTCGAGGAGCTGTCTGTCGGCCTCGTCCGGCTCTTTGAGCCCGTATTTCCGCCCGAAACAGGGGGTACATTTGTATTCGATTCGGCTGACTTCGATGCCTCTGTACTCCGGGTCGGTCTTGGTGAGACTCGTCTCGCAGGCAGGACAGTCGAACTCGTCGCGGACGAACCCGTTTTTCCGCTCCTCGACTTTCTCGTCGATGACCGCTGGCTCCCAGAGGTTGAACGTCTCTCCGCAGTGCGGACACTCTCGAATCTCGGACCAGATCGTGTTCTTGATCTCCCGTGTCTCGCCACAGTCCGTACACTCCGTGGTGTAGAGCCACTCGAAGAAGTCCGCAACTTCCGCCTCGAGTTTGTCGACGGCGAGTTCGAGTCGGTCCGGGTCTATCGGCGTGTTGTAGTTGTACGCGATATGCGTGGCCGCGGACCCCAGGTCGTTCAAGACGACGCGCCGGGACTCCGACAGGGCGGCGATGCCGGTCATCCCCGAGCCACAGAACGGGTCGAGCACCAGGTCGCCGGGGTCGGTGAAGTGGTCGATGTAGGGGCGAATCCCCTGGGGCGGAACCTTCGTCCAGTAGGAGTGTGCCTGATAGAGAGTCGTGTTCTTTCCGGCGTCGACGTCGACAGCGTATGGTTCCTGTCGACTGTCGGCAGAGTCGTTGATGAGTGCAGAGAGATCCGTCGATGTAATCACCGAGCGTGTGTGCCGCGAAGCGTCCGCAGACGGCGTGAAAAGAGTGTCCTGATACGAGTCTCCAGCCATTATTACCTTGCACCGATGTCCGTGACGGTGCTACCTGTATCTTGCTGTGCGGACCTGTCTGCTGCGTTGTCTCGCCGCGTGGAACGTCGCGAACCGACGTGCGACGGCCCGCCCGTTCCGTCCGTTCCCTTCCTCCCGAGGACCTCTGCGACCCCAGCACTTATGACCGCAGAACCGCCGGGCCAACCATGGACTTGTCACGGAGGAAGATGTTGTCGCTCGGTGCCATAACCGGGCTCGCAGGCTGTAACGCGCTCGGTGGCTCGAACGACGGGAACAGTGTGGCTGGCGACGCCGGCAGTTCGGACGCAGTTGCCCAGCAGGACGGCCAGTATTTCGACGAGGACGGAGCGTTGACCGCACCGGTGAACAACGAGACCGTCGCGACCGACTCGGTCTCGCCGAACGTCGGCGCGGGCTTCGAACTCGTCGCCTATCGCGACGGCGAGACGGCGTACGTCGTCGACGGTCTCACCCGAGAAGTGCTCTACAGCGGCGACGACATCGGGACCATCGTCAACCAGGTTCAGGAGGACTTCCCGCGAGGCGTGCATCTCCACCTGACCGACCTGTTCGAGTATTCCGAGAACATCGTCATCTCGACACCGATGAAGCTCACCGGCGAGCGCGCGGTCACGAACTTCTCGAAACAAGGGGCCGACGCTATCGCGGTCGACCCGGTCGGCCTCAAGTTCACGGGCAGCGGCGTCGCCGTAGCGGTCTACAACGGCGAACAGGGCGTCCGGGGTGTCCACGTCGAGGACCTGTTCGTCCACGCCGAGAGCGGGACAGTCGCGTTCCGACTGTTCGGCGAGACGGCCGGCAGTACGTACAGCCCCTTTGCGGACTCGATCTTTCACAACATCGTCACCGAGGGCGGGAGCGAGGCGGGCATCGAACTCGTCGGGAGCATCTTCAACTGTACGTTCGGCGACCTCCGGGCGTTCGGGGCCGGCGGCCACGGCATCTGGCTGAACGTGGGCGAGGGTGGCGGCTTCCCGGGACTCAGCACGTTCTCCCTCCTCCGATCCAAGTTCTGCGACGGCGACGGCGTCCGAATCGACGGTATCGGACTCAGCGTCGTCGACCGGATATACACGAACTTCGCGAAGGGCCGCGGTGTGTATCTCGGGATGGAGGGGACCGACACCGTCTTCCATCGGATCATGGGCGAGGTGAACGAGGGGGCGGACGTCGAAGTGGACGAACTCCTCGGCGGGCGGATCGACCGCATATACGGCCGTGGCGGCGAGCCGGTTCCGCCGTCTATCGACTACCAGGGTCCCGCCGTCCGTCTCTCGATGTACGACGGCTCTATCGGCGACGTACTGGCGCAGGCGGGTGACCTCGTCGTCGACGGTCTCCAGGCGGGTTCGGAGATCGAGTCTCTCGAACTCCAGAACGGTGCCGAACTCGACATCGCCGCGAACTCGGTGTTCGACTCGGAGATTCACCAGATTCGGACCGAAGGCGACTCGAAGCCGACGTTCAACGAGGCGACGCTCACCGACGACGGCCGCGGGCAGGTCCGGTTCAACTTCGACACTCGGTTCACCGAGCCGCCGACGCTCAGCTTCGGACGGCGCGGCGGCGGCATCGAGGACGTTTCGTACGCCAAGACGAGCGCGGACGGACAGTTCTACGCCGCCGACATCGAACTCGCCGAGACCGGCGGGACGGTCGACGTGACCGCCGAGATGAGCGGCAAGCTCTGACGAGCGACGCAGGGAGCGACAGGTCAGCCAGCCACTCTGACGGTACTCACGTCACTACTCGCCGTCTCGTTCGTCTCCTCCAAGACGTACCGCTGGCCGACCATCGGGTCTAACAGTGCGTCCACTGGTGCGCGGTCGTCCCGTAGGAGCGGCACGTCCTCGGTCCGCGGCGGTTCCTGATAGGTCCGGATCTCGCTCGCGAGACCGATTCCGATATCCCGCTTTTCGTTCCGCGCGAGCAGCTGTTCTTCCGTCAGCCGCGTCTCGTTTTTCGTGGCGATGACCTCGATGTTCTGGACGACCGCGCCGCCGCTCGTCGGGAAGCTGTAGACCTGCGGATACACCTGTGAGATGGTCTTGTACTCGGCGCGGTAGAACTGCGAGGCCGGGCCGCTCGGCGCGGAGATGAGGTTCGCAAAGAGGACGCCATCGTCGGAGAGGCGGTCGTTCGCGAGTTCCATGAACTCCTCCGTCGTCAACTCGAAGGGAACCTTGTCCTTGCGGTAGGCGTCCAAGACGATGAGGTCGTACGTCTCGTTCGTGTCGCGGAGGAACTGCCGTCCTCCCTCGTTGTAGATGTTGAGCTTCGCTGACTCCTCGACGCCGAAATACTCCTTCGAGACGCGGATGACTTCGGGGTCGATCTCGGCGACGTCGACGGTGACGTTGTAGTCGTGGGCAAAGCGTTTGGGACCGGTGAAGCCGCCGCCGCCGACGAACAGTACGCGGTCGACGTCGTCGGTCATCAGGAGGGGGAGATGGAAGTAGCGCGTGTAGCCGAAGACGTGTCGCTGGGGGTCTTCGAGATCCATCGCGCTGTGGCGTTGGCCGTCGAGATAGAGGGTCCGGGTGTCGCCGAGGTCGACCACCTGGAGTTCCTGGTAGGGCGTCTGGGTCTCGTAGACGACGCGACCTTCGACGCTGATCCCCGCCGCGCCGCTGCCGGCCGCTGCGACGAGCAGCAGGGCGACGAAGCCGTTGACGATGATCTGGTCTTTGTTCAGCCGCGGCCCGACGAGCGCGATGGCCGTCGCGACGGAGATGACGCCGAAGACGAGCGCGATCTGGTCGATACCGAGCGAGGGAATGAGGAAGTAGGTCGTCGCGAACGCGCCGACGATGCTGCCGACCGTCCCGAGCATGTAGACGTGGCCCGAGGCCTCGCCGATGCCCTCCTTCGACGACAGCTCGGCGGCGTAGGGGCTGATGTAGCCGAGGAAGTAGGTCGGCGGGCCGAACAGCAGGATGATGGCCGGCAACGAGGCGAAGCGACTGGGGAGCGGGAAGCCGATGGTCGCCCGGAGGAGGAGGTCGCCCATGAAGATGAGACCGGCGACGTAGGCCGCGGTGAGGAGGAAGACGCGGGCCATCCGGCCGTTGGTCGCGCGTGTCGCCGCCTGCTTCCCGCCGCGGTGGTAGCCGTAGCTGAGTGCGGCGAGGAAAACGCCGATGATGCTCCCCCAAGTGTAGATACTGCTGCCGAACTGGGGGGCGATCATCCGCCCGGCGAGGATCTCCAGGCCCATGCTGGCGACACCGGAGACGAAGACCGCCAGCTCCGGCTTCGTCAGTCGGAGGGCGTCCAGCGAACGGGTCGTACTCATAGGGAGGCGAAAGGGCGGCACCGCAATAACCCTTTGACCCGAGGAAGGTGCGAGACCGACCGGGGACAGCGAGACGACACGACGGGGTCAGCGTCCGTCCACGGGCGTATCACACCGCAGACACAGCACCGTGTCGGCGACGTAGTTGACGTCCGAGGAGCCGCAGTCGGGACACTTGAACTGGCCGACGCCGTACTCCGTCGACCCGCGGGGGGCGTGGAGCTTGCCGTCGTCGACCCGCTTCGCCACCATCGAGGCGAGACGGCTCCGCTTGAACCGCACGCGGTGCGTCAGTGCCTGCTGGGGCGCGGAGCCGTGGAGGTCGTCCCACTGGACGTCGTCGGGCCGCGAGAGCTGGAGGACGGTATCCGTGCCAGCTTGCAGGAGCGGCTCCGTCGTCCACGAGACGGGGTCGTCGGGTGCGGCCTCCTCGTAACCCGACTCGGCGCGGTCGTAGGCGGCACGCGCCTTGTCGTCGTCGCCAGCGACGGTCCGAAAGTCGCCGACCCATTCGTGGCAGGCGGCTTCGGCGACCGGGTCGTCGAGGAGATGGTCCCGGTGGTCGCCCGCGACCATGATACCCTGTCCGGCGCGGTTGCGGGCACGGTCGTCCGCGCCGTCGACGCGGTGACAGACGGCCGCGAGGAAGAACGCGCCGAGTGGGTAGCCGACCCAGGTGGCCGTCTCGGGGTCGTAGACGTCGCGGCGGCGACCCTGCAGCCCGGCGAGTTCGGCGTAGGCAGCGCGGGCGTAGCTGTCGGCGGCGGTGTCGTGGCGGTCGGCACCGAGCGCGCGGATGGCGGTGTCGCGGTACGACAGGTCCTCGTCCATGGCGGAACTCGGGACCCGACGACACAGGCGTTGTTGGTAGCGGCAGACGGTGAGTCGGTGTTCGTTCCACGACGTCTGGGCAGTCTCCGTGACCGGCGGCGACACCGAACTGCGGATTCATCGGAATTCCTTGCTGGTTGTTCCGAGACCGACAGCGATTCGCCGCAGAACACGAGAAGTAGACAAAGTTGTTCTATTATGCAGCTAGTGTAGACGTTCGTCAATTCAAATCCGGATTTAGAAAACGAATACCCAAGTCTTATCCGTGTGGTCGGGCTGTGTTTAGTTGCAATGGCAAACGGTAAGGTTGATTTCTTCAACGACACAGGCGGCTACGGTTTCATCTCGACGGACGACGCAGACGACGACGTGTTCTTCCACATGGAAGACGTTGGCGGCGAGGACCTCACCGAGGGGACCGAGATCGAATTCGACATCGAACAGGCCCCGAAGGGCCCGCGCGCGAAGAACGTCGTTCGACAGTAACTAATCTCGCATAGTCGCCTTTGGCGACACGTGTGATTTTCATTCTTCGAAAACTCGCCCGGTGAGCGGACGCGCTGTGCGGGCGGAGACGACCGGGACGTCCGAGACACTCGAGACGCCCGAGACCAGACGGTTCGGATACCGACGACATCACCCCGAGCGACGGCTTTGGGGGAACAGAACTCAGGTGGTCGGCTCCTCGGCCGACAGCCGCCCTGTCGCTCGCGGAAGCGTCAGGACGACCTTGGTCCAGCCGTCGACCCGCTCGTAGTCGACGCGGCCACCCGCGGACTCGACGACCCACTTCACGAGCCACAGGCCCAGCCCGGAGCTGTGGTCGAGCTGTGTGAGATGGCCGTCGCCGAATATCGCCTCCCACTCGGCGGGCGGAATCCCCCGCCCGTCGTCGGCGACGGTGACGACGGCGTCGCGACCGTCGACGACGGCCGAAATCCGAACCGTCGTCGACGGCCCGGTGTGTTCGAGTGCGTTCTCGAGGAGGTTAGCGGCGGCCTCGCGGACCGTCGCAGTGCCCGAGACAGGGAGCCGCGACGGCAGGTCGGTCTCGATGGTCGCGTCGGGAGCCGCCTGCCGGGCCGCGTCAGCGACAGCCCGGAGATGGGCGGCGACGTCCGTGCTCTCCCGTCGCGACTCGTACTCGACGACGTCCGCGGCCGACCGGGCCTTCTCGCTCGCGGCCAACAGCTGTTCGGCGTGGTCCGCGATCTGTGCGGCCGCCCGCTGGACCGACGGGTCGGCCGCCGCCTCTCGTATCTCGTCGGCCCGCCCGAGCACGACGTTCAGCTCGTTTCGCAGGTTGTGCCGGAGCACGCGGTGGAGCACCTGGAGATGTTCGCGCGACTGCTTCTCGGAGGTGATGTCGGAGTAGATGGCGAAGCCGCGTTGGTCGCCCGGAGCCGCCTCGAACGGGATGCCGTGGTACAGGAACTCCCGGCGACCCCACGCGGTCCGGCGGGTCACGATGGCGCGGTTCGCTCTGCCACCGGCGGTCCGGCGGTCGAACTCGGTCGCCTCGCCGTCGCAGTCGTCGGGGACGATGAACTCGTTGAGCGACTCGCCGACGATTTGGTCGGCCTCGTAGCCGAAGACGTCGACGAACCGCGAGTTGACGGACCGCACGACCGGCTCGCCGTCGACGACCTCGACCTCGACGACGGGATCTCTGATCAGTTCGAACAGCCGTCCGAACCGCTCTCGTTCGCTCTCGACGCTCGCCGCCGTCCGGTCCGTCGCCCGTGGCGTCGGCTCCGACGCTGTCGGCGCAATCGGTTCCGCGGCCGACGACTTCGGAGTGTCCGGTGTCGCCGAGACTGCGGCGGCCGCTGTCGCCTCGCTCGCCGTGAACGTGCCGAAAACGAGCGCGGGGTTCGCGACGAGTTCGAGGTCGCCCTCGACGACAGTGTCCCCGTGGCCTCGGAGCCGACAGCGACAGCGTCGTCGCTCGCACTCACCGCTGCCGACCGCGTCGAGCGCGTCGCGGACGGCTTGCCTGTCGTCGTCGTCGACGAGACTCGCGAGCGACTCGCCCGCGAGCGCGTCCGGGTCGGTCCCGACCGACGTGGCGAAGGTCGTCCCGACCGACGACAGCCGTCCCTCGCCGTCGACGACGAACGTCACTGGACGACCCGGAGAGCGGGCGGTCGCGGCTGCGGTCGGACGTGGACTCGGACGCGGACTCGGCCGCCGTCGTCGGCTTCGGACTGCGTCGGGCCGGCCGTCTCCCCGGACATCTCGGCCGTCGGCTCAGACCGATGCATGGAGAGTCACGAGTGGACATCCGTCCTCCTTTCTTCGGAACTGCACGTCCGACTCACTAGTATACTGGGAAATCATGTGAAATAACGACAACTCTTCGTCTGTTATCTACATGCTCCAGAGAAGAGCATATAAACCTGTCTGATGAGACAACAGCCACCACTGCACGGCGAGGCTATCGCAGTCAGTCCGAGCTCGACTCGTTGGCGTCGATACTGCCGAGTTCGGGCGTCTTGTCCTCGCCGACGCTCGTCTGAATCTTTCCGACGACGACCGAGAGGACGTAGATGCCGACCGCGACGAGGACGATGACGCCCCCCGCGGTCGCCTCGCCGTAGTAGGCGACGCCGATGCCGAGCAGCACGGCAAGTTCGGCGAGGACGACCGAGGCCCACAGCGACTGGGTGAAGCTCTTGGAAATCTGGGCGGCCCCCGCGACGGGGACGACGAGCATCGCGGCGACGAGGATGACGCCCATGATCTGCATCGCGCCGACGACGACGAGTGCCGTCAGCATGACCATCACACGGTTGTACCAGCTGACCGAGAGACCGGAGACCTGTGCGGCCGTCTCGTCGAAGGTGACGTAGAGCAGTTGGTTCCGGGTCAGGCCGACCGTGGCGACGATGATGCCGAAGAGCACGAGCAGGATGGCCGCGTTCTCCGCCGACACCGTCGAGAGGTTGCCGAAGAGATACTGGTTGATGCCGACGGCCAGTCCCCCGGCGTTGAGGCTGATGAGCACCGTCCCGAGCGCGAAGCCCGTCGAGAGGACGATGGCCATCGAGACGTCGTTGTAGGCGTCGGTCGCCTCCGAGATGACCTCGATGAGCAACGCCGCGATGACGGCGACGACGACGGCCGAGAGATACGGCGAGACGCCGAGTTCGAGGACGCCGTTGAGGAACAGCCCGATGGCGACCCCGGCGAAGGCGGTGTGTGCCAGCGCGTCGCCGATGAGCGCGAGCTGGCGGTGGACGAGGAAGGTCCCGATGAGCGGGGCCATCACGCCGATGCAGAGTCCGACGAGGATGGCGCGGTGCATGAAGGCGTACTGGAGCAGTTCGAGACCGGTCGCGTCGGCGACGGCGAACATGACCGTCGACCAGAGTTCGAGGAACCAGTAGAACGGCGCGAGCACCGGGTCGAGCGGACTGCCGGACTGAAGCGGCAGCGTCGGGAGACCGAAGACGGTGGTCGGGAGCGTCATCGGCTCCCTCCCACGAAGTTCGCAGCCGTCCCGAACGCGCGGGCGAGGGCGTCGCTCTCGACGAACTCGCTCGTCGGCCCGTCGAAGTAGATCTCGCGGTTGAGACAGACGACGCGCTCGGCCTGTTCGGTCACCGCGCTCAGGTCGTGTTCGATGAGCAGCACGGTGATTCCGTCGTCGTTGAGCGACTCCAACAGGTCGTAGAACGCCTCGACCGACTCGGCGTCGACGCCGACGGTCGGCTCGTCGAGGACGAGCAGGTCGGCCTCACCAGCGAGCGCGCGGGCGATGAAGGCCCGTTGACGCTGGCCGCCGGAGAGCTGCGTCACCCGGCGGTCGGCGAAGGCCGACATCCCGACCGTTTCCAGGGCGTCGTCGACGATGGCCCAGTCGTCGGCCGAGAGGCGGCCGAAGCCGACGTGGGGAAACCGGCCCATCTTCACGACCTCACGGACGGTGATGGGCATCTTCTTCGACGCGCTGGCGTGTTGGGCGACGTAGCCGATGCGCGCGCCGTCGTCGAACGTGTGCGACGGTTCGCCGAACAGCTTGGCGACCCCCGAGTCGGGCCGCAGCAGGCCGAGCATGAGCCGCATCAGCGTCGACTTCCCCGAGCCGTTGGGACCGACGACGGCGACGTACTCGCCCTCGTCGATGGTCAGCGAGATGTCTTCGACGACCGGGCTCGCCGTGTAGCCGAACGCGACGTCGGAGAGTTCGATGACCGGCTTCGTTCCGCCGGCCGCGCCGTTTCTGGCGCGTGCCTCGCGCCGACTCATTCGAAGTTTCTCCACTGCTCGTGCCAGCCGTCGGGGCCGACCTCCTCGGGTGCTTTGTTGCCGAGGACGACCTCGAAGGTGGGCATATTGATGTTGTAGGCGATCTCCTCGTAGCCCCAGTCGTTCTCGACCCAGTCCTCGCGGACGCCCGCGTAGGGCGTCACGGGGAAGTAGGCCTCGACGGCCGTCTCGGCGACGAGCTGTTTGGCAGGCTTGCGCGTCTCGAAGACGCCCGCGCCGACGTACTTGATGTTGTTCTCGTCGATGACGCGCTTGGCCTCCGTGATGTCGGAGGGCTTCACGTCGCCGCTGGCGGCGAGGTTGACCACGAGCGGCCGCATCTGGACGCCGTAGCGGACGCCGATGTACTGGAAGGCGTTGTGGGCGGCCAGCTGGACCACGTCGCGGTCGGCGCGGTCGAAGATGTCCTGGTAGTCCGCGTCGATGCGGTCCAACACGTCCGTCTTGTACGTCGCCGCGTTGTCGCGGAACGTCTCCTCGTGCTCGGGCGAGAGTTCGACGAGCCCTTCGGTGATGTTGTCGACGCTCACCTTCGCGCGCTGGGGGTCGAGCCAGAAGTGGGGGTCTCTGCCGCGGCCCTCGCCGACGCCTTCTTCTTCCCGATCCAGGCTGGCGGCCAGTTCGACGAGTTCGATGCCCTCGCGGACGTTGATGAGCTGCGTGTCGATGTCGTCGTCTTTCAGCGTCTGAATCGCCCGGTCGGCCCACGGCTGGAAGTCCTTGCCGACGTGGATGAACGCGTCCGCCTCGATGATGTCGCGCGTGACGCTCGCGTTCGGCTCCCAGCCGTGGCCGTGCAGCCCGGTCGGAATCAGGTTCCGGACCGTGACGGGCGTCCCGTCGGCGACCTTCCGCGCGAAGTCGTAGAAGCTGAAGAAGGAGGCGACGGCGACCGGCCCGTCGCCGGAGTCGTCGCTGTTCGATCCGCTGTTCGACCCGTCCGCACCGCCACCGGCCATCTCGGCACTGCCGCCGAGACAGCCCGCGGTTCCGGCGAGTGCGAGACTCCCGCTCGCTGCCAACAGCTGCCGACGTGAGAGCCGATGGCTATCGCCCGGCTGGTTGGTACCGTTCGTCATTATCTGTATTTGGGCGACCCCGGTTGATAATACTGCCGCTCTAAGTCTAAGTTTAGATTAGTCTAATTCTCGGCCGCTCCCGGCGAGGCGGTCCCGTTCGCCGTGAGACGTGCGTTTATCGGTTCGCGGCGGAAACACGGGATATGGCCAGCCTCCGTCTCGTCCGTCACGCAACGCTGCTCGTCGAGTTCGACGAGACGACCGTCCTCGTCGACCCGATGTTCGGCGACGTCGGCGTCGACCCGCCGGTCCAGAACACGCCGAACGACCGCCGCAACCCCCTGATTCCGCTGCCCGAGTTCGACCCCATGGAGGGCGTCGACGCCGTCCTCGTGACCCACCGTCACAACGACCACTTCGACGACGCCGCCCGCGAGGCACTCGCCGACGACGTCCCGCTCTTCTGTCAGCCCGAGGAGGCCGACGCGTTCCGCGAGGAGGGCTTCACCGACGTCCGGCCGGTCGAGACCTCGCTGGTCGTCGGCGACGTGAGCGTCACCCGGACGCCCGCCCGCCACGGCCACGGCGAGTTGGCCGAGGCGATGGCTCCCGTGGCGGGGTTCGTCTTCGAGTCCGGCGACGAGACGGTCTACGTCGCCGGCGACACGGTCTGGTACGAGGAGGTTCCGGCGACCATCGACCGCTTCGAGCCGGACCTCGTCGTCGTCAACGCCGGTGCGGCGCGGTTCGTCGAGGGTGAGCCCATCACGATGGACGAAGCGGGCGTGCAGGCGACCGTCGACCACGCCGACTGTCCGGTCGTCGCAGTCCACATGGGCGCCATCAACCACTGTCTGCTGACACGCGAGGAGCTGCGGGAGACCGTCCCCGACGCCGTCGTCCCCGAGGACGGCGAGCGCGTCGACCTCCCGCGATGAACGATGAAGAACGATGAAACACGACCGCATCCACGCGAGGGAGCCGAGTCACCACGTCGACCGCTGGGAGGTCGGCACCATCGAGCGGATTCGGGAGCGCGACGGCCACTGCGTCGTCGACGTGGCCGACGAGGACGGTGAGACGGTCGAACTCGTGGTGACGCTGGCGGTTCGGGACCTCTTCGTCGGTCGACTCGACCTCGCGGCGGACGAGTCGCCGGTCGGCTCCCGAGTCTGGTTCCGTCGCAAGCGCGGCCAGTAGGAGACTCGCAGCCGCTTTGTATCACCGTCTCTACCAGTAGGATATGGCTGGGCAGGCGTCGCGTTCGTCGCAGACGAGCGTCCGCGAGACGATCGAGTTCTACCTGCTGGACCACCGGACGACGCTGGGGAAGGCCATCGACATCGGCCTGTTCGTGCTCAACCTCGTGTTTATCGGGGTCTACGTCCTCGCGACGTATCCTCTCTCGCAGGCGGCTGCCGACCTCCTGTGGCTCCTTGAACTCTCCATCGTCGCGGTGTTCATCGTCGAGTACGTGCTGCGGCTCTACGGCGCGCCCGACCGGCTCGCGGAGTTCCTCAACGGCTACACGATGGTCGACCTGCTCACGATTCTCCCGACGCTGGCCACGGCCTTCGTGCCCGGTGCCTCCATTATCGGTATCAACATCGGCTTCCTCCGGGTGTTCCGCGTCATCCGCGTCCTCCGGTTCTACCGGTTCACCGACGACGAGGAGTTCTTCTTCGGGACGGTCTCAAGCGAGACGCTCCGGGTCATGAAGCTCCTCCTGACCGTTCTCAGCCTGCTCTTCGTCTCGGCGGGGCTGTTCTACACCGCAGAGCAAGCCGTCAACCCGAACATCCGAACCTTCGGTGACGCGTTCTACTTCACCGTCGTCTCGCTGACGACCGTCGGCTTCGGCGACATCATCCCCGCCACACAGGCCGGGCGGTGGGTCACCGTCGCGAGCGTTCTCGCCGCGATCATCCTCATCCCGTGGCAGGCCAGCCGCATCGTCAGAGAGTGGACGAACAAGGAGAAAGTCGAGGTGACCTGCCCGGACTGCGGGCTCGCGTACCACGACCCCGACGCCTCCCACTGCAAGGCCTGCGGCCACGTCATCTACCAGGAGTTCGACTCGCGGGATTAAGCTCTAATTCCAGTGGCTCCGGTACTCGAAGTCCGCCGAGCGGTCGTCGAACCGGTCGAGCTCGAACTCTCCCGTTGGGAACGGCGCGTCCTCACCCGTCACGAGCGACCGGACTGCCCGCCCCGTCACGGGCGAGAGCATCACGCCGCGACCGTGCAGCCCTGTCACGAGGGCCAACCCGTCCGGTGCTTCCTCGGGTGCGTCGATGATGGGGAGGCCGTCCGGCGAGGCACAGTCGGCCGTCGGACAGCAGTCTTCTCGCCGGACTGTCCCCTCCGCGACGCCGTTCAACAGCGGCGCGATCTCCTCCATCACCATGTCGTGGAAGGCCTCGTCGACGGCCATCTCCGTCCCTTCGGGGTCTGCGAGGAGGTGTTCGTTGCCGCCGATGAGGACGTCGCCCCGACGAGTGGGTCGCCAGTAGACCCGCATCGTCGGCTCCGAGCCGAGCGGGCAGTCCGGCGGCAGCGGCTCGTCGGGTTCGACGACGAGCGCGTTCCACCGGAGCGGCCGCACGGGTAGTTCGACGTACTCGGCGAGGAGGTCGCGGGTCTTCCAGCCCGTCGCGTAGACGACGTGGTCGGCGTCGATCGGGCCGTATTCGGTCTCGACGCCCGTGACCTGCCCATCCTCGACGCGGAGGTCCGTCACCTCGTGGTCGCGGAAGACGCCCGCTCCGGCCGTCTCTGCCGCCCACTTCAGGGTCATCGCGTAGTCCAGCGCGTCCAGATAGCCGGTCCCGTCGTAGACGAGACCGCCGCCGTAGGCCGAGAGGTCACCGAAGGAGTCGGGGTAGCGGGCTTCGAGTTCGTCGCGCGCGAGGAACTCCCCGCCGTCGGGTGCGTCGTCGGTGTATCGCTCGCTCTCTGACTCGGGCACGAGTCGGACGGTCTCCTCCTCGGTGAACGAGAAGACGCCCTGCCCGTCGAGCGCGCGGAACTCCTCCAAGGCGAACTCGGCCCAGCCGTCGGGGAACGGTTCAAGCGAGAGCGAGATCATCCCGGAGGCGCGCGAGGAGGTGTCGGCGGCGACGCCGCCCTTGTCGAGCACGAGCACGTCGTGGTCGGGGGCGAGTTCGCGGGCGATAGCCAGCCCCGAGACGCCCGCGCCGACCACGACGACGCGGTCTCTGTCTGTCGACATGCGTCACGCGAGGGTGAGCGCGTAGAAAACACTGCGGGTCGCGCACACTGCGAGTCGCGCACGTCGACCGTCCGGCGGTCAGTCGTCGACTCCGCTCTCCTCGGCGGACGCCTGCGACGGCTCCGTCCGTGGCGGTTCCGTCGACAACGAGGCCGCAATCGGGGTCATCGAGTCGACGCCCGTCACCTCGAAGCGCGCGCCCCCCGTCGACCCCTCGGTGACCGCGATCTCCCAGCCGTGGGCCTCGACGATCTCGCGGACGATGACGAGTCCGAAGCCGCTTCCACCGGCACTCGTCGTGTAGCCGTAGTCGAACACCGTCTCCCGTTTCTCGGCCGAGATTCCCGTCCCGTCGTCCTCGACGAAGAACCCGTCGGGGAGGTCGCCGACGCGGACCGTCGTCGCGCCGCCGTGGTCGGCCGCGTTGTGGAGCAGGTTCTCGAAGACCTGTCTGAGCCGGTCGGGGTCCGCGAGGAGGTCTCTGTCCGTCGTCGCCTCGACGGTCAGCTCGGTCTCGGCGGCCGCGACCGTCTCGTCGACGAGTGCCGCGAGCGAGACGCGGACCGGGTCGCCGATGGTCCGTCCCTGGCGGGCCAACGTGAGGAGGTCGTCGAGGAAGTCGGCGATGCGGGTGACCGTCCGGTCGACGGTGTCGAGATGGTCGAGGTTCCCCGTGTCGCGCGTCAGTGCGACGTAGCCGGAGATGACGCTGAGCGGGTTACGCAGGTCGTGGGAGATGGTCGTGGTGAACGTGTCGAGACGGTCGTTGCGGCGTTCGAGCAGCCGCCGGTGTGCCTCCCGCTCGGTCACGTCGTGGTAGAGCAGAACCGACCCACCGGCGGTCCCGTCGGGGTCGAGCGGTGAGCGCGTCACTTGCAGCGTGTGTCGTTCGCCGCTCCCATCCTCGGGGCACACCACCAACTCGGCGTCGACGCTGGCACCGTCGCCGCTCTCGACGCCAGGGACGACGCTGGACGCCTGTCGTCCTACGACGTCGTCCGGGAGGTCAAGCAGTGTCCGTGCAGCCGGGTTGACGTCGACGACCCGACCGTCGGCGGCGACGACGACTACGCCCTCGCGCATCGTCTCGAAGACGGTCGTCCGGGCGACCGGCGTCGGGTCGAACAGCCGGTTCCGGAAGACGGCGAGACCGAAGACGACGACCGACAGCGAGAGCGACACCGGCGTCAGGTTGATCGGGAGCGTGCCGACAGGCGGCACGTCGAACGTATCCAGCACGCTCACGGCGAAGGGGACGAGTGCCGCGGCGAGCACGAGCGTCGCCTGCCCGCGGACGTGCGGGGCCGACCGGAGCGCGTGGCGGCCGACGAGCCCGCAGCCGACGAGGAGGAGGACGTAGCTGTAGGCCAAGAAGAGCTGATAGAGCGGGCCGCTGTCGGTGACGAGCGTGACGAGACCCCCGACCGACTGCTGGGAGGCGGCGGTCAGGACCAGCGACCCCGGATTCGTCGGGAGCGCGAGCAACAGCACCACCGGGACGACACAGAGGAGGGCGACGCGGCGACGGCTCGGCAGTCCGGACCGTCCCTCGTAGGCGACGCCGAACAGAAACCACAGCGGGGCGACGAAGGCCGCCGCGACGTGGAGCAGCTTGTAGACGGCGAGTTGCGTCCGGAAGTCGGTGGCGGAGAGCTGGACGCCGTAGCCGAAGGCCCAGCCGGCCACGGCGAGACAGAGCAACGACAGGACCGTGACGTGCGCGTCGCCGTGTGGCCGTCGGCTCGCGAAGCCGTACACCGCCCACGAGAGCGCGGCAAGACCCGCTACGAACAACACCAACACTGCCGGTGTCGACTGCCACGTCATGAGAGAGTAGTCAGTACGCGAACGGTTATCTTATACATGGTGTCGTTGCAGACAGTCCGGAGCGTCGCCCCTCACCGCAACGTCTGTTCCAACATGAACATTTATGATGGATGGGTGTCTCCCCCCGAGTACATCATGTCGGTCGTATCCGTACGCGTCTGATTCTCCCCTTCGACCCGCGCACCGACACGGACGACCGATTTCGACACCAACCGACAGTGAGCACACACACCTACCCGACGACCGACAGCCGACAGCCGACAGAGATCGAAACCGAGCCGCGAACCGACAGCCAGCCCACGGACGAGCCGACACGGTCGGACGGCCCGCTCGACACGTCATCCGACCGCGACACCGCCTCGGGCATCGCCCGGTGCCAACAGCAGTTCGCCGCCCACAACACCGACCGACTCCGGAACTGTGTCGACGACGAGAACCACGCGATGCCGACGCCGCACGACCCGTAGCTACTTTTCGGTCTCTCCCGTCCCCTCGCTATGACCCGCCTCGACGTCTCCGACGGCTTCGACGTCCACGACTACCGGACGAAGCTCAAACTCGTCAAGCAGGACCGCGGAACGATGTATCTGGAGAACCGCGAGGACTGTCTGTGCCCCGCTTGCGACCGACCGTTCGAACGACTCTTCGTTTCCGAGCAGTCGGAAGTGACGTTCAACAGCGCGCCCAACGGCCCGATCTGTCTCGCCCGCACCGACGACCAACTGCTCGTCTTGACCCACTAGCCTCGACTGCTCGTTGTCTCCACTGACCTCGACTGCTCGCATTGCCCACTAGCCCCGACTACTCGTTTTCGCCGACTAACGGCTCGTTTCCGCACGCGAACGACTCGTTCGGTAGTCCGGCGTGTCGCCGCAGCGACCTGTCGCCGTCGGCTCATTTGCCCCGTCTCCTCACGGGTCGTGTCACCAGACCGCATGACCTGTGCGCATAATCCAACGAGCTTTTATGCTCTATGCGCATACATCGAGTCGATGGGAACGCTCGACATCACACCACTCACGGTCGACGACATCGACCCCGAGCACCGACCGTCGTTCCGGACGGCACTCCTACCCGTCCTGGCGGTCGTCCTCTTTCTCGGCGTCGGCTCGGCCGTGCTCAAGCTCGACCCGCACGTGCCACTGCTCTGGAGCATCATCTTCACCGCCGTCCTCGCCCGGCGCAAACTCGGCCTGTCGTGGGACGACGTCGGCGACGGTCTCGCCCGCGGCCTGCTCATGGGCCGTCAGGCACTGTTCATCATCTTCGTCATCTACGCGCTCATCGCGACGTGGGTCAGCGCGGGGACGATTCCCGCGCTGATGTCCTACGGGCTGGAACTGCTCTCCCCGCAGGTCTTCCTGCCCGTCGCCGCGGTGCTCGCCTTCGCCGTCGCCTTCGCCATCGGCTCGTCGTGGACGACGGTCGGCACCCTCGGCGTCGCCTTCGTCGGCATCGGCTCCGGGCTGGGTATTCCCGGGGCGATGACCGTTGGCGCGGTGCTCTCCGGTGCCTACGCCGGTGACAAGCAGTCGCCGCTCTCCGATACGACCAACCTCGCAGCGGGTGTCACCAACACCGACCTCTACGACCACATCCGCGCGATGCGCAACAGCACGCTTCTGGCGTTCGGTCTCGCGGCGGCCATCTACGTCGTCCTCGGGCTGCAGGTCGCGAGCGGCGGGTCGCCCCCCGGCACGGTCGCGGAGATCCAGTCCGCGCTCTCGGGCAGCTACAACTTGACGCCGCTCGTCTTCCTGCCGCTGCTCGTGACCTTCGGTCTCGCACTGCGGCAGTTCCCGGCGATTCCGACGCTCGTCGCGGGCGTCCTCGCCGGGGTCTTCACGACCATCGTCTTCCAGGGCGCAGGCTTCGTCGAAGCCTGGGAGGTCTTCATGTACGGCACGTCGCCGCAGACGGGCAGCGACCTCGTGAACGGCCTGCTCGGCTCCGGTGGTCTCACCGGCTCGGCGTGGACCATCACCGTCGTCGTCGCCGCGCTCTCGCTCGGCGGCCTCCTCGAGAAGACGGGCGTCCTCGCCGTCCTCGCCAACGAACTCGCCCAGTCCGTCAGCTCGGTCGCCGGTCTCGTCGCCGGGACGGGTGCGGCCGCCATCCTGACGAACGTCCTCACCGCCCAGCAGTACATGAGCATCGTCGTCCCCGGTCTCACGCTCCGTGACGTCTACGACGAGTACGGACTGGACACCGACGACCTCTCGCAGGCCATCGAGTCGGCGGGCACGCCGACCGGCGCGCTCATCCCGTGGCACGCCGGCGCGGTCTACATGGCCGAAGTGACGGGCGTGGCGACGACCGCCTACGCGCCGTTCTACTTCTTCGGCATTCTCTCGCCGCTCATCCTCTTCGCCGTCGCGGCGACGGGCATCGGTCTGCCCGAACCCGGCGCGTCGGCCGAGGGCGACGGACCGACCCCGGCTGCGAGCACCGCCGACGACTGAGCGGTCAGTACGTCCGCGACGACGCCGACCCGACCTCGACGCGGACCAACGTGTTGCCGGTCCACGCGTCGGGGGGCGCGCCGTACTTCGGGTTGATACGGCTCTCCGCCGCCCGCGTCGCTTCCTCGTCCTCGACGACTTCCGCCGTCCCGAGTAGCGACACCATCCACTCCGCCTGTCCCCCCTCGTCTTTCTGCACCGACAGCGCGACTAGCGGGTTCTCGCGGATGTTGGCGAGTTTCCGGCCCGTCGTCAGTATCTCGACCACGCCGTCGGCGTAGTCGTACCAGACCGGCGCGACGTGGGGGCGGCCGTCGGAACACGTCGCCAGATGTGCCATGACCGGCTCGCTCGTCAGGAGTCGCTCGACCTCGGGGTCCACCGTCATAGCCGAGAGAGGGTCGGCGACGGCAAAACTCAGTCGTCGATTCGCGGCAACACCACTCTCCCGACACGGTCGGGAATCCTCAGGAATCGCGACCGCGGCTCACACGAGCGAATCGGGACGGGTCGACAGATACTCGAAGACCAGCCCGAGACCGAAGCCGTAGGCGAGGTGGGCGACGAACGTCAGGACGACGTAGCCGACGAGCGCGAAGCCGGTGAAGCCCTCGTTGAACGCGAGGACGAACCCGGTCCAGAGGATGGCACCGAAGACCATCCCGCTGACCGGCGGCCGCTCGCCTGGGAGATACTCCATCACCGAGGCGAACAGCAGCGGAAACGGCACCATCCCGTTCGCGAGGAAGACGAGATAGCCGATGACGACTGCCGGGCCGAACGCCTCCAGCCCGACGAGCGTCGCCAGCGACGCGAACGACTCCCGCGAGAAGGCTCCGACCGACTCCGCGACGAGCAACACGCCGGTCAACATCGCCGTGCCGACCAGCCCGCCCGCCGCGCCGACGACACCGTCGACGACGATGCCGAACAGCTGGTCGAACTCGCCGTCGTCGATCTCGATCTCCTCCGTGAACGACTCGTCGAACTCCGGCGATGTGTCTGCCATGGTGTATCATACCACACGCGTCGGCTTAACCTTCGTCCGGCAGAAACGGACGTTCTGCGCCCCGAGACCGTCGTCTGTCTCTCGCCCACGGCAGTCTCTCCACCACCCCAGCGTGGACCGACTGTCGTCGGAAACGGGTCAAGACTTTACCACGACCCACGAGAACTCTCGGCCGATGCGTCCCCGCCTCCCCTCCGCCGACGGCTTCAGTCTCACCGTCGGCATCGTCACCGCCGCCGCCGTCGTCGGGGCACTGGTCGTCGCCCCCGGCGTCGACGTCCCTGTCGAAGAGCCGCTCGGCGCGCTCGGCGTCGTCGTCGCCATCGCCGTCTGGACCGCCCTCGAACAGATCCCCGAGCGAGTCGACGCGACGCTCCGCTGGCGGCTTCACGTCGCTATCGCCGGGCTACTGCTGTTGCCGGTCCTCGTCGCCGTCGGTGGACGGCTGGCCGGACTTGTCTCGGACGTCGGTCTCACCGCCACGTGGGCGTTCGTCGGCCTGGCAGTCGGCGGTATCCTCGTCGGCGTGGTCGGCGAGTTCCGACGCGTCCGTACTCTCGCCGACGGGGTACCGATTCACGCCGTCGTCACCGCACAGCAGCCGCGCTGGCAACAGCTCGTCTACCCGCTTCTCGGGGCCGTCCCAACCCTCGCGGTCATGTCGTATCTCCTCGAAGGCACGGTCGGCATCGGCTCCGTGGTCGGCTTCGTCCTCGGGACGCTCGCTATCGTCTTCTTCACTGGCCCGGAGACGACGGAACTCGCCGTCATCGACAACGGCCTGCTCGTCCGGAGCGAGGGCGGGAAGCCGCGGTCGCTCGTCCCGTGGCAACGGGTTCGGACGGTCGAAGCCGAGGGCGACAGGCTGCGGGTCGTCTGCGGACTGCCGGTCCCGCGGACGTTTCTCGCGGACCTCTCCTCGCGCGACGACGCTCGCGAAGTCGCCGACGCGATACGGCGATGTCGGCGGGGCGGCGGCAGTGGATGATTATTTGAAACGAGCGGTGTGAAAGATTCGACGATGCGTCCCACCCTCCCCGCTGTCGACGGCTTCGCTGCCGCCACCGGCCTGTTCGTCGGCTCGGCAGTCGCCTCCGGTCTCGTGCTCGCCGTCTCAGCGACGTCCGGCGTCGTGGTCGGCATCGGTCTCGCCGTCGCGCTCGCCGTCTGGGCCGTCCTCGAACGGTTCCCCGACCGAGTCGACACCGCGCTCGACGGGCGACTCCATCTCCTCCCGGCACTTGCGGCTGCCGTCGCGACCCTGGTGCTTGCCGGTCTCAGCGTCCTCGATGGCAGTCTCGCGCTCCCCGAGTCGCTTCACGTCCCGTTCTCGCTGACTAGCCTTCTCGCGCTGGTCGTGGGGATACTCGGCAGACAGCGGCGGGCGCGCGTCGTCGCCGACGCCGAGCGGGCACACGCGCTCGCGACGGTCACGAAGTCCCGATGGGGCGAGTTCCCGCTGCTGTTCGCCGAGAGCGTCGTCGTCCTCGTGACGGTCTCTGTCGCGTTCGGCGAGCCGTACTCGGTGCTCGAACTCGGGGCGGCTAGCGGTGTCAGTGCCGCTCTGCTGCTCTTCCGCGGACGCGACACGTACCAGCTCGTCGCGCTCGACAGCGGGCTACTGGTCCGCTCCGAAGGCGGAAACCCGCAGACGCTCGTCCCGTGGCGGCAGGTCAGCCGCGTCGACGCCGACCATGGAGATACGCTGCGAGTCCGCCGGAGACTCCCCGTTCCGACGGTCTACCGCGGTGACCTCTCCGAGCACGACGACGGCCGCGAGGTCGTCGACGCGATTCGGCGGTGTCGGCGACGCGGTGGCTGACGGCAGGTAGGGCGGTACGGGGCGCGACGGGGTCGTCTCAGCCGCGGCGTTCGTTGAGGAGCGTCGGCACGACGATGCCGACGCCGACCAACACGGCCCACTGAATCCACTGGACGTCCGTCAGTTGCCCCGCCACGAGCCACAGTGCCGTCCCGAGGAGGGCGAAGACGGCGGTCACTTTCGTATCGCGAGAGACCATGCGGGAGTCGTCGTCGCCGACCGAGAAAGCGGTTGTGCCGTGACTGCTTTTCGGCTCAGACGATCCGGTTGACCATCGCGTCGCGGTCGTCCGCCGCGAGTGCCTCGTAGTTCCCGACGATGATGTCGCGCCAGCGTTCGGGCTTCTTGGGGGTCGACCCGGCCATGTGGGGCGTGACGACGACGTTCGAGAGGTCCCACAAGGGCGACCCGGGGGGTAGGGGTTCGGTCTCGAACACGTCGAGTGCAGCCCCGCGGATCGCCCGGTTCTGGAGTGCACGGGTCATCGCGGCCTCGTCGACGACGCCGCCGCGGGCGATGTTGACCAGCACGCTCTCCTCGGACATGAGTCGGAACTCCTCGCGGCCCAGCAGGCCCTCGGTCTCGTCGGTCAGTGGGCAGGCGAGGACGACGTAGTCCGCGTCGAGCAGGAGTTGGTGGTACTCGTCGGCCGCGTAGAGTTCGTCGACGCCGCCGGGCACCTCGCTGGTGTCGCGCTTGGTGCCGAGGACGCGCATCCCGAGCGCGGAGCAGACCTGGGCGACTCGCCCGCCGATGGCTCCGACGCCGACGACGCCGACCG
This sequence comes from Halogranum gelatinilyticum, assembly GCF_900103715.1. NCBI lineage: Archaea > Methanobacteriati > Methanobacteriota > Halobacteria > Halobacteriales > Haloferacaceae > Halogranum > Halogranum gelatinilyticum. The sequence goes on along the minus strand of NZ_FNHL01000002.1, from coordinate 547,204 downwards.
TTTTGCCCCGAAGCTCGCCGCCCTCGAACCGTTCCCAGACGCCGCGGGCCTGCTGACGGCCCGCCTGGACGAGGCCGCGCTCGAACATCAGCAGGTAGCAGAGCACCTGCTCGGCGATGGGTTCGGCGTGGATGCCCGACGAGTTGGTGAGGACGACATCCCGCTCGCGGAGCGCGTCGAAGTCGTAGTGGTCGACACCGGCACTGAGACACTGAATCCACCGGAGGTTCTCGGCCGCGTCGAGCAGGTCGGCGTCGAGATGGTAGGTCACGATACCGTCGGCCGACGGGGCGAGTTCGCGTGACTCGGCGGGTGTGTCGGCGACGACGAGGCTGTCGGCCGGGAGGTGGCCGTCGAGGGCGTCGAGGAGTTCGTTCGTTCGGCTCGGCGGGACGTGGTACGGAATCAGGAGCCGTGGGGAGTCGGTCACATCTCTGCGGTCGCGGGCGGCCGAAAAGAGCGTTCGCGTTACTGCGATTACTCGTCGGCTTCGAAGTCGAGCGCGACGGAGTTGATACAGAACCGCTTGCCCGTCGGCTTGGGACCGTCGTCGAAGACGTGGCCGAGATGGCCGTCACAGGTCGCACACCGGACCTCCGTGCGGCGCATTCCGTGGCTCGTGTCGACGTGTTTCGTCACGTTCGCCTCCTCGGCGGCGTAGAAACTCGGCCAGCCACACGACGAGTCGAACTTCGTGTCCGATTCGAACAGGACCGACCCACAGCCCTTGCATTTGTAGACGCCGGCGTCGTCGCGGTCGACGTGCTCGCCGGAGAAGCGCGCCTCGGTGCCGCTCTGTCGGAGGATACGGTACTCCTCCTCGGACAGCTTCTCGCGCCATTCCTCGTCGGTCTTGGGGACGTTTTGGCTCTCAGGGTTACTCATACTGGCTGGAAGGGGCTGGAGGCGGATAGACCTTGCTCGGTATGACTAGCTGAGCACGATGCCTGTTCGTCCGCTTATGACTTGTTTGGTGTTGTCAAAATCCTCGAGGGGTGACAGATATCGCGTGCTGAATATAGAGGGTGAGTTCAGCAATCCGCCACTCTTCGTAACAGAACTGATTTACCTTCTCCATGGATTTCTGTTCACATGAGCAGAGACGAACTAAATCTGAAAGCCGTATTTGCAGGAACTCAGATGACACTGATTGCGATTTTCTTTGCAGTTCTTGGGAGAATCGAGGGACTGGGATCTCTTCTTGGGGTTGGAATCCTCCTTGTGGTAGCTGGAACTGTTGTAGTGGGACTCGGGGTTAATCGGTGACGGACTCATTCTCTGTGTCTCTCACGTTACTCCCCACCAGATGACGATTGGTTCGTGACCGACTTGCGCGCTCTATTCAGCACGGCCTCAACAGACTGTCAGTGATAGAGCATTTCAACAGAGCCACTTGTTTGATTCCACAGAGTGTGAGAACAGCACGAAAGCCCACGCGTTCTCAACTCGCGCGACTCGCCATGCTCCTCGGCCCTCGGCCTGCAGTGCTTACTTCGTCGTGCTTCGCCGAGAACTGGGCGAGAGCGAAGCCCTCGCGAGCAACCGGAAGCAAAGCTTCCGGTGACGCGTCCCCTTTCAGTCCCATTGGAAGAGCTTGCTCTTCCAAGCCCTCGTTCACTGCGTCGCCGGCGCGGTGCGCCGGCTTCCAGCGGGACCTCCGGTCCCGCACGGTTCACGAGGACACCCGCCGCAGCCACATCCTCCCCAACCGACTCCTTCGCTCCCTTGGCAGAGCAAGCGCTGTCATGCTCTCGTTCACTCCGTCCACGAGAACCTCGCACGAGTGTCACGCGCCGACGCAAGAGCTTCGTTCTTGCTGGCTTCCGCTCGCTCCCCTCGCGGAAACGACGAAACGGCGCGAAGCCACGCGCCAGAACCCTACTTCCACACACGTTCGAGGACGATTCCCTCGGCGAAGCCGCCACGCTCGCTGGCTTTCTCGTCGGCACGGCGTTCCAGTTCCTCCCAGCCGACGCCCCGGTTCTCACCAATTGCGTCGACGACGGCGACGACGTCCGCGAGTTCTTCGATCTCGCCCGATTCGGCGAACTCCTCGGCTTCCTCGACCAGTTTCTCGCGCAGGCGACGAGCGTACTCCGTGTCGTCGGCGACGTGCGTCTCCGGCTTCTCGCCGTCGGCACGGATTATCTCGGGGATGTCGTCGCGGACGAGTTTGTCGTACTCGACGACTCGCTCGTCTCCGCCGCTCATTCGGGATACAGCTCCACTTCGTCTTCGATCTCCTCGATGCGCGTGACGTCCTCGGCGTCGAGTCGCACGTCTTGGGCCGCGAAGTTCGCCCGGAGATGTGCTTCGCTCGCGGCCTTCGGGATGACGACGACGTGCTGCATCGAGCGCAGCCACGCGATGGAGACGGCGGCCTCCGTGGTGTCGTGTTTCTCGGCGATGTCCTGCAGAACTTCGTTCTCGAAGACCTGCCCGCCCGCGAGCGGCGAGTAGGCGACGACGTGGTAGTCGTGTTCCTGGGCGTGGACGACGAGTTCGGGCCGCTGGAAGAGCGGATGGTACTCCGTCTGGTGGGCGAAGAGCGGCGCGTCGAGCGTCGCCATCGCCTCGTCCAGTTCGTCGATAGTGAAGTTGCTCACGCCGACGTGCCGGACCTTGCCCGCGTCGACGAGTGCGTCGAAGGCCGGAAGCGTCGCCTCGGCGGCGTAGCTCTCGATGGGCCGGTGGACGTAGAGCAGGTCGACGGTGTCGACGCCGAGGCGGGCGAGGCTGGCCTGCGTGCTCGCGAGGACGGCGTCTGGTGCGAGGCTGTCCGCCCAGACCTTCGTCGCGAGGAAGACCTCCTCGCGGGGGACGTCGCTGGCGGCGACGCCCGCGCCGACGACGTGCTCGTTGTGGTAGATCTGGGCCGTGTCGAGATGGCGGTAGCCCACGTCGAGGGCCGTCGTGACCGGTTCGGGCGTCTCGATACCCATCGTCCCGAGACCGACCGGGGGAAGCGTCTCGTCCATGGAGACATCTGACCGTCGGCGTACTTAGGCGTCGGGTATGAAAGCGGAGAGTCCGGCGGAGTGTCGGCGCGCGTCACCTCCCACACGCGCAGAGGCTGGAACGCGCAGCGTGACGGCACGCCGTCGCTACGAGTGGGCTAGAGTAGCATCCGCCAACCCTCACCGTATGTTGGGCGACGAACGGGCTATACGCTCCCCTTCACGTCTGCACGTGTTTATGTCACCGTGCTATAAATTCGCAGGGTCAGGGGTCGATACTGTGTTCGACGAGACTCGACACCCCACGCCGGAGTCGGTAGGAGACGGCCCGCGGCGAGATGTCGAGCTCGCTGCCGAGGTCGGCGAGGTCGGCCCCACGTGGCTCGCGGAAGTAGCCCCGTTCGTAGGCGAGTTGGAGCGCGACGTACTGCTTCTCAGTCAGCCCGTACTCCTTGCGCGCGCTGCCCTGTGAGAGGTCGTACACCTTCGAGAGGTCGAGCGGTGTCTCCGTCTCGACGCAGTGCGACTGGAACGCCTTCGCGTGGCTCCGGTCGGGAAACCGCAGTCTGAACTCCCAACACGTGCTCGACGCACGACCGGCGAGTATCGTTCCCTGGGCCTCGACGACGCCCGTGGTGAAGTTCTCGACGCGACCCTGCCACCGGAGCTGGTACAGCCGCTTGTCACCGGCCGTCTCGACGGCTTCGAGATCCGCGACGTTCGGCGCGTCCTGTGCGTATTCTTCGAACTGTTCGAAGTCGGTGGTCTCGACCCAGAGATACGGAAGCTTCCGTCCTCCCGTGGGGACGACCTGGTCCAGTTCGAGCTTGGTACCCGGTACGGCCTCGAGCACGTCCCCCAGCGCGAACGACTCTGCAGGAAGCGAAAGCTCGAGAATAATTGCCATAGCCTCGGCTTCTCGGCCACTACGGTAAGGTGTTGGGGTTGGGCTGTCAGCCGCTGAAACCGCCGATTACTCGGTCGTCAGCTCCGAGAGCGCGTGTAGCCCGCCGATCTCGTACGTCGGCTCCGTGTCGAAGTCGGCGTCGGCGCGGTGGGGGCGGCGGATGAACACCGAGTCCAGCCCCGCCTCGTGGGCGGCGATGAGGTCCGTCTCGCTGTCGCCGACGAACAGCGCCGTCTCGGCGTCGAGGTCCGCGAGCGCGCGGTCGAGATAGTGCGTGTTCGGCTTCTTGCGGTGGAGGCTCTCGGGCGTCGGCTCCCGGCCGTAGGCCGTCTCGAACAGATGGCCAATGTCGAAATGGTCGAGCAGGAAGTCGACCGTCTCCTGTTGGTTCGAGCTGACGATGCCGAGGGGATGTTCGAGGTCGTAGAGGGCGTCGAAGTCGTCGTAGAGCGTCTTCCGGCCGGCGTGGACCTCCTGCTGTTGGTGCTTCGAGGAGGTGCTGTCGCGGAGGGCGAAGAACTCCGCGGCGTCGAGGTCGTAGGCCGTACAGATCGCCTGCAACGTCTCCGGCGTCACGCCGACGGCGATGTCGTCGACGTGGTCCGGATGGGGGTCGACACCGAGCGTCCGGAAGGTCTCGGCGGCGGCCCGCTGGAGGACGTCGTACTCGACGAGGTCGACGAGGACGCCGTCGTTGTCGAAGAGAACTGCGTCGTAGCTCACAGCCTTCCTCGGCACGCGGTGGACAAAAGCGTTCCACTGCCTCCCGGTCGCCCACCGACCGTGCGCGCTCGCCGCCCCACTCTGCCGCCGGACGAAGGCTCATCGTGTTTGTTGTGAGTCAATCCCGCCGGTTCGCCGGGACGGGGTGACAAACCGGCGGGAAACAGCCACAACAAACACTATCAAGCGTCCAGCGTCCGACCCCATTCACGAGAACGATGCACACACAGACAGAGGGAGACCGATGACCCGTTCGCTCGCCGTCGTCGGTGCGGGAGCCGCTGGCGCGGGGGCCGCGTACGCGCTTCGAGACAGCGACGTCGACGTGACCATCTTCGAGAAGAGCCGTGGCGTCTGCGGCCGGGCCGCAACCCGCCGCAAGGAGGGCTGTCGCTACGACCACGGCGCGAACTACATCAAGGACGCCGGCGGCCGGACGACAGACCTCCTGCACACGCTCGGCGACGAGGGTCTCGTCGACATCGACGAGCCGGTCTGGACGTTCGACGCCGACGGCACGGTCAGCGAGGGCGACGACCCCGGCGACGTCCGCAAGTGGACGTGGACCGAGGGGATGACCCAACTCGCGAAACGGCTGCTCGCCCGGAGCGACGCCACGGTCGACCAGCCGACGCGCATCGCTTCCTTCGAGCGCGGCGACGGCTGGTGGCTGACCGACACCGACGGCGAGACCTACGGCCCGTTCGACGGCCTGCTGCTGACGCCACCGGCCCCCCAGACCGCATCCCTGCTCGCAGAAGCCAAGTGGAACGACGACCGGCTGACGACGCTCATCGAGGCAGTCGGGGCGGTCCCCTACCGCACCGTCCGGACGCTGGTCCTGCACTACCCCTTCGAACTTGACGTCCCCTACTACGCGCTCGTCGACACCAGCAAGGAACACGACGTCGGCTGGGTCTCCCGCGAGGAGTGCAAGCCCGGCCACGTCCCTGACGGCGAGAGCCTGCTCATCGCACAGATGGGGCCCGAGTGGTCGACCGAACACTACGACGACCCGCTCGACGAGGCGGCGAGCGTCGCCGCCGAGAAGGTGGCCGACCTCCTCGATGACGAGCGTCTGGCCGACCCCGACTGGGTGGACGACCAGGGCTGGCGGTACGCACTGCCGGACGACGGGGCGGTCGAGTCTGTCGTCACGAGTGCCGAAGACGCGAAGCTCTACTTTGCGGGTGACTGGGTCGCTGGCGAGGCGAGAGTGCGCGCAGCCCTGTGGAACGGAATCGAGACGGGCGAACGCATCGACGACGGCCTCTAGAAGAACTGGTAGGCGAATCCGCCACGACTGACGTCGACCGTCGCGACGCCGCGGAAGCCGGGGTTGAGAAGCTGTGTCTCGCCCCCGTCGCCGCGACAGACGTCGTATCCCTGCGTGTGTGAGTGGCCACAGAGCACGGCGAGCGGCCGGTGGGTCCGGATGGCGGTCTTGAGCACCATCGACCCCCAGTGAAGCCCTTCGAGGTCGTCCTCGCGGGTGCCGTGGGAGTGGTGACGGTCGAGTGCCGTGTTGAACGGGGGGACGTGGCTGAGGAGGACCGTCTCGTCCGACCCGTCGAGCAGTCCCGTCAGCCGGTCGTACGCGGCGTCGAAGGCGTCGAGTTGCTCTCGGAGTGCGGCCCGCTCCCGACGGGTCAACTCGGCCGTGCCCTCGTCGCCGACGGCGACCAAGCCGTCCAGCAGACCCTCACGGGACCGTTCACCGCGACCGTACTCGACGAGGAGGTCCTCGTACGCGGTCGCGAGCACGTCGGCGACGTGTCGGCGGTCACCGTCGCGCTCGCGTGGGTCGAGGGCGGCCATCTCGGCGTAGTGCAGTTCGGGTTCGAAGTGGAACTCCTCACACCCCCAGCCGACGAGCGCGAAACCGACGCCGTCGGGGGTGACACGTCGGTCGTGGGCGTCGACGACACCGTCGGCCGCAAGTTCCCCGAGCAGGTCGGTGTAGTGGTCGTGTGGGTCGTGGTTGCCGGGGACGCAGACGACGGGTCGGTCGTCGGCCGCGACGTGCGCGAGGAACTCCCGCGCAGTCTCGCGGTCTGCCGCCTCGGCACGGTGGGTGAGATCGCCGAGCGAGACGACCGCATCGATGTCCGTCGACACCGACAGCGCGTCGTAGTCGACGGACTGGCCGCTTGGTTTGAGATGGAGGTCGCCGAAGACGAGGAGCTTCATCTGCCGTGTCGTCACACCGTGTTGACAAGAGTGGTTCGGTGGTGTGACGGCGTCTCTCAGTCCTTGCGACGCTGCTCTTTGAGGCCCTGACGGGTGAACTGCGGGCTGGCGCGAAGCCCCTTCTTCTTCTTCCGGAAGGAGCGATAGAGCAGGAAGCCGATGGGGAGCGTGACCGCCGCGACCGCCACGGCGGGCTGCCAGGACGCCCCGAAGGCGTAGAGGATGGCCGACGAGAGCACACCGACCGCCAAGAGGATGGTGAGCGCGATGCGCTTCGCCAGCTTGTCGAACACCTTGTTCTTGTCGTCGATGCGGACGTTGAGCGTCAGGCTCTCGCGCTCGGCACGGTCGAGGACGCGTTCGAGCTTCGGTGGCACCCGGACGAGCGACTGGGTGGTCGCCTGCAGCTGGTTCGACACCTCGCCAGCGACGCGTTTGATGGTCTCCTCGCGGTAGCCCTCCGCGGTCAGATAGTCGGTCGCGACGGTGATGAAGTCGAAGTTCTCGTCGAGGGTGACACAGACGCCTTCGACGACGGTGGCGACGCGGAGCACGAGCGCGAGATTTCGGGGGAGCCGGAGGGGAAACTCGTAGATGGTCGACTCGACCTGTTCGATGATCTGGTTGACGCGGTACTGTTCGATGTCCTCGCCGCGGGCGTCGGCGATGGCCAACTCCATCACGTCGGACATGACCTGTCGGTCGGCCTCCGGCGAGAGCGTCCCCATCTCGACGAGCGTGTCCAGGATGGCGTCGATGTCCTGGTTGGCGACGGCGATGTAGAACTCGACGATCTTGTCCTGGATGAACGAGTCGACGCGGCCGCTCATCCCGAAGTCGTAGAAGATGACCGCGCCGTCGTCGTCGACCGCGAGGTTCCCAGGGTGGGGGTCGGCGTGGAAGACGCCGTCGTCGATGATCATCTGGAGGTAGATCTCTTGCAGGCGCGTCGCGAGTTCGGTGCGGTCGATGCCCATCTCGTCGAGCGTCTTCAGGTCGGTAATCTTCACGCCGGGGAGATACTCCATCGTGAGCACACGCGGCCCGGAGACCTCGTCGACGACGTTCGGGATGCGGATGTCGTCGTTGCCGGCGAAGTTCTCGCGGATCTCGTTGAGCATCCGGCCCTCGCGGGTGTAGTCCATCTCCTGACGGATGGTCTTCGCGAACTCGTCGGAGAGGTTCTCCAGGGAGAACGCCCGCCCCTGGCCGATGAACCGCTGGAGGAGCGGGAGCGACCATCGAATCACGCGGAGGTCGGCCTCGACCAACTCCTCGATGCCGGGGCGGCGGACCTTGACGGCGACCTTCTCGCCGCCGTACTCGGCGAGGTAGACCTGGCCGAGACTCGCGCCGCTGATGGCCTCGGTGTCGAACTCGTCGTACACGTCGCCGACGGGACCGAGGTCGGCTTCGAGCACCTGCTTGGCCTCGGCCCACTCGGCGGCGGGCACCTCGTCCTGCAGACTCGACAGCACCTCGATATACTCCCGCGGGAGGATGTCGGGGCGGGTCGACAGCAGCTGGCCGAGCTTGATGAACGTCGGCCCGAGGGTCAGGAGGGAGTCGAGCAGAATCTGGGCCCGCTTGGTCCGCATCTCGGGCGTGACCGAGCGGCCGCTGCCGACGACGAAGAACCGCTTGCGGTCGCGGCTGTAGGCGACGATGAGCGGGAGGAACTGATAGAAGACGATCAGAAAGCGCCAGTAGGCGCGGAGATTGACCAGGTTAACCACCCCGGACTTACGCGTCCTCGATCTCGATAGTCTGCTCGGGGGCGGCTTCGCGCTTGGGGAGGCGAATTTCGAGGACGCCGCGGCTCATGTTCGCCTCGGCACCCGCGCCGGTCGCGTCCGGCGGGAGGGGAATCTCGGCGTCGAGGAAGAGCGACCGGTCCTCGCGGACGTAGCGGAACTCCGGGGGGAGGGCCTTCTCGCGACGGGCTTCGATGACGAGCTTCTTGTTCTCGACGGCGATGTCGGCCGTCTCGGCCGAGACGCCGGGCAGGTCGAGAACGATGAGGTACGCGTCGTCACTCTCCAGTAGGTCGGCGAAGACGGCCTCCGGGAGTTCGCGCAGCGCGTCACGCAGTGCTGACATGGACCGTTCTAAGGACCGGGGGTCGAAAAAGGCCGCGGTAGGTGAGGGGTTCTCCGGTGTGTGGGGTGCTGGCACAGGAGGCGACGGCAGTGGGGAGCAGAGCCGAAGGGGCAGACGCTTTCACCCTCCGGCCGCAACCTCCTCTCATGACTCACGATGACTTGCGACGTGCCGGGTTCAAGGACCGAACCCGCGTCGCCGCCGCCCGCGATACCCTCTTCGAGGCGGTGACACCGCACGAGCGGACCGAACGAATCCCGCTCGGCCGCGCCGACGGGCGGACGGTCGCCGAGACGGTCACGGCCCCGAACCCCGTCCCCGGCTACGACCGCGCGGCGATGGACGGCTGGGCCGTCCGCGCCGAGGACACCTTCGGAGCCTCGGACCGCTCGCCGAAGATCCTGCGCGAGGGCGACGAGCGCGTCGTCGCCGGCGAGGCCGTTCGGGTCCACACGGGCAGCGAGCTGCCCGACGGAGCCGACGCCGTCGTCATGGTCGAACAGACCGAAGCCGTCGGCAGCGAGGTCGAGGTTTTTGATGGTGTTGCCGAGGGCGAGAACGTCGGTCCCGTCGGCGAGGACGTCGCCGAGGGCACGAGCCTGTACGAACCCGGCCACCGGCTGCGACCCTCCGACCTCGGTCTGCTGAAGTCCGTCGGCCTGAGCGAGGTCGAGGTCTACGACCACCCCACCGTCGGCGTGATTCCGACCGGCGAGGAGTTGGTGCAAGCGGACCCCCAGCCGGGCGAGGTCATCGAGACCAACGGGCTGACCGTCTCGCACATGGTGTCCCGGTGGGGCGGCGTCCCCACCTATCGGGACGTCGTCACCGACGACCCCGAGGCGATTCGCGCGGCTATCCAACGGGACCTGACGAAGGACGTCGTCGTCCTGACCGGCGGCTCCTCCGTCGGCGAACGCGACTACACTCCCGAGGTCGTCGATGAACTCGGCGAGGTACTGGTTCACGGCGTCGCGCTCAAGCCGGGGCATCCGGTCGCACTCGGCGTCGTCGAGGACACGCCCGTCCTCATGCTGCCGGGCTACCCCGTCGCCTGCATCATCAACGCCGTGCAGTTCCTCCGTCCTGTACTCAAGCGGATGGGCCATCTCCCCGACGAGCCTCACCCGACCACCGAGGCGACGCTGACGCGGAAGATTACGAGCGAACCCGGCACGCGGACGTTCGTGCGCGTGAAGGTCGAAGAGAGCGAGGAGGGGCCGAAAGCGACACCGACCCGCGCCAGCGGCTCGGGCGTGCTCTCCAGCGTCGCGCTCGCCGACGGCTGGGTCGTCGTCCCCGAAGAGCGCGAGGGCATCGCCGCAGGTGAGACCGTCGCCGTCGAGGACTGGGAGTGGTCGGCATGAGCTCGCGGAAAGAGTTCCGTGACCTCGCCGCGCCCGAGGAGGCCCACGCCGCCATCGCCTCGCTGTCCCTCGCGGGCGACGCCGAGACCGTCCCCCTGGACGAGGCGCGCGGCCGCGTGCTGGCCGAACGGCTCGACGCCGACCTCGACGTCCCCGGCTTCGACCGGGCGAGCATGGACGGCTACGCCGTTCGCGCGAAGGACACCTTCGGGGCCGACGAGGCCGACCCCGTCACCCTCGACCTCGCGGGTGCGGTCCACGCCGGCGCGGAGCCGGACGTGACCGTCGAATCGGGGACTTGCGCCGAAATCTCGACCGGTGCGGTGATGCCGCCGGGTGCGGACGCCGTCGTGATGGTCGAGCGAACCGACGAGAAGGGTGACGACGAGATTCTCATTCGGAAGGCCGTCGCGCCGGGCGACCACGTCATGGTCGCGGGCGCGGACATCGCCGCCGGTGCGCGTGCGCTCGGTCCCGGCACGCGCATCACGCCGCGGGAGATCGGCCTGCTGTCGGCACTCGGCGTAGACGAGGTCAGGGTTCGAGGAACGCCGACGGTCGGCATCGTCTCCACGGGCGACGAACTCGTCCGCCCCGGCGACGAACTCGACAGCAGCCGCGGCCAGATTTACGACGTCAACAGCTACACCATCGCCGCGGGCGTCGAGGAGGCCGGTGGCGAGGCGAAGCTCTACCCCCACGCGGGCGACGACTACGACGAGATGGAGCGTATCCTGCTGGATGCGGCCGAGGAGTGCGACCTCGTGCTCTCCTCGGGGTCGACCTCCGCGAGCGCGGTCGACGTCATCTACCGCGTCATCGAGGACAAGGGCGAACTCCTGCTCCACGGCGTCGCCGTCAAGCCCGGCAAGCCGATGCTCGTCGGCTCGCTCGGCGACAGTGCCTACGTCGGCCTGCCCGGCTACCCCGTCTCCGCGCTGACCATCTTCCGTACCTTCGTCGCGCCCGCGATCCGCCGCGAGGCGGGACTGCCGGAGCCGCGGACGGCGACAGTGACGGGGAAGATGGCGACCCGCGAGCGCTACGAGGAGGGTCGGATGCGGCTGATGCCGGTCGGGCTACTCGAAGACGAGGACGGCGAGACCCTCGTTTACCCTGTCGACAAGGGCAGCGGCGCGACCACGAGCCTCGTCGAGGCCGACGGCGTCGTCGAGGTCGGTGCCGACACGAGCTATCTGAGCGAGGGCGAGGACGTGACCGTCCAGCTGTTCTCGCCGGACGTCCGGTTGCCGTCGCTGCTCGGCGTCGGCGAGGACGACCCCGCGCTCTCGCGCCTGCTCGACCGTGTCGACAATCCTCGATACTTGCCCCTCGGGAGCCGCGAAGGCCTCCGACGGCTCCGTGACGGTCTTCCGGACGTCGCGGTCGTCGCCGGCCCCGCCGACCGCGACGTCGAGAGCGTCGACCTCGGCGGCTGGACGCGCGAGTGGGGACTGGTCGTCCCCGCGGACAACCCCGCGGATGTCGAGGGGCTGGCCGACCTTGTGGACCGCGACCTCCGGTTCGTCAACCGCGACACCAACTCCGGGCTGCGGACGAGTCTCGCGAACGCGCTGGCCGACCTCGCCGACGAGCGCGGGGTCGAACGCCACAGTCTCGTCGACGCTATCGACGGCTTCGACCTCACAGTGAAGGCCCACGAGAGCCCCGCGCGGAAGGTCCTCGGCGGGTCGGCGGACGTCGGACTCGGCCTGCGCGCGACGGCGACCCGGCTGGGACTTGGCTTCGTCCCGCTGGGCACACAGGACGTCGCCGTCCGTGCGAACCCCGCTCGCGTCGACAAAGCCGGGGTACAGGCGGTCTCGGCGGCTCTCGACGCCGTCTCGGACGTCGTTGGCGACCTCGACGGCTTCGAATCACGCTGACCGAGGCGGATTACGCTGACTGAGGCGAATCTCACGGACCGAGACGACACCGCGCGTTGCGGTCGACCGCGTCGCAGTCGGCCGAATCCTCCCACGTCAGCCGCGACGAGTGGCTGCAGAACATTATTGTAAAACGGACTGTTATCTATGCCAGTGTGATACACGATTTATTTATACCTCATCCGGTCGTATGAGAGGGAGATGACTCCACACATGACCGTCCTACACGTCGACGACGACCCGGACTTTCTCGATGTCTCTTCGGCACTCTTTGCGACCGGTGAGGCGTTCGAAACGCTGACCGCTCCAACCGCGGAGGACGGTCTCCGGCTGCTGGAGGAACACGAAGTCGACTGTATCGTCAGCGACTTCGTCGTCACCGCCGAGGGTATCCCCTTCATCTCGGCTGCCCGCGATTTCACTGCCGACATCCCCATCGTCCTCTTCACCGGCAAGGAGTGGGACGCCGTCGCCGACGACGCCATCCGGGCGAACGTCACCGAATACGTCCAGAAGTCCGGCGTCGACGAGATCTATGCGGTCAAGCGACACGTCGAACAGCTCGCCGCTGCCCGCGGGGCGTCGCTCGTTCTCGGTGAGGACCGTCGCGACGCGCTGTCGAGCGTGGCACCCGTCTCGTCGCTCGCAGTCTCGGCGACGTTCGACGGGGAGTGGGAACTCATCGGTCGGTACGACTGGACGGAGACGGAGGAACTCGGCGTGGCCTTGGTAGAGGCTGTCGAGAGCTACACGGACGAGGATCTCGAAACGTTCGAACCGTTGTTCGAGAGCATCGACGCCGAGGCACTGCAAGCGGTTCTCGAACCGCGGCCGTTCGACGGCGAGCGACCGGGAATCCAGGTGCGGTTCCCGTACCGCGGATACGAGCTGGTCGTGACGAGCGACGGCGACATCGGTATCCGTCCACTCTGAGCGGTCGCGTGAGCAGTCGCTAAGCCGTCGTGAGCTATTTCTCGGTCGCCAGTTGTCAGTTGTCAGTTGATGAGGTCGTGGAACGTGCCCACGCGGTAGTCGCCGAGGACGCACTGTCCGCGGTGCTCCGGCCCGTGACGTTCGACGTGGATTCCGTCGAGACCGGCGTTCCACGCCGCACCGATGTCGTTCGCGCCGTCACCGGCGAGGACGCCCGTACTCCCCTCCTCGACACCCAGGTCGCGCATCGCGTGCCGGACGGGAGCGGGGTCGGGTTTCCAGCCGAGTTCTTCCGTACAGCAGACGACCGTGTCGAACCAGTCGCGGATGTCGAGATGCTGGAGGACGGGACCCGTCAAGAAGGCCTGACAGTGCGTGACGAGACCGACCGGAGCGTCGAGCCTGCCGACGAGGTCGGCGGCGTCGTCGTGGAGGAAGGTGGCCTCGGCGCGGGTCTGGGGGTCCTCCTCGGCGTGGAAGGCGGGCCAGAAGTCCTCGGGGGCGATGCCCCACTCGACGAGTTGGGCGTTTCTCGCACCGCCCAGTCCGTGCCAGAGGATTTCGGCCTCGCGGTCGGAGAAGCGGCGGCCGAGTCGGTCGCCGACGCGGTCGAACACGTCCCGCGTGTAGGACCACTCGGCGTCGACGAGCGTGCCGTCGAGGTCGAAAAGCCAGAAGTCGTAGCTGTCGACGACCATAGGGAGATGGCTCTAGGCGGTGGGATGGTATGTGCTTTCCGCCTTCTCGGGACCTCTTTTCGAGCCGATGGAACAGAAAGCATTTAATCGGCCGTGACGCTCGTTGAGACGTCAGGCACTCTCGGCCCCGCTTCGGCCCTCCGCCACGTTCTCTCGGTTCGTTTCTCTCGGTGTCTCGGTTGTCCTATCACGGCTCAGTCGGTGACGCGAATCGAACTCCCGAGATACTTGTGGAGCACCTCGTCGACGCTGTCGGCGTTGAACTCCTCCAGGTCGCTGGCGATGGCCTCCCGCAGCCGTTCCAGCGAGGCACGGTCGGTCGCTAACTCCGAGAAGTGAACGCTCGTCACGTCGACACCGAGCAGGTCGCTCGCGGTCGTCCGGAGATGCCGTTCGTCGGCGGCGTCGCCGCGCCAGAGGTTGTCCCGGAAGAACAGCCAGCCGTCGGGGTCGTCCTCGTCGTCGGGGTCGACAACTGGAAGCCGCAGCACCGTCTCGAACTCTTGCGGGTCGAGGCGGACGTCCGAGGCGTCGAGTCGGAACCGGACCCGGAAGACGTACGCGGCGTTCATCCCGTCAGAATTCGTCGTTGAACAGGTCCGCGAGCCGCATATCCAGGTCCGTGATGCCGCCCGCGTCGTGGGTCGTCAGCCGCACCTCGACCTCCTTGTACCCGACGACGATCTCGGGGTGGTGGAACTCCTCCTCGGCGACCTCGCCGACGTCGCTCACGAAGGAGATTCCCTGGAGGTAGTCGTCGAACTCGTACGTCCGGACGATTTCGTCGCCGTCGCGTTCCCACCCTTCGGGTAGGTTCTGTTCGATCTCGTCGTCGTCGAGTACCTCTGCCATACCTCACTTTTTCTCTCGGTGACGTGAAAACGCTTTGGCCCGTTCCGTCGCGGCCGCTCGTGAACCGAGTCGTCGAGGGTCGGAACACCGCAGAATCAGTCGTCGGAGATCAGTCGTCGGAGAGCTGTTCGAGCACGCGCTTCGGGATGTCGGCGTCCTCGGGGACGTCTTTCGGCTTCCCCTCACGCGGTTCCGCGCCCGACGGCAGGTCCGGTAGGTCGCCGCCGAACTCGGGGTCGAACAGCTGCATCGCCGTCTGGATGGTCGTCCAGTCGTCCTCGGCGGCCGCCTCCCGAAGGCTCTTGGTCGGAGCCGAGAGCAGCTGGCCGACGAGCGCGTCCGCCAGTGCCGCCACCGTCTGACGCTGTTCGTCGGTCAACTCGCCCTGTGCCTCCAGTTTGGTCATCGCGGTGTCGAGTTCGCGTTGTTTCACGTCCTCGGCGGACTCGTACATCGCGCTGATCGCGTCGTCGGCCCGCTTACGCTTGTAGGCGTCCAGCAGGCGCTCGAATTCGTCGTCGATCATCGCTCGAACGTCCTCGGCGGCCGCCTGTCGGCGGGCCCGAGTCTCTGCGGTCACCGCTTCGAGTGTGTCGATGTCGTGGAACCGGACGCCGTCGACGTCGCTCGCTTCGGGGTCGACGTCGCGCGGCTGGGCGAGGTCGATGACGAGCGTCTCGCCGGACGCGCGAAGGGTCTCGGCGTCGAGCACGTAGTCCGGGCTGCCGGTCGCCGTGATGACGAGGTCGGCCTCCGCCGTCGCGGCGGGGACCGCGTCGAGCGCGACCGCGCTCGCGTCGGTCGTGATCTCGCTCGCGACGTGTTCGGCGTGGGGGACGGTCCGGTTGGCGACGAGAATCGTCCCGACCGACGTGGTGTCGAGTGCTCGTGCGGCGAGCGTCCCCATCTCGCCCGCGCCGACGACGAGTGCCGTCGTCCCGTCGAGGTCGAGCGTCCCTTCGGCGAGTCTGACCGCGGCACTGCCGAGCGAGACGACGCCCTCGTTGATCGCTGTCTCCGTCCGGGCGCGCTCGCCGACGTGGATGGCCTTCGTCAGCGTGTCGTCGAGCATCTCGCCGACGCCGCCGACCGCTCGGGCCTCGTCCATCGCCGTCTTGAGCTGGCCGAGAATCTGGTCTTCGCCGACGACCAGCGATTCGAGTCCGGCGGCGACTCGCATGAGATGCCGGATGCTCTCCTCGTGGTCCATCTCGACGACCGCGCCGTCGCGGACGTCGGGGGCGAAGTTCGAAAGTGCGCGTCGGCCGACGGCGGCGTCCGCCGTCACGACGTACGCCTCCGCGCGGTTACAGGTCTGGATGGCGAACGCCTCGTCGACGCCCTCGTGGGCGAGAAGCTCCTCGACGAGTGCCCGTTCGCTGTCGCGACAGGCCGCCTCGATGTCGTCGACGGTCGCGTTCGTATGCGACACGCTCACAGCCGAGATGACACCACCGTAGTTCATCGGGTCTCACCTCGAACGTGCTTGCTGACGTCGGTTCCGAACTGGGTTCCTATCACGCGCGCTGCCTCTTCGCGGGGGTTGGATTCCCCTGTACGTAAAGCCTTCCAAACGGGCGACGACTGCACCACTGCCCGGACAACATCCCGCCGCTCACTGGGTGACAGGTCGCTCTCTTTCAACGTCGACCGCAGCTCGGCGGTCAGCTCGGCCATCCCGCCCGCACCGGCCAGTTCGTCCTCGATTCGCTCGCGGAGATACTTCGACAGCGCCGGGCTCACGCCCCCCGTCGAGATGGCCACCGAGACCGGGTCGTCCTCCACCGTGGCGGGGACGACGACGCTGCCGGGGTCGCGCTCGCCGCTGTGGTCCGCGCGGTTGACGAGCGCGCCGTGGTCTCTCGCCGCTCGCTCTGCGGCCTCGTTGACCGCCGCGACGCTCGTCGCCGCGACGACGAGCACCGGGTCGAAGCGGGCGACCCAGTCGGCCACGTCGTCGGGGTCGGGTGCGGCACGGACCAGTTCGGCGTCGCCGAAATCCCGATCACTGAAGTCGGGACTCACCACCACGGTCCGCGTCTCGCGGGCGAACCGTCGGGCCTTCCGCGCGCCGACGGGACCGCCCCCGAAGACCAGCACCGTCTCGCCGCTGAAGTCGTGGACCAGTGGAATCATCTCACTCCGTGTTGGCGTCGGCGCGTTCGGCCAGACGGATGCCCGTCTTCTTCAGGATGCGCGTCGAGAACAGCGAGTCCCAGTCGTCGTCGCCGACGTCCCAGAACTCCTCCATCTTCGCCTTCACTTCCTGAATCCGTCGCTGGCTCTCCTCCTCGCTGCGGCCGTGGGTCATCGCGAAGAAGTTGTACGGCCAGACGCCCTCGTGGCGGGGCCGCTGGTAGCAGTGGGTCACGAAGTCCAGTCCGGCCACGGCGGGGCCCACTTCAGGAACGAGCTCGTCGGGGACGTTCCAGACGGTCATCCCGTTCTCGGTGTAGCCGAGCGCGTAGTGGTTCGGGATGACGCCGACGCGACGGACCCTCCCCTCCTGATTGAACCGCTTGATGGTCTCGACGACCCACTCGGTCTCCGCGCCGAGCGCGTCGGCGACGTCGGCGTAGGGCGTCTCCGTGATGGGAAGCCCGCCCTGAATCTCCAGAACCAGATCGCGCTCCTCCGGTGTGAGCGTCGTCCGGCCGCTCGGTTCGACGTCCGGGCCGAGATGCGAGAGGTCGACGTCGCCCTCGGGAACCGGGCCGTCGACGAGGAACTTCGCCTCGACGCGGAACTCCCGAACCTTGGGGAGGTTGTAGGTCGGCTGGCCGGTCTCTTCCTCGATTTCGGCCAGTACCTCCTCGATGCGGTCCTCGTCGGCGACGCTGACGACGAACCACATGTTGAGGTGGGGATGCTCGCGCTCGTAGTTGTGCGCGACCTCGATGTGACCGTTGACCAGCTCGTTGATCTCGTCGAAGCGTTCGGGCGGCGCGTGCATCGCGACGAGCGTCGCGTTGCCGCCGATCTCCTGGGCGTTGACGAGCGCGCCGAACCGCGTCAGGACACCCTCGTCGTCCAGTTCGCGGATACGCTCGCAGAGTTCGGATGCCGAGACGTCGACGCCGCGTTCGCGGAGCGCTGCGGCCGCTGGCTCGAACGGGCGTTCGACGACCGGGAAGCCACCCTGGAAGGCGTTGATGATGGCACGGTCGAGCGAAGAGAGGTCCGCGTCCACCTGTTTCATACCACTTTGTCAGGACTGCCGAAGCATAAGCGGCGCGGGATACACCGACGCACGGCTACCGCTGGTGAGCAGGTTTCGCGTCGCTCGCAGGAAGAAGAGACGTGGGCCGCGGCTCAGGGGACCGGCGTCACGCGGTCGACGTGGTCGGTCTCCTCGATGGCGGCGACGATGGCGTCCTGGTCGGCGATCGCTTCGTAGTAGAACACGAGGTCGAACGTGCCGCTTCGGAGCAGCTGTTGGCACTCCCAGACGAACTCGTCGCCGTCGAGCGTCAGCCCGTGGAACTGGTTCGAGGCGAAGTCCGTATTGTCGTTTCCGGCGTAGATGTACGTCTCGCCCTTCCCCGCGTGCTCGGCGATGACGTCGTTCAACTCGACCGTGAGTTCGTGCATCTCTAGGTCCTCTTGGCCACCGAGGTCCGTATGGACAATCGCGCCCACGAGTTCGATGTCGCCCGGTTCGAGCAGCGCGAGGGTGCGTTGATAGAGGTCGTCGTCGACAGCGTCGCTCATAACTCGTCGTCGTCGGTGCTCCGATATACGGGTGGCGGTTCCGTCGCGAGCGACGGTGGGAGGCCGATGCGACACGGACGCGGTTATTCAGCGTCAACGACGCCGTTTAGGGCGGAAACGCGCACCGACGGCGGCGAGACACGTCACCGACGGGTCACAAAACGTATACGGGTCGGCGGCGACAGCCACAGACAGTATGCGCCAGTGGCTCCGGACGGCGTTCGCCCGCGGGTACGAGCGGCTGCTTCGCCGCGAACTCAACGACGGGCCAGCCCACGTCGCCATCATTCAGGACGGCAACCGCCGCTACGCGCGCAACCGTGGCGAGGACGCCCCCGACGGCCACCGCGCGGGCGCCCAGACCACGGAACAGGTCCTCGACTGGTGTGAGGAACTCGGTATCGAGGAGCTGACGCTCTACGCCTTCTCGACGGAGAACTTCAACCGCCCCGAGGGCGAACTCGAACCGCTGTTCGACCTCTTGGAGGACAAGCTCTACGAGTTCGCCGACGCCGAGCGCGTCCACGACAACGGCGTCTGCATCCGCGCAATCGGCGACATCGACCGCCTCCCCGAGCGCGTCACCGACGCCATCGATTACGCCGAGCGCCGCACTGCCGACTACGAGGAGTTCAGATTGAACATCGCGCTCGCCTACGGCGGCCGCAACGAACTTCTCCGAGCCGCCCGCGACGTCGCCGAGGCTGTCGAGGCGGGCGACCTCGACCCCGCAGACATCGACAGCGCGGCGGTCGAATCGCGGCTCTACCGCCAGCCCGTCCGCGACGTCGACCTCATCATCCGCACCGGCGGCGACGAGCGCACCTCGAACTTCCTGCCGTGGCACGCCAACGGCAACGAGGCGGCCGTCTACTTCTGTGCTCCCTACTGGCCGGAGTTCTCGAAGGTCGACTTCCTGCGCGGCATCCGCACCTACGAGTCCCGCGAGGCGTCGTGGCAGCGCACCAGAACGGAGCGCGCCGTCGCGCTGGTCCGCGCGCTGGCGAGCGTCGAACTCGACGAGGCCCGCGCGGTCGGCAGTCGCCTGCGCGAGCAGCTGTCGAACCGCGGTGCCGAGGAGCTGTCGGCGGAGCTGGAGCGGCAGGGCAACGAGACGGCGGACTGACTCGCTCGTCTCGGGTCACGGCCGGGTCGTACAGCCATGGCTGGAGACGACCGAACCCACATCACCGTCCGACGTATCGACGACAAACTCTTCATCGGGAACCGTCACGCAGCGACCCGACTGCCCGAGGGAACCTTCGACGCCGTGCTCTCCGTGTCGAGTGAGCCGTCTCCGCTTACGACGCACCACCACCCGCTGACCGACGGTCCCGGCAACGACTGGGCCGCGTTCGCGGCAGCGGTCGACACCGCCCGGACACTTCACCGACGCGACGGGACGCTCCTCGTCAACTGCAGTGCCGGTATCTCACGGAGCGCGACGGTGCTCGCGACGGCACTCGCAACCGAGAGGGAGTGCCCGCTCCGTGAGACACTCGAACTCGTCTGGGAGGCTCGCCCGCGAGCGATGCCCCATCCCGCACTCCACGAGCTGGCGGTGGTATATCTGGCGGCGCGGACGTGACCGTCAGCGACCGAACCACGCGAATCAGAGATTTGATGGCTCGGCCTAGCGGCCGAACCGCCGCTGCCGATCTTGATAGTCCAAGACGGCGCGGAGATAGTCGCGCTTCCTGAAATCTCGCCAGTTGACGTCGGTGAAGTAGAGTTCCGAGTAGACCGACTGCCAGATCATGAAGTCCGAGAGCCGTTCCGCGCCGGTCTTGATGACGAGGTCGGGTTCCTCGGGGAAGACGAGGCGGTCTTCGACGTCGCTCTCGTCGATGTCCTTGGGGGCCAGCCGCCCCGCGTCGACCTCTTCTGCGAGCGCGCGGACGGCCTCGGCGAACTCGTGTTTGCCGCCGAGCCCGATGCTCACCTGGATGGGTTCGTCGGCGCGCTCGGTGTCGCCGGGACCGCGGACCGCGACCGGACGGGGAGCGTCGACGTCGCGGAGTTCGCGTTCGAGCGTCGGCGCGACGGCCTCGTCGAGGACGCTCACCGAGACCGTGACGCGTTCGGCACCGTACTCGAAGGCCCAGCCGAGGAAGGCCTCCAGCGTGTCGTACGCGCCCTGTTCCAGGAGGTCGCGCTCGGTGATGACGACCGCGATATGTGCCGGTGGCTCGGCCTCGGCGCGGCGGTGACGCATCGCGAGATAGGCGTCGTAGAGTCCCACACACGGCGAGACGGAGTGGCAGCGTTAAACGCCTTCTGTGTCACCCCGGGTCACGTCCCGGTCGGGCGTGTCGGGAGGGTTAAGTGTGCGTCGGCGATACCGGCAGATGTGACTTCGACACTCCGGCGTGCAGGCGGGTTCGCCGCCGTGGGGACGCTGTCGCTCGCGGCACCGATACTCGGTGCCGCGGCGGCCGTCCCGTTCGCCGTCATCGCGGCGTTGGCGGCCTTTGTCGTCGACGACGGCCCGCTGTTCGAGCTGTTCGCACGTCCCGGTGACTACGAGGACCGCCGCCTCAATGGGCTGGCGGGCTTCTCGCTCGCCGCGACCGGACTCGCACTGCTCGCGACCGTGCTCACCGACCCGATGCCGGTGAGCCTGTTCGTGACCGCGGTGCTCGTCCTCGCCTACGGCAACCTCGGCGAGCGGTTCGTCGGCGACTACTCCGACGACCCCTTCATCGGGACGCTGGGCTTCACCGTCGTCGGCTTCCTCGCCGGGACGGTCGGCCAGGTCGCGACCGCGAGTGTCACCACGACGAGTATCGACCCCGCCGTCGCCGCCTTTCTGGCCTCGACCGGCGCGCTCGTCGCCGCGCTGCTCCGCTCCGTGCTCTACGAGCGCGACGACCCGCTCGTCATGCTCTCCGTGGGGCTACTCCTGTGGTTCTTCGCCCAGCTCGTCACGACGATTCCGCCGCTGGAGATCGTCGGCGCGCTGGCCGTGATGGTCGTCCTCGGCTACGCTTCTTACGCGCTCGGAACGGCCTCCGTCACCGGGATGCTGGCGGGTGTGCTGCTCGGCGTGTTGACCATCATCCTCGGCGGCTTCGGCTGGTTCGCCGTCCTCATCGCCTTCTTCGGCGTCGGCGGCCTCTCGACGAAGTTCAAATACGACGACAAACTGGACCGCGGCGTCGCCGAGGACAACGAGGGTGCCCGCGGCAGCGGCAACGTCCTCGGCAACGCCGCCGTCGCCCTCTTTGCCGTCATCGGCTTCGCGGCCAGCGAGATGGTCATGCTGCCCGGAACGCTGTTTCTGTTCGCCTTCACCGGGTCGCTCGCGACGGCCATGAGCGACACCCTCTCCAGCGAGATCGGCGGCCTGTTCGACACGCCGCGGCTCATCACGACGCTCGAACGCGTCCCGCCCGGCACCGACGGCGGGGTGACGTGGCAGGGCGAACTCGCCGGTATCGCCGGTGCGGCCCTCGTCGCCGCCATCGCCGTCGTCAGCCTGCCTATCGCCGACCCGCTCTTCGGCGCACTCGTCATCGTCGGCGGCGGTCTCGGCGGCATGACCGTCGACAGCCTGCTCGGGGCAACCGTCGAAGGCGACCGCATCGGCAACCAGAGCGTGAACTTCCTCGCGACGCTCGCCGGTGCAGTCGTGAGTGTCGTCCTCGCGGTCGTCCTCCTCTGACCTACGCATGATTCGCCGCGCCACACCCACCGACGGCAGCCGTCTCGCCCGACTCCAGTCGCTCCTTCCCCGCCAGAGTCCGGACCTCTTGGACTACGGTCTCGTCGTCGGCGACGTGCTCGTCGCGACCGTGGACGGCGACGTCGTCGGCTACGTCCTGCCCGTCCCCGGCGACGGCGTCCACGTCGCGGAACTCGTCGTCGACGACGACCACCGCCGCGAGGGCCACGCGACGGCACTGCTCGACGCGGTCACGGACGGTCTCGCCGCGGGCGAGGAGGTGACGCTCGCGGTCGAACCCGACAACGAAGGGGCGCAGGCGTTTTACCGTGCCATCGGCTTCGAGGAGCGCGAGCGGCGGCCGGACTACTTCGGTGGCGCGCCGGCACTGTGGTTCGTGAAGACGGTATAAAAGAGCGGTCCGCTGATTCAGAGTCTACTGGCTACTCAGTCGTTCAACAGCTGGTCGGCCGTCCGGACGCGGACGCCGACGGGTTTCTTGACGAACTCGCCAGCCGAGCGGCCGACGATGTGTTCGACGCCGCGCTGGGCGGCGATGTCGACGAGTCGTTGACTGATCTCGTCGTCGACGACGAGTGCGTAGGGGGCGGTCTCGGCCCCGACGACGGCGTCGAAGGCGTCGGCCGCGGGCGACTCGCCGAGTTGGGCGAGTGTCTCGTCGAGCAGTCGGACAGTCGACGACTCGCTTGCGACGACCTCTCGGACGTGTTCGCGGAGCGACGGTGTCGGGTCCCCGACAGCCGCATCCGCTTCGTCCGCTTCATCTGCTTCATCCGACTCGGCCGACTCGGCCGCCGCTTCGTCGGCACCGGCGTCGGGTTCTCCAGTTTCGTCCGTCTCGTCACGGCCGTCCGTCGGTCCCGTCTCGTCGCGCTCGCCCGTGTCGGTCTCACGCGGGATGGGTTCGACGGTGACCGCGTCGTCGGCCGCGCCGTCGGCCGTCCCGTTGGCCGAGACGTCGGAGCCGACGGCCCGTTCGCGGCTCACTGCGGACGCGTCGGTCTCGGCGGCCGTCGCGCTCGTCCCGGCGACGCTGGCCTCGGACTCGTCAGGCTCCGAGGCGGGAGCTGGCGACGACTCAGTCGTCGCCGACAGCTCCACCCGAGGGTCTACCGATTCCTCCGGCGTGGGCGTCGCAGCGGTCTCCGTGGTCGGGAGCGACTCCCGGTCGACCGGTTCGTCGTCGAGCGTCTCGTACGGCACCTTGTCGCGGAGTGCCGACATGACCTCGTGGCGGGCGAGATCCTCGACCGAGCGGCCGCGCGGGGCGAACGCTACGTAGTCGACGGTCCCGACCTGCGCGAGTTCGCGCAGGATGAGTTCGCCGCCGCGGTCGCCGTCGAGGAAGGCGGTCACGTTGCGCTCTTGGGTCAGCGACGCGACGACGTCGGGGACGTTCGTCCCCTCGACGGCGACGGCGTTCTTGATGCCGTAGCGCAGGAGCGTCAGCACGTCAGCGCGCCCTTCGACGACGATGATGGCGTCGGAGCTGTCGACGTTCGGCCCGGCGGGATAGCCCTCGTACTCGGTGATGTCGCCGACGCGGACCGACTCCCGGACCTCTTCGAGGATCTCGCGGCTGGTCATGACGCTCTCGTCGAAGGAGTCCGCGAGCAGTTCCTTGGCTCGCTCGACCACTTCGCGGCGTTTGGCCGCCCGGACGTCCTCGATGTCGGTCACCTCGACGGTGGCCTGACATGGGCCGACGCGGGCGATGGTCTCCAGGGAGGCCGCGAGGATGGAGGTCTCGACCTTGTCGAGGCTGCTGGCGATGGTGACCTCGCCGTAGGACTGACCGTTTTCGCTCTGTATCTGTACGTCAATGCGGCCGACCTTCGAGGACTGCTGGAGGTCGCGGAGGTCGAGGTCGTCGCCGAGCAAGCCTTCGGTCTGCCCGAAGATGGCTCCGACCACGTCGCTCCGCTCGACCACCCCGTCGGCGGTGATGGCTGCGTGGATGAGGTATTTTGCTGTGTCGTCCATGATGGAATCCCCCTCCGTGGGGGTGATGATGGTGATAGTGATGTGGGCCGCTCCCACTCGTCTTATATACGTCCGCCACGGGGGAAATACCTATCGTACTGGCGATAGCTCCCTGGAATCTATTCGCACGACCGCCCGACGACTGCCGGACGGCCGCCGGACGGCAACCGGACGACCTGCTGATTCGCGCTCCTATCTACGGTTGACCCATTCGCCCGCGCTCTTACACGCGGTCGGACCACTCGCCCGCGCTCTCCACGAACGCGACCGGGTCTTCCGGCGCGTCGTGCTCGAAGACTGCCCAGTCGACGTCGGCGGCGCGGGCCGCCTCGGCGCACTCGACCAGCGGCACGTCGCCCACACCGAGGTCGACCGGCCGACCACCGCGCTCGGCGGCGGCGTCGACGGCGACGTCCTTCAGGTGGACACGCGAGATCCGCTCGCCGTACTGCTCGATGAGCGCGACCGGATCGGCTCCGGCCGCGTGCGCCCAGCCGACGTCGAGTTCGAAGTCGACGCCCTCGGTCGTCTCGACCAGCCGCTCGAAGGCGGTCTCCGACTCCTCGCCGTCGCCTGCACCGTCGCCGTCGACCGCGACGAACTCCAGCTCGTGGTTGTGGTACGCGAGCCGGAGCCCGTCGTCCGCGACGCGCTCGGCGAGTTCAGAGAGCATCGTCGCCGTCTCCGCCACCGCGTCGGCGTCGGCGAAGCGGTCGGCGTCGAGGATGGGGACGACGAGCGTGTCGGTCCCGAGGAGTGTGCAGGTCCGGACGATGTCGGCCACGTCGTCCTCGATGACCTCGATGGGGACGTGCGCGCCCGCCGCGGCGAGACCCTGCTCGTCGAGCGTCGCGCGCAACTCCGTCGGCGAGGCGTCGCCGGTCCCGGCGAACTCCGCACCGTCGAGTCCGGCGTCGGCGACGCGGGCGAGCGTCTCTTCCAGCGGTTCGTCGAGTGAGCGAAGCGAGTAGAGCTGAATCGCAGTGTCCATGAGATGTGATGTCAGGGGCCGGTAGTTAGCTCCGACGGTAGTCACCCGCCCCTGTGAAGAGAATTTGTCTTCAATACTGGCCGAAGAACGACTATTAGCAATCTTTACGTATGCGTGTGAGCTACTCTTCATGTATGCGTCCGAATACCGACGCGATCCGTTGGGCGGCCGTCTTCGCCGTCCTCGTCGCACTCGCCATCCCGTGGTTCCTGTGGGGTAACTCGCAGGTCGTCGCCGGGCTGCCGCTGTGGCTCTGGTGGCACATCGGCTGGATGGTGCTCGCGACGGCGACGTTCTACGCCTTCACACAGACCGGGTGGGACAGCGTGATGGGGGTCAGCCGTGGCTGACCTGTTACCCATTCAGACGGGGTCGGGTGACCTCGGAATCCAACTCGGCGTCATCGGTCTCTACCTCGTCGTCGCACTCGGCGTCGGGCTGCTCGCCTACCGCGTGACGAGCCGCGAGGCCGAGGACTACTATCTCGCGAGCCGGTCGATGGGGACGGTCGTCCTCCTGTTTACGACCTTCGCGACGCTGCTCTCGGCGTTCACCTTCTTCGGCGGCCCGGACCTCGCGTTCAACGCGGGTCCCGAGTGGATTCTCGTCATGGGGCTGATGGACGGCATCCTCTTCGCCATCCTCTGGTACGTCATCGGCTACAAACAGTGGCTCGTCGGCCGCACGCAGGGCTACGTCACGCTCGGCGAGATGCTCGGCGACCGCTTCGGCTCGACTGGGCTCCGCGCGCTCGTCGCCGGTATCTCCCTGTTCTGGCTGTTCCCGTACGTGATGCTCCAGCAGATGGGTGCCGGTGAGGCACTCGTCGGCCTCACCGACGGGATGATTCCCTATTGGGCTGGCGCGGCACTCATCACCGTCTTCATGATCATCTACGTCGTCCTCGCTGGCCTGCGGGGCGTCGCCTGGACCGACACGATTCAGGGGCTGTTCATGCTCACCGTGACGTGGGCGGCGGTCGCCTGGGTCCTCGTCGCCGTCGGCGGCCCGGGTGCCGCCACGAGCGCGCTCGCCCAGAACAACCCCGACTTCCTCGCACTCGGCGGCGGGGAGGGAAGCTTCGACCTCTTCACCCTCTCGGGTGGGGGGCTGTACTCGGCGAAGTGGATGATCTCCTCGG
The DNA here is from genome assembly GCF_900103715.1 of Halogranum gelatinilyticum. Classification (NCBI taxonomy): domain Archaea; kingdom Methanobacteriati; phylum Methanobacteriota; class Halobacteria; order Halobacteriales; family Haloferacaceae; genus Halogranum; species Halogranum gelatinilyticum. Next base: position 521,080 of record NZ_FNHL01000002.1, on the reverse strand, counting down.
CGGTCACCATCGCCTTCGGCGTCGCGATGTTCCCGCAGATCAACCAACGGTTCTTCGTCGCGAAGTCCGACCGCGTGCTGAAGCGGTCGTTCGCGCTCTGGCCCGTGCTCGTCGTCCTCCTCTTCGTTCCGGCGTTCATGCTCGGGTCGTGGGCGCAGGGGCTCGGCGTGACGGTGCCCGAGGGCGGCAACGTCGTCCCGGCACTCCTGAACGAATATACGCCAGTGTGGTTCGCCGCGCTCGTCATCGCCGGTGCGATGGCGGCGATGATGTCCTCGTCCGATTCGATGCTCCTCTCGGGGTCGTCGTATCTGACGCGGGACATCTACCGGCCGCTCGTCGACCCCGCCGCCAGCAGCCAGCGTGAGGGCTGGGTGGCCCGCTTCGGCGTCGTCGCCTTCGCCGTCATCGCCTTCGTCGCCAGCCTGTTCCGGCCGGGGTCGCTCGTGACCGTCGGCGACACGGCCTTCGGCGGCTACGCACAGCTCGCGCTGCCGGTCATCGTCGCGCTCTACTGGAGCGGGACGAACCGAAACGGGATGATTGCGGGACTCGTCGGCAGCCAAGCCTTCTACCTCGCACACGTTTTCTCACCCGCCATCGCCGACCTGCTCGGCCTCGGTGGCGGGCTGCCGGCGACCTATCTCGGCTGGGACTTCGCGCTCTACGGGATGGCACTCGGTCTGCTGCTCACCGTTGCTGTCTCGGCGTTCACGTCGCCGTCGGCCGCGGAGAACTCGACGCGCTTTACCGACGGGCTGCGCGCCGACTGACCTGTCGTCGACGCTACGTCCTGTTTTCGCACTCGAACGGTCGGCCGGGACCGAAACCTAAATCGCTCCGCATCCCTGATTTCGACTATGAACGAACCGGGGGTTCAGTCGCTCCTCGACCAAGAGACGGTGATGGGCCGTATCGACTCCGGCGACCTGCCCGACTGGGCGGTCGACCACTTCGAGACGTTCCACGCCTCCATGCTCGACGAGCGCGACGGCGAACCGTTCCCCTGCTACTTCGGCATCGAATCGGAGCGCAACGGCGACGCGCTCTACACCTTCGTCGAGTCGACAACCCAGCCGGACGCGCTGTTCGCACTGCGGGACACGCTCATCGAATATCTCGACACGTTCCAGGACTTCAGCGACCGCTGCTCGCTCGTGACGTTCTTCAAGCCGCCCGAGGAGGACCTCACAGAACGCGAGTACCACGAACAGCTCTGGCACGTCCTCCAGTTCCTCCACGTCCACGACCCCGAGCCGTGGCCCGAGGACATCCCGACAGACCCCGACAGCGAGTACTGGGAGTTCTCCTTCGCCGGCGAGTCGATGTTCCCCACCTGCCGCGCGCCGTTCTACGAGGAGCGGATGAGCCGCTACTGTCCGCTCGGGCTGGAAATCACGTTCCAGCCGCGCAAGCTGTTCGAGGGCATCACGGCCGACACCGAGGCGGGTCAGCAGGCCCGCCAGGTCATCCAAGACCGTCTCGCAGCCTACGACGGCGTCTGTCCGCACGCCAAGATCGGCGACTGGGGCGTCGAGGGCGACCGCGAGTGGCACCAGTATATGCTCTCGGCCGACGAGTCCCAAGCCCCCGACGAGTGCCCCATCGAAATCTCGCGTGAGCATCCGAAGGCTCCGGTTCCGGAGCGGTGGCAACGGGTGAAGGCGTGAGTCTCGACGCGCTCCCCGACGACGCACTTCTCCTCCTCGTCGACCTTCAACAGGGCTTCGACGACCCGGTCTGGGGCGAGCGCAACAACCCCGACCTGGAGACGCGACTCGCGGATCTGCTCGAAGCCTGGCGCGCCGCCGACCGCCCCGTGGTCCACGTTCGCCACGACTCGACCGAGGAGAACTCGCCGCTCCGCGGTGACGCGCCGGGCTTCGCGTTCAAGCCCGAGTTCGTCCCGCAAGAGGGCGAGAAAGAGCTGGTCAAGCGCGTCAACAGCGCGTTCGTCGGCACGGAGTTAGCGGACTATCTCCACGAGAACGGCCACGAGACGGTCGTCATCGCCGGGTTGACGACGGACCACTGCGTGTCGACGACGACCCGCATGGCCGAGAACCTCGGTTTCGAGCCGATTCTCGTCGACGACGCGACGGCGACGTTCGACCGAGAGGGACCGAGTGGTGAGTACTACTCGGCGGAGACGATGCACAAGACCGCGTTAGCGCACTTGCATCGGGAGTTCGCGCAGGTCGTGTCGAGCCGGGACGTGTTGGGCCGGATTTGAGCGAGCGGTAGTCGGGTTCGTCTGCTGACAACTCTGATGCTGTCGGGTGACGTATCGGTTCCATGCCCGTCGCGCCCAATCTCTTCGAGCGGTTCGTCATGCTCCAACTGAACAGAGCACCCGGACCCGTCCTCGATCTGGTCGGTGCGGGCGGCGAGCGGGCCGTCGGCCTCGCACTGGACCTCGGACTGTTCGAGGCGCTCGCGACAGGCCCGGCGACCCTCGACGACGTGGCCTCACAGCTCGACTGCGAGCCCGCTGGACTCGAGCCGCTCTGTGACTTCCTCACCGCCCTCGGCTACCTCACCCGTGACGGCAACCGCTACGCCACCACGCCGATGACGGAGCGGTGGCTACTCGCCACCGACGGCGTCGGCCCGTGGCTGACGTTTTGGCACGAGGTGGTCTTCCCGTTCTGGGAGGCCAACATGACGACCGCCGTCCGGACGGGAGCACCCGAACAGACGCTCTACGAGTGGCTGGACGACCACCCCGAGCGGTGGCAGCTGGCTCACGAGGGCTTTCGCGCTGCGGCGGCCGTCCTCGCCCCAACCGTCGTCGAGAAGGTGAGTCTCCCAAGCCACGCCCGCGTCCTCGACGTCGGTGGCGGTCACGGGCTGTACGCGGCCACGCTCGCCGACCGCCACACCGACGCGCTGGTGACGGTGTTCGACACCGAACCTGCCCGAGCGGTGGCACTGGAGACAGCCCGTGACGCGGGCGTTGTTGACCGCTTCTCGTTCATCGCCGGCGACTACACGACCGACGAGCTGGGTGAGGGCTACGACACTGCCCTCCTGTTCAACGTCGTCCACGCCCACGACGGCCCGGAGAACGTCGCCCTGTTCGAGCGAGTCCGCGACGCGCTCGTTCCCGGCGGCCGACTGTACGTCCTCGACCAGTTCGACGGGACGGGGCGGACGACGCTGGCCCGTGCGACGGTCGGGTTCGTCGGCCTCACCTATCTCGTCACACTCGGCCACCGTGCCCACGACGTGGACGACGTCGTAGCGTGGCTCGCCGAGGCCGGCTTCGAGGTCACCGACCGGGAGTCGTTTCTCACCGCACCGGGCGTCTCGTTGCTCGTCGCGACGCCCGCGAAGTGAATCCTTTTGCCCGGGTCTTGCGAACCGACGCCCATGCAAACCCACATCGTGCCGGTCGGCTTCGATTACGACCGGCTCATCGCGCCGCTCATCCGCGACCAACTGGACGTGGACCGCGTCATCCTCTTGGAGGGCGCAGTTGGTAGCGAGGCCAACGTCGAATACTCTCGGAACCTCTCGAAGAAGCTCGAAAAGGACTTCACGAACCTGCTCGGTGCCGAAACCGAGCGCGTCGTCGTCGCCGGTGTCTACGACTACGACGCCGCTTTCGAGCAAGCCTACGACCTCATCAACGCCGAACTCGACGCCGGAAGCGAGGTCTGGGTCAACATCAGCGCGATGCCGCGGCCCGTCTCCTTCGCCTTCGCGACGGCGGCGCACTCCATCACCCTCGAACGGCAGGAGGACCGCGACCGCATCCACACCTACTACACCGCCCCCGAGAAGTATCTGGAGACCGAGTTGGCCGAGGAGTTGCGCGCCGCGAAGGACCTGCTCGCGGGCGTCCGCGACGGCGACCTCGACGCCGACGACGAGGAGATCGCGACCCATCTCGCCAGCATCTCCGACCTGTTGGAGGAGTTCGACGAGCGGGGGACGACCATCGGCGCGAAGAAGATCGGTGACGGCCACATCGTCGAGCTACCGGTCGCCTCCTTCTCGAACGTCAAGCCCTTCGAGGAGGTCATCCTCTTTCTCCTCGGCGACCACGGCGAGTTCGCCTCGGTCTCGGAGTTGGCAGAGGTGCTCGCCCGCGAGTTGAACGAGGAGTACACGGACAGCTTCCGCTCGAAGGTCATCTACAACGTCGACCGCCTCGGTCCCGGCGGCAAGGGCTACGTCGAACAGGAAGAACGCGGGAAGTCCTACCGGACGCGGCTGTCGCGTATCGGCGAGCTGTGGGTCCGCGCCCACGCCGACAACTAACTCAGAACGAGAATCCCAGACCGTCCGGCTCTGCGGAGGGCTGGAGCGGACTCGTCGGGGCGTCCTCGGGAATCTCGGGGTCGTTGTAGACGCCGGGTGCGACGTCGTTCGGGCCGTCCGCGTAGAACAGCGAGGCGAGTGCCTGGATGTGGTCTCTCCCCACGCTGAGTTCGAACTGGCCGCCGCCGTAGAGGGTGATGTTGTTCTCGGCGGCGTACTCCAGGGTGTCGAACAGCGACTCGACCGTCCCGAACCGCGAGGGCTTGATGTTGAGCCACTGCGGCGGGAAGGGGAGTTTTTCGATGCTGTCGACGCCGGTGATGGGGTAGTCCCACGAGATGCGCGGGACGTTGTTTTCGAGGAGCAGGGCCGTCCCGTCGGTGAAGCCAGGGTCCTCGACGACCGCCTCGCCGAAGCCGTCGAAGACGCGCTGGTAGAGTTCGGGGTCCGGCGGCTGGTCCACGTCGGTCCCCTCGTACTGGCCTTTCAGATCAAGGATACGTACTGCGCCCGTCGACGCGAGGTCGTCGACGATCTCGTCGTCCCACTCCGAGATCGGGTCGAGTTTGAACTCCGTGTCCGGGTAGGCGTCGAGCAGGTCGTGGACGCGGTCGGTACTCGGTGGCTCGCCGAGGCGGGTGCTGACGACGAACCGGAGCGGCCCGTACTCCTGGCCGAGTGCCGCTCCGAGATTCGTCTCCGCTTGCTTGAGCGCGAGGTCCAAGCCCGCCGATTCGACGGCCCAGCGACGGTAGGCGTGACCCGTCTTCCGCTCGGGGTCCTTCGTCGGAAAGAGGTCGACGTCGTCCAGCGCGTCGGAGAACTCGGCGAAACTGTACTCGCCGGGAGCCAGTTGGTCGTCGCCGTCGCCGACGAGCGGGGGAGCGTCCGCGAGCGCGTCGTGGTCCTCGGCGTCGTAGGTGACGTCCTCGCCCTGTCCGGTGACGCCGTCGCCGTGGAGCGCGTAGACGGTCGAGACGCGCACGAAGTCACTGGAAGTGTCGCGCTCGTGGCGCGTGCGGTCGCTCGACTCGACGGTGAGTGGACGGTCCGCGACGGCGTCGAACAGGCTCATGCGCCGTCTTTCGCTCCCTTCCGGTTTAAGAATACGTGCGCCGGCGAGTGCTCGTTACTCCTCGATTGCACCGACTTCCAGTTTCTTCACGCGCGTCGACAGTGCCCAGAACGTCGCCGTCAGCGTCAGGACCACCGCGCCAGCAGCGGCGTACTCGTGGGCCGGCGAGGGATGGGTGAAGAAGCCGGTCGTCGCGTCGATCATCTGTCCGGGGACGTTCGTGTGGTGCGGCGTGCCGACGATGGGGACGAAGTAGTCGACGACGTCGTTGAAGCCGTACCACAGCAATGCGACGGCGACGGCCTTGACCGGGAAGTCCGAGTAGCGGTGGATGAGGAAGGCCTCGACGACCATCGCGAGATGGCTGCCGAAGAGGAAGGCGTACATCGGCCAGCCGACGCCGATGAAGCCGTCGAAGAAGACCGTGAGGACGTACGGCGTCCAGAAGCCGAGTTTCCAACAGCCGAAGAAGGCCAGGGCGTTGACGTACTCGTTCGACCGGCCGAGTTTCCAGAGCGCGAGCGAGAGACCGATGAAGAGCGTCGCGACCGGGCTGTCGGGGACGAACGCCCACATCGAGACGGGCTCGTTCGCGAACTGCAGACCGATGAGCGGCGTCGAGAGCGGAATCGGCTGGAAACCGTAGTACCAGAAGCCGAAGGCCGTCCCGGCGAGGTTGATGGCGACGATGAGCCACGCGGCTCTGAGTCCGAAGTCCTCCAACCACCGTGGCAGCGGTGCGAGCCACCGCGGGAGGTCGGCCGGGTCGGACAGCCGACCGTCCCTGTCGGTCACAGACATGACGAGTCGGAAGGAGAGCGGTGATAAAGTGATGACGGTCGCCGAAGCCGGGTCAGTCGGTCCGGTCCTCGGACTACGCGTCCATGTGATTCTCGTCCTCGACGCGCTCCTCGGCGAGATACGCACCGAGGTAGCCGCCGACCGCACCGAGACCGACCGTGTAGAGACCGGCGACGAGGAACACGATGAGCGCGAGCACGAGACCACCGACGGCGAGTCCGAGGCCGCCCGTCCCCGACGGGACGATGGTGAAGACGCTCGCGATCAGGAGGGCCGCGAGCACGACGGGGATGGTCGCGATGACACCCGAGATGGCACCGACCTTCACCCCCTCTTCACGGCTGCCGTGCTGGAGGTAGCCGGCGACGCCGCCGCCGATTATCGGCGAGAACGGGACGAACGACACGACGACCGTGACGACGGCGCCGATGAGGGCGTTGACGAGTGTGCTCTTGCGTTGTGGCTGCTGCTTGGTTACTGTTGACACGAGAATCACCTACCTATTATGTCGCGCGCTGAGGTAATAACGTCCGCTGTGTGCCGGCGGTTCACGCCTCGTGATAGCACCGGAAAGACACCCGTTAAGTGTGTCCGCTCCAAGCCTCAGCTATGCCCGAGGAGACTGACCTCGAAGACCTCAAGCGCGGAACCGAACTCGTCAAACGAGGGTTCGCGCAGATGCAGAAGGGCGGCGTCATCATGGACGTCGTCACGCGCGAACAGGCTCGAATCGCCGAGGACGCCGGTGCGGTCGCCGTCATGTCCCTGGAGGCCGTCCCGGCCGACATCCGCAAGCGCGGCGGCGTCGCCCGGATGGCCGACCCCGCAGCCGTCGAGGAGATCATCGACGAGGTCTCCATCCCGGTGATGGGGAAGTCCCGCATCGGCCACCACACCGAGGCACAGATCCTCGAAGCCGTCGGCGTCGACATGATCGACGAGTCGGAAGTCCTGACCCCCGCCGACGACGAATACCACATCGACAAGCGCGAGTTTACCTCGCCGTTCGTCTGCGGCGCGCGCAACCTTCAGGAGGCACTCCGCCGCATCGACGAGGGCGCGGCCATGATTCGCACCAAGGGCGAGGCCGGGACCGGCGACGTCAACCAAGCCGTCACCCACCAGCGCGCCATCAAGGGCGCGATTCGCCAGCTCACCGGCATGAACCACGAGGAGCGTGAGAAGTGGGCCCGCGAGCACGAGGCCCCCGCCGACCTCGTCCACGAGACCGCCGAGATGGGTCGGCTGCCCGTCGTCAACTTCGCGGCCGGTGGCATCGCCACGCCCGCCGACGCGGCACTCATGATGCACCACGGCTGTGACGGCATCTTCGTCGGCTCCGGTATCTTCGGTGCCGAGGACCCCGTCGAGATGGGCAACGCCATCGTCGAGGCCGTCAACAACTGGGACGACCCCGAGACGCTCGCCGAGATCGCCTCCGGCATCGGCAAGGGGATGAAGGGCCAGTCGAACACCGACATGAAGGACGAGGAGAAGCTGCAGGGCCGCGGCGTCTAGAAACGACCTTTTTTCAGCGTGGGGCCTCGGCCGCCTACGGCGGCCTCAACCCCACTAAAAAAGCTCGGCGAAAAAACCCGCCCCGCGAGACTCGCTTCGCTCGCTCGCGGTACAACGTTATTGAACGCTTCCGCACTGCGACAGCAACAACACCGCCACTGCGACGGTTCTCTACTCTTCGTCGCCGAGCAGCACCGTCACCGGGCCGTCGAAGCTGAGCAGCACCTGCTGGGTCAGGTCGCCGAAGAGTGCCTTCCCCGTCGGTGAGCGGCGGCGACCGCCGATGAAGAGATGGTCACAGCCGTAGGCGTCGGCGACGTCGAGGATGCTGTCGACTTTGCGGCCGAAGACGACCTTCGTGTGGTAGTCGACGTCGCGGCCGTCGAACGCCCGCGAGGCGGCTTTCTTCAGCTTTCGTGTCGCAGACTCCTCGGCCTGTTCGATGGTGTAGACGACGTCCGAGGAACCGATGGCGGCGACGGCGTCCTGCGTGCGCTCGTACTCCTCGGTCGGCGTGACTGAGAGGAGCACGAGTTCTGCCCCGTTGCCGGCGACGATGTCGCCAGCCTCGCGGAGGATGCGGTCGCTACGGTCCGTGTCGGTGACGACGACGAGTGCACGGTTCATATCTCAGAGAGGGGTGGGGAGGTGATGAACATTCTCGGAGAACTGTCATCTCGGGCCACGCCAGTGTCTCTCGTGTAGCGGTTGTCACGGGTGAGAGCCTGACATAGTCGCGAGAGCAACGGCTCACGGTACGAGACGACACCGAACTCACAGCGACGTCAGCGACTGAGAACTTCCGCGCCGTCGCCGATGCGGGTCTGGTAGGCCCGCGAGTCGACGCCGGCGTCGGCGAAAGCGTCGACCATCGCGCTGGCGATCTCCCGACGGTCCCCGGAGTGGCAGGCCGCGAGGATACCCGGACCGGCCCCGCTGACGGTCACACCGGTCGCGCCCGCCTCGAAGGCCGCCTCGCGGACCATCTCGTAGCCCGTGATGAGTTCCGCGCGGACGGGCGTGACGACCCGGTCGTGCATCCCCTTGCCGACGAGGTCGGGGTCGTTCCGACACATCCCGGCGGTCAACGTCGCCGCACGGCCGACCGTGTGGACGACGTCGTCCATCGACGCCTCCGAGGGGACGACCCGCCGGGCGTCGCGCGTCGAGACGGCGATTTCGGGAAGACAGGCGACGAGCGGAATCGACGCCGGGACCGTCGTGATGTCGCCGTTCGCGGCGATGGTGAAGCCACCGAGGATGGAGGGGCAGACGTTGTCGACGTGGGCCTCACCGGAGACGACTGCCTCGCCCTCGCCCGCGATGGGGACGAGTTCCTCCCGCGTGAGACCGCGGTCGTAGAGTTCGTTGAGACCGACGGCGACCGCGGCCGCGCTCGCAGCCGACGAGCCGAGTCCCGAGGCCGGTCGGATGCCCTTGTCGATCTTGATGTGAGCGGGCGCGTCGAGTGCTTCGACGACCGCGCCGACCGTGTTGCGTTTGGGGTCTTCGGGGATGAACTGGCTGCCCGCGCCCGTCACCTCGATGGTCGTCTCGTCGGCTTTCTCGACACTGACCACGTCCGCCGGGTGGTCGAGGGCCACACCGAAGACGTCGAATCCGCTCCCCAAGTTGGCACTCGTCGCCGGGGCCCTCACCGTAATCATGCCTTGCGGTTTCTGAGGTCGAAGCAAAAAGGTAGCGAAGATGGAGATTATCCCGGCCGCGCCGGGACGTCAGTGCCGAAACGAGTCACCGGGACCGTCGTCGTGAGCGGCCACGGAGTCGGGAAGTCCCGAGCCGGAGAGTCCGGAGTCGGAGAGTTACTTGTTCGCCGTGACGTACAGCAGGGGGCCGACGATGAGCAGTGCAAGCCCGAGGAACAGGTAGTGTGCGGCAGCGATGGACTGCGGCGTGAGCATGAAGATGACGCCGAACAGTACCGTGTTGATGGCGACGATCTTCTGCGATTTCAGCGGCAGTGCCCCGAGTGTCGTCACGACGAAGCCCAAGAGCAGTGCCTGCCCGACGTTGTAGTTGAGCAGGAAACTGTCGATGACCTGTAGCGGCAGCATTCTTGTTCCTAACTCACCGCGAATACCGCATTAAAGTTCCGTTCTACTGCCCGCCCGGTCCGGTCAACTCCATGTGCCGGAGCCAGCCGTACCAGAGGGTGAACACCATCCCCCCGTAGCCGAGCACGAAGACGACCATGCCGAGCGTCTCGAAGCCCGCGTTGCCGAGAAGCCACCGGGCGATACCCGAGCCGACGACGCCGACGAAGAGGATGGCCAGAACGAGCAGCCGGTCGCCCGACAGCAGTCCATCCGCTTCACTCTGCTCACTCACGTCACTCATACTACCGCCTCGGGACCGAAGCGACCTGAACCCCTCGGTTCGTCGCCGTCGGCTCTGGGGTCAGTGACACGCAGCCACACGCCACCACGAAGGTTTTGACCCTCCCCGCCGTCTCCCGGTTATGCACTACCGCCCCATCCCCGAGGCCCACGACGACCGCGTCAACCGGCTTCTCACCTACGCCTTCCGCCCCGAGGCCGGACCGGACCCCGACAACGAGGACCATCCCCGCCCCGACATCTACCACCGACGCGGCCTGTACGACGTCGCCCCCGACACCAGCGACGAGGACCTCGCGGCCGACGACCTCCGGGTCATGTGCGCCTACTACGACTTCACGGCGCGCATCCGCGGCGACTTCCACCACGTCGGCGGCGTCTCGGCGGTCGCCTCCCCGCCCGAGTCGCGCCGACAGGGCTTCATCGGCGACCTCTTGGCCCATCTCCACCGCGAACTCCGCGAAGAGGGTATCGCGTTCGCCGTCCTCTGGCCCTTCGAGTACGAGTTCTACCAGCGCTTCGGCTACGGGATGACAAACCAGTCCACCGAGACGCGACTGCCGCCGGAGGAACTCGCGGCCGTCGTGCCCGCCCCCGCCGGATCGTTCCGCCGCCTCGCTGCCGACGACTGGGCCGCCGTCGACGACGTCCACCGCGAGTGGGCCACCGAGACGCTGAGCCTCGACCGTACCGAAGGCTGGTGGCGGACTCGCACCTTCCGCGGCTGGCGGCAGGACCCCTACGCCTACGGCTGGGAAGACGAGTCGGGCGAGCTTCGCGGCTACGTCTTCTACACGGTCGACGAGGACGGCGACGACAAACGCATGACCGTCCACGAACTCGCCGGGCTGGACGAGGCGGCCCGCGGCCAGCTCCTGCGCTTCTGCCGCGACCACGACTCGCAGGTCGACGAGGTACGGCTCCACGGCCACCGCGACGAGCCGACGCTGCTCGATAGCCTCCCGGACCCCCGCGCCGCCGAGGTCCGCATCAAACCCGGACCGATGGTCCGTATCGTCGACCTCGAAGCCGCCGTCGACGCGCTCTCGCTCGCCCCCAGCGACGTGGCAGGGACCGTCGCCCTCGCCGTCTCCGACGACCAGTACGCGTGGAACGACGGGCTGTTCGTTCTCTCGGTCGACGGCGACGGGGTAACCTGTCGCCGTCACGACGGTGGCGGGCAGGAAGATGCGGACGTGACTGTCGGCATCGGCGCGCTCTCACAGCTCGTCGTCGGCTCGCGCTCCGTCGCGGATCTCGAACGCACCGGCGACGTGACTATCGAGACGGACGCGGCTCGCGACAGCTTGGCCGCTGTGTTCCCCTCGGAGCGGGTCTTCCTCCGCGAAGGGTTCTAACTCCCGGAGTCGGTCGTCGCCGCTGGCCCACCCGTCGGAACGTCGCCCTCGTCGCTCGGGTTTCCGCCGTCGTCAGCGGGCCACTCGACCGTCGGCGACGCGTCGTCAATGTCGGCGAGAAAACGCAGCGTCGTCGTGCTCAACGCCAGTCCGAGCGGCGCGGCCGCGACGGCACCGACGAGGATCCCGGCGAGGCCGAGGTTGACGACGACCGCCGTGCCGACGAGCGAGACGACCGCGGAGAACCCGGCGAAGCCGAGCGTGTAGCCGAAGTAGCCCTTCGTCCCGGTCGCGAGGTCGAGACTCCCGGCGACGGCGTCCGCGAGGCCGCGTTCGCGGAGGACGACCAGATACGGAATCGGATAGAACAGATAGCTGAGCAGTAGCCCGACCGGTATCGCGATGAGAATGAGTACGACTCCCGGCCCGCTCGGGCCGAGGAGGAAGACGCTCCCGACGAGTCCGAAGCCCAGCGCGGTCACGGCGAGTCGGTAGACCAAAAGCGGGACCGTGTACCGGCCGACGGCCACGCCGAAGTCGTACGACCCCGTCGTCAGCTGCTGTCTGAGGCTGCCGAGGAAGCCGGCGGTCAGGAGGGCTTCGAGACAGAGGAGGAGCACGAGACCCGCGGCCGCCACCGAGAAGGGGATAGAGGGGAACGCGAACAGGCCGCCGAGGGTCACGTTCGTCCCGCCGGTCCCGGTCGAGAGCGTCTGCTGTGGGAGCTGGACGAACGTCCAGACGTCGACGACGGCCGACGGCGGGCGGAGCGTCACGCCGATCGAGAAGTCGCTCTCGCGGGCGAAGATCCGCTGTATCGCGTCGACGTTCAGGAGCGCGACGACGAACGGGACGAACGCGAGTTCGAGCACGTCGCTCGCGCGGTCCCAGCCGTCGTCGAGTCGCGTGAAGAAGTCAGGCACGACGGGTCACCGCCCTGCCGCTGGGCGGCTGGGTGAATCGGTATCGCCGTCGGACTGTCGGACCTGCCGCTGTCGTCTCGGACGTGTGGAGGGCATATCCCCACTCACTGAGGGCGGGAGAATAAGTGCGTCGACAGGTCAGGCGACTTCGACCCACACCGGGCCGACCCACGCCATCCCGCCGTCGGTCTGGGTCACCCGGACGTAGTAGACGTCGGCGTCGGTGCCGCGCTCCTCGTCCCAGGCCATCCCCGTCACCGGCTCGTCGTCGGTGACTGTGGCCGTGCAGACGTACTCCGAGAGGTCTACCGTGTCGCCGACGGACTCGGCAAGGCTGCCGTTTTCGAGATGGGTGACAGCGAACTCGTCGCCGTCGCCGTCGCCGTCGTCGACCCCGCCGTCGCTGGCCGCCAGTCCCTCGGTCGCGCTCGTGAGGGTGGTCGCGTCCGCGAGCACCTCGTTGTTCTTGACGACCTCCACGCGCTCCAGCGGCGCGGTCCCGGCGACGTCGACCTCGACGGTTCGCTCGGTCTCCGCGTCGTCGACGACGACCGTGCTGTCGTTCTCGCCGACGCGCGTCCCGTCGACCGCGAAGTCGACGACGATGCGGTGGGGCTGGGTCGTCCCGTAGACCCGCCGGTCGGCGAGGGCGTCGAAGATGCCGTCACGCGAGAGGTCCGTGGCCGAGAAGGCGTTGAGACCGCCGGGGTAGCTCCCCTCGTCCCAGACGCGCCAGATGTTGGCCCAGCCGAGGCCGTCCTCGCGCCACTCGGCGAGACTCGGGAGATGGGCGTCAGCGTGGATGAGCGAGTGGCCCGGATGCGGCCCGTGGTAGTCCGCGGAGGCGACCATCCCCACGCGGTAGCCGAGTTCGAGCGCGTCCTGCACGTAGTGGCCCGGTTCGTCGACCTCGCCCTGGCCCATGGCGAGCGGGTATTGGTTGCCGTCGCTGCCGGGACGTTCGCTCGACCCCCACTGCGAGTAGACCTCGACGAGCGGCGCGAGCTCGTCGTCGTAGTCCATCGCCGAGAAGTCGAAGGGATACATCTTCTCCGCGGGATGGTGGGGGATGGTGAGTGCCTGCCCCTCGCCCGACTCGTTCCACTCGCGCAGGCGGTCCCAGAGCTTCTCGTAGGTGTCGGTCTCCGTCGCGATCGAGTCGAACAGCTCGGCCTCGTCGACGCCGTCGAAGTAGACGTTGATGTGGCCGCCGCGGTTGGGCTGTTTCGTCCACTCGTAGGCCATGAGCGTGACGAACTCGCCGGGGTCGTGGAAGTCGTCGGTAACGGACTTCATCCGGTCGAAGTAGTCGCGGTGCATCCGCTTCTGTTGCCAGCTCGGCGGGATGAAGAAGCCCATCGTGTCGTGGTCGGTGTAGGCGACGACGTCGAGCGCCATCACGTCCCGCCCGAAGCGCATCCCCTTCGCCATGCTCCCCGTGCCGTCGGAGATCTGTGAGTGCAGGTGGATGTCGCCCCAGTAGAGCCGTCGGTCAGGCTCGGTCTCGTGTACTCGGACGGGGTTCGTGACGAACCGCTCGCCCGACTCGTCGTGGGTGAGGACGAGATAGTGGACGCCCGGCGTCTCGAAGGAGAGCTCCCTGAGTTTCGTCACCCCGCCGTTGTGCGGGTCGAAGCGGACCTCCTCTGGGTGGTCCGCGTCGGGGTCGGTCGCGGCGAGCGCGAACGAGCCGCGGAAGTCGTCGACGAGCCGTTCACACTGGTCCCACGCCTGCACCGTCAGCTCGACGGACTCGCCGACGACAGCGTCCGAGGGGAGCACCGCGTGGGCGCGCTCGAAGTGCTGGGTTCGATTCGCCAGCAGGGTCCCGAGCGAGGGGACGTTGCGGACGAACACGCCGACGCTCTCTTTGGCTTTGAACAGCGGGCCGTCGGTGGCGACGTCGCGGAACATCTACGTTGGCTGTGGTCCTCGCGATATTTGAACTATCGGGCTATTCGAACGGCTCTCGCATGGGCACGGAGCCGAGCCGTCGCTCTCGACGCACCAACGACGAGAACGACGAGAACGACGACCGACGAGTCGGTTAGCGGACCACGTCGTAACCGCGGTCGGCCAGGAGGTCCGGAACGCGCCGGAGATGGTTCCCTTGCAGTTCGATGGTGCCGTCTTCGACCGTCCCGCCACAGGCCAGTGCCCGCTTGAGGTCGCTCGCGAGCGACTTGACGTCGGTGTTGCGGTCGAAGCCCTCGACGAGGGTGACCGGCTTTCCGTAGCGTCGGCTGTCGACACGGACCGTGAGCAGCTGTCGGGCGCGCTGGAGGTCGTCGTCGATGCCGAGTTCTTCCGGAAGACCGGTGATGCTTGTGAAGTCGTCCTTTGCCACGCTCGAAGTACGAGACGAGCGGATAAGTACTGATAGGGACTGTGCGAAGGCGTGACCCCAGCGTGTGCTCTCTACCTGGGCGAAGGGTTTTGGTCGACCCCTACCGACGGGCCACCAGAGCCGTGTCCTCCACTCGCCCTCACACCACCGACGCCGGAACCCGCCCCGGCGTCGACTCCGACCCTCCCGACTCCCGGTCGCTCGTCTCGCGCGCGCTGCTCGGTAACCCGGTCGTCGAGACGCTCGCGGCGATGGCCGTCGTCTCGCTTCTGACGTGGACCGCCGCGCTCGTCGGCCTCACCGGGCTGTTCGTCCTCGCACCGCCCGTGCTCTCGCCACCGTGGGCACTCGTGACGAGCGTCTACGCGCACGCCGGTCCGGGCCATCTGGTCTCGAACGCCGTCGTCGTCGCCGTCGCGGGCAGCCTCGTCGCGTGGTCGACGACGCGCCTGCGGTTTCACGCCTTCTTCCTCACGACGGGCGTCCTCGCCGGTCTCGCGCAGGTCTGGCTCGGCGGTCTCTTCGCTCCCGGTGTCGGCGTCCTCGGTGCCAGCGGCGCGGCGTTCGCACTCGTCGGCTACGTCCTCGCGGCCAATCCCGTCTCGTCGACGCTGCTCGACCGCTTTCGCCTCCCGCCACGCGTGACGGTCCTCCTCGTCGCCGTCGTCGCAGGCGGGCTGACGCTGCTGTTCAGCGCGCCCGGCAGCGCGCTCGTCGCACATCTCACCGGTGCGGTACTCGGGCTGGTCGCCGGACGACTCAGGCTGCTTCGCGTCTGAGCCGTGGTGCCGCGACCCCGCTCCACACCACACGGTTATTCGCTCTCGCTCCGAAGTCCGACGCGTGTCCCGCGAGACGCAGCCGACACCGGACGACAGCCCCGCCGGTGGCGACACCGGAGACGTTGCTGACGCCGAAGACGGTGACGGAATCACAGACGTCGACGACGCCGAAGACGTCGGCACCGCTGTCACCGACGAGAGCGAGAGCGACGGCACCGCGTGCGTCCTCTGGCATCGCCGCGACCTCCGCGTCGCCGACAACCCGGCCGTCACCTACGCCACCCGCGAGTACGACACCGTCTGTCCGCTGTTCCTCTTCGACCCCCAGTTCTACACCGACGGCTCGCTCGCCTGCGACGCCCGCCGCCGGTTTCTCCACGAGTCGCTCGACGACCTCGGCGAGCAGTACGCCGAGCGCGGCGTCGACCTCGTCCTCGCCCACGGCGACCCCGAAACGATTCTCGGACAGTTCGTCGACCGCGGCTGGGACGTCGTCACCACGGCCGAACCGACCGGCCGCTACGGCCGCCGCCGCGACGACCGCCTCGCCGACCGCTTCGGCGTCACCTTCGTCGACGGCGACGGGCTTCGTCGCGGTGTCGACGACCCCCGCGAGAACTGGAGCGACCACGTCGAGACCTACTTCGAGACTGACACCGTCGCACCCGACGACTCCGGATTCGGCGACCACGGCGTGGACTCGACGGTCACGACCACGGCAATCGAGGAACAGTACGACGTCTCTCCCGAGAAGACCGGCGTCCCGAAGGGCGGCCGCCGGGCGGGGGTCGCCCGGCTGGACCGCTTCGTCGACGTGATCCGGTCGTATCCGTCGTCTATCTCCTCGCCGAGTGCCGCAGAGACGGGCACCAGTCGGCTCTCGGGCTACCTGCGCTTCGGCTGTCTCTCCGTCCGCGAGGTCTACCAGCGCGTCCAGCGCGACGCACCCGACGGCAGCGGGCGGTCGATGTTCGTCTCGCGACTCTACTGGAACCGCCACTACAACCAGAAACTCGAAGACTGGCCCGGCTGGATGGACGTCGCGGTCAACCCGGTGTTCCGGGGGTTCAACCGCTCGAACCACGACGCCGACCTCGTCGAGACATGGAAACGCGGCGAGACGGGGTTTCCGATGGTCGACGCCTCGATGCGCTGTCTCCGCGAGACGGGCTGGCTCAACTTCCGAATGCGGGCGATGTGCGCCTCCTTTTTCGGCTATATCCTCGAACAGCCCTGGCGGGTCGGTGCGGACTGGTTCTACTACCATCTCGTCGACGCCGACCCGGCCATCAACTACACCCAGTGGCAGATGCAGACCGGCGTCACCGGCGTCCACTCCATGCGGATCTACAACCCACGCAAGCAGGTCCGCGACAACGACCCTGACGGCGAGTTCGTCTACCGATGGGTACCGGAACTCCGCGACCTCCCAGCCGACTATCTCGACCAACCCGAAAAGACACCCCTCCACGTCCAGTCGGAGTGCGGCGTCGAAGTCGGTGAGGACTACCCCCGGCCCATCGTCGGCTACGAGGCCAAACGACAGTCGGCACAGGACCGCTTCGGGAAGTTGCAGGAGCGAGCGAGCGAAGCGATGGCGGATCCGGAGATCCGTCGCCGAGCGTCGTTCTCTCGACGTGGAGGCCCGGAACCTGTTGCAGACGACGACGCGGGTGACGGGCAGGGAGGCGGCGACAGTGACCAGGCGACGCTGGGCAGTTTCGAGTGAGACGGTGCTGCGTTTAGATGCTCATCTAAATATTTAGCTAAACGGGAGACCCTATGCTTCAGACAGTTGTCTTCGAGGCTCCGGTGGACGTCCACGGACGAAACAGGCGTCATTCCCGGTGGTGAGGAGTCGAGAAGACAGCACCGAGAAGTCTCTCGGTGGTGTTGTAACGAAGTTAAGTGGCTGGGGAGTTGTCTGGCCCCAGCCGCACTCGGCCAAGGGCCGAGTGCAAAGTGGATGGGCCAACGCGGCGACTGGCGAAGAACCTAGTCGGAAACTGGCCGGCAGGTTCGGGCGGGAAATTGGGGTTGTGAAAAAGCGCACCAGAATCACTCCAGCTTCTCCAGGTGCTGACGACGCTGTTCCATCCGGTCGCGCTTCGTCCGACGGTCGTAGTGCTTGTCGATGATCTCGGGCGTCGCGTTCACGCGGCCGCTCACGATGTCGGTCGGGATGTCCTGCCGTAGTTGGTGAGTGATTGACCCACGACGAATCGGGTGAGCACTCACAGACGACGGACAGCGACTCGCCGAGGTACGGTTGATGGCCTCGCACTCGGCGAGCTCGCGTCCGTGCGGACAGTTCCCCCAATTGCAGGGGCGAGTGGACGCGTAGAAGTCACCGCGGATGTTCGAAATCGAGACGCGGCCGTGTGAAGACGAGAGGAACGGCTTCCGTCCGAACTCGTCGGTCACGTCGAAGTGGTTGACCTCGAGGTAGTCGTGGAGCACCTGCCCGATCTCCAGCGTGATACTGATGTCACGTTCGCCGTCGATACCGTTCTTCAGCGGCGTGTCGCTCTCCGGTCGGTGGCGGAGTTCGATGCAGAGGTCCTCGAAGTCGACGTCGTCGACATCGATGGCGTGCATCGCACCGATACGCATCCCGGTGTGCCACGCGAGAAGTACCTCGACGTGCTTCCGGCTCGCGTAGTGGTACGTGTCGAGCCACTCGAGAATCGCTTCAGCGTGGTCGGGCTCGAGTTTGATGTCGCGAGCCTCCTCGCCGCGCTTGAGCCGCGGGAGGATGATTTTCGAGGCGAGGTTGGAGTCGACGGCGTCGACCGTCGCACAGAACTGCAGGAACCGCCGGAGTGTCGAGAGCTGTCCCTGCATCGTGACCGGCTTCAACCCGTCCTCCTCCCGGCGGTGAACGCGGAAGAAGTGGAGGTCGCGGCCGCCGAGGTCGTTCATGTTGGTAATCTCGTTGTCCTGGCACCACTCGACGAACTTCTGGAGTCGATAGTCGTGCGACTGCAGCGTCTGGTCGCTGACCTCGTTGCGTCGAGAGTCGAGATACATCTTCACCGCCTCGCGGGGTTTGAGCGGCTCGAGGTCGTCGGTCATGCGTCGTCACCTTCCTCGGAAACTTCTGGACCCAAGTGACGAGCCTGCCACTCGAGGTATTCACGAAGCGCGTACTGTCCCTTCTCGGTGAGGACGTAGAAGTTCGTGCGCTCGTCGAGTTGACCTTTGGCGACGAAGTCATCGTCGACGAGTCTCTCGAGGTTCGTGTAGAGGCGGCTGTGGTGAATGACCCTACCGTAGACCTCTCTGAGACGCCGCATGATTTCCAGCCCGTAGCACTGCTCAGTGTCCTCTTCACCTGCGATAACGTACAGTGCGTTAGTCTGGAACGCGGTGAGGTCGGAGACCAACAGTTCCTCACGGGACTGCGTGGCTTCAGACAAGGTTGCTCACCTCCACACCGTTGACGACGAACTCGTACGGGTTCCCACACTCGGGACACTGCCACTCGAAGCCGGGGAAGTGAACGCGCTCGTTCTCGTCGATGTACGCTGGTTCGTCGAGTTCGACGGTCTCGTTCCAGCCGTCGCAGAGGTCCGGCGCGCCACACGGTGTGGTACACCGGACGTCGATTTCTGTCTCTCCCTCGAGGTCGAAGAAGTCGTACTCGTCGCGTCCTCCGTCGCACCGGAGACGCGCACACGTAGAACAGACGCCCTCGCGGGTCCGTGCGTCCAGCCCTTCGGCTGGTCGGATGCCACAGACTGCGCAGTCAGCGTCGTCGCTCTTATCAAAGGGCGGTGCCTCCACTGTCGTGCGGGACTGCAATCCCGCGGTCTTAATTTCCGTCATAGCGGTTGACGGAGCTTCCCCGTGGTGGTGGTTCCAGCACCACCGCGGGGCCTACAAAATCATCACCAGCCGTCAGCTCGTCTCACAACTCCGCATCTACGCTGTAGAACCGTTGTTACATATATGTAACGACGTGTCGTAACAGTATGCCCGAATACTATCGGTAGGAAACCAATTGTATACCCAACGCCCGTGTTTATTCGCATCTAATGCGACATTCGGGTTCGTGGATGACTATTTGGGACGACAGAATCCTCGAGGTGATTCGTGAGGAGGGTTCTGGCTCTCCGAAGCAGTTGGCGGATAGCGGATTCATCCACGTATCTCGCGCCCACGTATCTCGTCGTCTGAAAAAACTGGCCGAAAATGGGATGCTCACCGCTCTCGGCAACGGTGTCTACATCATCACCGAGAAGGGTGAACAGTATCTCGACGGCGAGTGGGATGCTGAGCAGGACCGTCCGGTAAACGCTGTTGAAGATGAAGGCGATAACGGAAACAGCAATGGCGTCGCTGAATCCGGTTCGTAGGAAAATTATCAATGTCGGCTCCGAGGAAGAGTGGTCGGTGGCAGAATGCTGTAGATGACCGGATACTGGAGATGCTGCAAGCTGAAGGCCTCTGCTCACCCGAGTTCATCTCGCGTGAGTTGAGTGCCGACGCTTCAGCTCGTCGCGTGCGAGAGCGGTGTCGTGTACTGTCTCACGCAGGGATGGTCGCGCCGATCTCCGACGATGCCGATGCAGATCACTTCGAGATTACTGTGTGGGGCGAGTTGTACCTCGAGGGGAAGGTGAACGCGGAGTTGATGCGGCCGATGCCGAGACCGCGGCCACCGGATAAAGTGAGACCGAGTGAGTGGGCTGGGTTTGTTTAATGAAAACCTCAGTGGAAAAGTGAATTCATTGACCACAATTCAGTTGTGATATCAATATATGCTGGCGTGAAAACCAGCTCACAACTGTGTGACAAACAGGCATATATGTGATGCTTATAATTTCTCCTCTAATGAAAATTCAAGACATAATTGATAAGTTTGTATATGCTAGCTTCGCTCTTGCCTTATCTACGGTCTGTTTCTATATTCTTTCAATATTAATCCTAATGTTGGCACCGGAAGGGGATGAAATCCAACTATTTGGCATTATTATTGACGCTACCCTTACCCTAGGGCTTTTGTATCTGTATTGGAGTTCAGGACAGACACAACAAGAGCAAGCCGATGCCCTAAGCGATCAGGCGGCTGCCCTTTCTGCACAAGCAGAGTCACTATCTGATCAGGCCTCCTTCCAAGAGAAACAAACTTCGCTTCTTGATTCCCAGAGCGAGATTCAGAGAGATCAAAAAGAAATCTTATCATTGAATCAAAAGCCGAATCTTGTAGTTGATAAATTAAGGCCTTACAGCGAACCAAGTAGCCAATTTAAACTGAAGATTTCGAACATTGGTACCGGCCCTGCGAGCAACATTCGTGTGAAGATCACACCACATACAAAATCAGACGACATGATTCTCAAACCTCATACTGAGGATGTTACTCTTGATGAAAGTGAATTAGATTGGTATCAAGCAGATGATAACTATCTCCATCCTAAGCAGTCGAATATTTTCATCATATCTCCAAGTGTGTTGGTCAAAAAGGAATATGGACATGGCAACGATAGATTTTCACCATGGGCTTTTGAGCTAATATCACAGAAATTACATGAGGTGTCTGGGATAGGTGTGTATTCGTTTTCGATAGGACTTGAATATCAGGGAGTGGATGGATCAAATTATTCGACCGAAGTCGTCCAATTCATAGTTCCAATCAAGGGTAGAACATCTCTTGAAACAGCGATTAAAATGGGTGCCACTAAGGCTCAAATAGAAAATTCCCCCAACCCACCAGACATTCAAGTACGTCATGTGCAAATGGATCCAGACACAGCAGTTCGTGAAGAGGAGTGGTAGGTTCCAGAGTCAATGAAGTAGGACTTAATTGATTACGTATTCACGGGCTTTCACCCCGAGTGACTGATGGGGACCGGTTCACAATTGACACCATATAATAGATTGAAGAACGTACATTCACACTCCACAACACTATTCCATACTCGCCCTATTAGGCTTGATATGGCTAATATCGACGATATCGACCGCAGAGAGGACGTCGCATTTCTGCTCTTCCGATATGCCGACGAGATCGAGGGAACCACACGCCTACAGAAGCTACTCTTCCTCATCGAACACGAGAGCGAGTTCAGTAACCTCTACGAAGACATCACGTTCGAATTCGAGTCTTACCACTACGGTCCCTTTTCGGAAGGTGCATTCGACGCGTTGGAGTTCCTCATCTCTCTGGGTGCCATCGAAGAAATTGAATCCGACGAAGACTATGACTACATCCGAGACTCCGAGGATCGGAGCAACCATGCCGGAAAGAAGTTCGTGATAACTGAGAAAGGCCGCAAAATCAGCCAAGAGCTGGACGCTGTTCTTGACCCCGAGACGAAGGAAGATCTGGAGACACTCGTCGAGAAATACAATGACCTGGAGTTAGACGACCTCCTCGAGTACGTTTACGAGCAATACCCAGAGTACACCGACAAGTCGAAAATCAAGGAAGACGTTCTGGGGTAGGTCTCTGATGTACTGGTCGGAAAAATATCAACTGGGCATTGTCGCTGACTACCTCCGCGAAGAAGGGTACCAATTTGCAACAGAGGCACGTCTCTACTCTATCCCTATCGACATCGTCGCCTTACAGGGCAATACCACGGTCGCTGTGGAACTGAAATCTCGAGACTTCAAGCGAGGAATCAACCAAGCCGAGAGAAACACCTCAGTCGTGGACTTCTCTTACCTATCGGTTTGGGAAGAGAACATCACCGACGATCTCGTCTCTCGGATTGATGATTCACCGATAGGTCTTCTATCAGTAGGAACTCATGTGAAATGCTTATCACCTCCTGTGCGGAATGATCCTAGCACACACGCGAAATCTCGGGTGCAGGAATACGTCCGCAACCATGTTCGAAAATAGCCTCCACTACTACACCTTCGGCGAGTACAAAGAAATTGAGCGTGCTGCACCCTACTACGATTCTCTCATAGTTTCGTCTCATTTCGTCGTTACAGAGACAGACAAGATCGCTGGGACGCTGTCCAACCTCCAACCGGAACAGCAGATAGACTTCTACGTTCAACCGTACCTCCCCGAGTTCAGGAAGGGAGACAACTTTCGAAAGTCGAACGGAGAGCTTCGCTCGTGGGCGAGTAACCTGGCAGAATACTACGGGCCACCAATCTCTGACGTGCTGGAAAATCGGAGCAACCTCAACTACTTCGACTTCAGTCGCGAAGACCAGAAGAAGATAATCGAGAAGTCGTGCGACCTGCAACTGGATTTGCTGGATGAGGCCAGCGAAAACAAGCTAGGACGCTACCTCGACAGCGTTGCCAGTCTAACTCCTCGAGCCCTGGTTCCTTGGTACGTTAAGATCAATAGTCGGCCAGATATCCGGGCGAATGAGGAGATTATCAACTACGCGGCCGAATACAGTGATTGTCCCGTCAAGCCCTGCTTCTACGTGGATAAATCCTTCATCCATACCGAGAGCAACAGAAGAGAGATTGTACGTGCAGTGGAGGAGGCTCCGGTTCGAGAGGTGTTCCTGTGGATTGATGGATTCGATAAGCGAGATGTTTCTATCGGGGAACTCTGCAAAGCTCTCGACTTGGTTGAACGGGTCTCCCAGCGAGGAGTTGATCCGCACATGATGTACAGTGACTACTTCGCTAATCTAATGGCCTTCTTCGGTCTCCGTGGTGTAAGCTTTGGAATCGAGCATGGCGAGTCTAAATCGGAAAAAACGGACTCCGGTGGTGGCAGTGGTGACAGTGTTCGATATTACTACAACCCCGTGAAGGAGTTCCTCAACGTCTACGACGTCGAAGACCTTGGCACGGACTTTGATGACCCGCTCTGTGAGTGTCAAGCCTGCGACCCGGTCATGAACTCTTGGAGCGACATATTCCAGCTCGCAGATGATCGCAAAGCTCGAGCCCAACACTATATCACAACCAGAGACGGGCATCGCGAGACTGTCACGAATGAGACGCTCGATGACCTCGTTGGAGAACTATGGGACGGCGACGACAAGTATCAGGAAGCGTTGGACGACACCGACCACGCTGCAAATGCGAACCACCTGCGGAAATGGGCAACGGCGATAGAACACTACGTCGAAGAGGAGAAGCAGCGCGAGTTGTCTGACTACTCACTCACTACGACATCGTAGAGTTAACCGCTATTCGTCATCTGGTTCGTAATTCAGATTAATCTCGACATCCTCAGACTCTACGGATAATTGAGATGATATCTGCTGGAGAAGCATATCAAGCGACTCGGCATCGATGTCAAATTGGCCAGAGTTGATGACTGCTCTAATCTCTTCTTCGGATAAGGGTTCGCCACTATTCAACTTCGAAACAAGATCTTCCATGTCGGGCTTCCCACGAGAAACATCGATATCGACCGAGACGCTGTCAACCAAGTATCCCTTACTCTCCTCAGCACCAGCAACTCCTTCTTTGAGAACCGCCTCAAATGAATCGCCAGCATCGCTGACGCCCAGATATAGTAGAGAAATTGCGTCGGAAATCCCTTGCGAGAACATAGTTGATTCAACAAATTCGCGTAGCTTCTCGCTAGATATCTCATCATCAGAAGACTTCGCCATATGCTTCGAGAATACCTGCTTTCGATCTCTCTCGTCAAGGTGATGTAGAAGGATACTGAAGTCCAATATCGAATTCTTGACCCTCTTACGTATCCTGTAGCGAGCATCCCGCTCAGATTGTTCACTCGAGAATTCTTTCTTTCCCTTCAGGAACTTACGATCATCTGGAGTGAGTATTCCCCTATCCCGATCATCCGAAGGCATCATTTGTTTTGTCTCGTCCATAGTCGGTATCCACCTATGCTATTGTTTAATTGGGCTATCTTGTTAACCATTTTGGTGGATGTCGTAGGTGTTGCTGCGGTAATACTAAGTGGGGGGAGTTAGATAGAGCTAGGTGCAGACAAAGTTGGTCGTCGTAGAAGCAGTCGGACGCGGGACCCGTTTGCATCCAGGGTAATGTGGAAGTTGGCTTGGATGCCGGGTCAACAACAGCACGCCCGACGGGCGACAGTCAGGACTGTCACCGCTCATCAGTCGATTTGGTGGGCGGCTTCTTGAATCTGTCGTCAATCGGGCGTGGGAGCTACAGCAATGAGTGAAGATCCCACCCCGACCGAGGAATTGACTGAGAAACGAACGAAGCTGCTGAAGGTCATCGCGGCCGACCTTCCGAACACCGAGTTCGCACGCAGCCAGCTGAACGCTCACCTCTACTACAACGACGTGAGCGAACACATCGACGAGGACGACGACGAGGAAGAGGACACGCTCCAGACGACGACCTCGCTCCTCAACAAAATCGTCGAAGAGGACGGTTACCTCAAGAAGACCCAGCAGGGCGGTGAGACGAGTTTCATCCTCGACGACGAAGCAGACGAGGACAAGGGCGAGAAAGTCACCGCAGTTACGCCCAGTGAGATTCGAACCATCGTTAGCCAGGTGTGTAACCGACACGGCGTGTCGGTCAGCTTCACCGACGACGAGATCGTCCGGTGGAGTCTGGTCACGCGGCGAGTGAACGCTGCTGTCGGTCATCGAGTGCTTCGCATCGCCTCGATGCCGAACGAGTACCGCCTGCGCGAGGCAGGGTACGAGATCATCGCCGACGAGCTGCTCTAACGCGGCTGTCAGAGCCCATCGAAACACACAGGCTCTTTGGTATCAGTTCAGTACTCCTTTTTTGACGACCTGCCCGAAGCTAGAAATGACTCCGCGTTGAGTCCATGCTATGGTCAAAGTTCGATGGAACACCGAAACAGGCGCATTATGCTCAGTCGATGCAGCAGACGGGCCTGGGAGTTACACAGACGACGTTGATCCCAGTTCGATTCATGAGAGTCTCGAATCAGTTCCCATCACAAGTGAGGAAGTAATCGCTGGTGCTCTCATCGACAGGTACGACGGGAAGCTATCCCAGATGGATTGTCGAGTGACTGTTGACACGTATTTCTCCGACACTGACGACCCAAAAATCGCTACGACGATCGCATTTATCCAAGTAGCAGACGAAGAGTCGAAGCACTCCTTACTCGAGTGCGAGAGTTGCGACTATGAGCCTACGGGAGAGCAGAACTGGGACTTTGGAGTCAGAAAAGATGGACAGTGGACGTATCACGATTTCAGTTGTCCACAGTGCGGTTCGATTGTCCACATCGAACTCGTAGAAGCACCACCAAGTCCCCAACCAACAATCGGTACCCCGTGAGGACCTCTCCCTTCTGTATCCCATATCAATCAATATATGCACGGGGGGTCTGATTGCGTGAATCTACACTGACTGACCAGTCGTTCTTTATTAACCACGCCATGAGACTCGCTGCACCCGCTTCAGCACACACGGGATTCTGCTCGCTTTCTATGCACTCCCGATGACCATGACCGCCGAAAAGGTGCATACATCAAGGCGACCGTATACATCTACGCCGAACCCCGTGGGGTCGCGCTCAAAGACACCCATCCACGGGTATCGAAACCGACTTTATCAACCCACTGTCGGATAGAGTATGGCGACCGAAGCCCTCCAGCGAACGATTCGACGAGTGACGGCCGTTATCGTCTTCCAATTGAGTATCATCATGCAGATGCTGACCGAGATAGAATACATGGGTCTGATCTCTATTCTGCCTCTTATCCTCGGATCTGTCTCCGTCCTCTATCTGCTCGGAAGCTTTTCGCTCAGCTTGGACGATCACCAGAGCTCAGAAAACACCTCTTCGTAATTCTCTCCGACCGACCTACCGCCACTTACTCTCAATCGCCGTCCGATACCGTAGTCCCAACACTGACGTGTTACAGCAGTCCTTCACCGTCTGTGGTGGGTACTGATCTCGGACGTCCTCGAGATTCTCGCGTGATTCGACCAGGTGCGTGAGTGCCGCGTCGAGGACCACCGACATCGGTGGGTCGTCGAGGTCGTCCCGGGCGACGATCTCGCTGGCGCGCTTGAGGAGCAGCTGGCGTTCGTCGGTGAGCTTCAGGCTGGTTCGCTTAGTCATCGCACCGGAGGAGCTTCTGAATCTCAGGGACGGTCCCGTTCTCGACCGCGCGCACGAGGTACGCGCCACGAGAGAGTCGCTGGACGTGCATCTCCTGCTCGCGGATGTTCCCCTCGGCGTCGACCATTCCGTCCAGTCGGAGGTCGTCCTTGTTCAGCGTCACCGTTCCAGAGCCGTCGCGTTCGACGAGTTTTCTGAATCCCATGCTCAGAACGGGCGGCCACCCGATTGCACTTAACAGTACCCCCTCTTGATAGATTAGAGACCGTTCGTCCCAGACCGTCGGCAGAGGGTGCCCTTTCCTACTAGCAATCAGTCAAGATACCTCCTATTTTGCGGACAGATAAGTCTAGACGGGTGATTTCAGCGGTGACGTTATGGCAGAAAACGAAATCGACCCAATCGACCTTGCAGCACTGATCTTGGTACCCTTCATGGGTGCCATCGCACTCGGCACTATCAGCCTCCAGGTGAACCTGCTGACCAACTTCTCGTTCAACGACGTCGTTTGGTCCGGTTCTGGAGTGAGCATCTCCTGGGCGTCGCTGCTGACGCTTGCCGGCATCGCGTGGATCGTCGTCACCAACGAGCTGGACGGCTCGGAGTACGAGCAGTGGCAGTACGGGGTCATCATCGTCGCCTTCGGTATCGTTCCGGCGTATATGTTCATCCCGTTCGTCCAGGACTTCGTCGACTCGAGCGACATCATCAGCTTCGTGCTGGTCCTCGTGCAGTCGGCCTCCGCAATCTTCGTGAGCTACGTGGAGTGATTCGATGAGCCGAATCGAACAGACCCGAACCGAGCTGGTGAATCGCCTTGTCATAGTCATGGCAGCGGGCTTCTCGACGGTCACGTACGGCCTCGACGTCCTCACGGACGGTGCTGTCGGGGTGGTCTTCGCCGCCCCCGCGCTCCTGGCTCTCGCAGTCGTGGCTTACGACAAGTACCTCGCGAGCAAGGACATCGACGATCTGCCGGATGGCGTGGTGATGGTGGATGAGTGATGTACCGTCTCGCACTCCCACAGTGGCAGTGTCTCGTTCTACTGCTTCTCTGGGCGTTCGTGTGCATCATCTCGTACAGCCTGATTACGATAGCCGCGATAGGAGCGGTTCCGTGACCGTCCTCGAGGAGGTCGCTGATGCTGCGTAAGATTGCGCGGCTAACCCTCGCGTTCGTTATCGTCTCGAGTGCGGTCCTCGGCGGCGTCGGCGGCGGAATCGGACAGGCAGAGGCTCAGACCAGCATCAGCGTGGAACAGTGCGACCTCTCACGCGGTGTCGTGAATCCACTGTGGCTGCTCTACGACATGGCCGACCTGAAGAACGAATGCGGATTCTTCACTGCCGACAGTGACGCCACGTCGAACATCGACTTCTACCAATCCTCGCAGGCTATCGGGTCTCAGACGGACAGCTACATGACGACCTCCAATAACCTCGCGAACGACATCGAGCCGGTCCTCATGTGCAAGGCGAAGGCACGCGTCATCGAGGGGCTGAACGACGGGAACACGTCGGCAGTCGTAAAATCAGAGGCGAACGTCACGGTCCGCGATTACACCACTCGCCAGCAAATCAACTCTCTCGAAAACTGGAACGCGGCGATGTACTCTCTGGAGTACCAGTGGTCTCAAAACAACTCGTCCCTGTACACAAAAGAACACTCTACCGAACCAACCGCGCCCATCGTCGGGTGGGCTACCACGAACGTCTCCCTCAACAACGGCACTCAACACAAGTGGCGTCTACCGGTCTACGACATTGGCACTCAACAACGCGTCTGGGAGCCTCGTGACCAAGCCGACGACGGGACCGGAACACCGAACGTCTACAACGTCTCTGGCACCGCACCCACAGACTCCTACCACGTCTACCAAGACGGCGGAGTCTATCAGGGTGGGGCCAGCCAAGACTTGACCGAGTTCGAGATTGTCGACATCACCGACTACTACAACCTGCTCGACCAGTCGGCCTCCCAAAGCCAGCGCGTGCAGGACAATGTGAACGCTCTCGTCGACGGCGTCTATGGTTCGTACCAATCGGGTGACTTGAACGCGACCGCACTCAACGATGCCTGTACCCTCGCACACGAGGGGGGCACTAACAGTAGCTCCACCGGCTACTACGGCTATGCAGCCGCCGAACTCGCCAAGTACGGCCTCTCTAGCAACTTCAACTCCTCGTTCTCCGTCACGTCGAACGGCACGACTTACAACGGCACGCTGTTCTACAGCGGCGAAGACGTGAGCAGCTTTGAAGCAAACCAGACGTACGACCCGGCGAACCTGTCGGGAACGACGTACATGGCCGTCCAAGACGGCAACGCCTCGCGCGTCGTCCAACTGGACGAGTCGTGGCAGGTGAACGAGATTACGAATCCGAAGACGGGCGAGACACAACAGAACACGACTGTTCAAAAGTACGTCTACGAAACGTACGACACCAACCGCCTTCAACAGGAGATTGAACGCGCTCTCGAAATCCGCGAGCAGGTCGAGGCAGCAGAGAATGAAGGGGGAGGTGGTTTCGGTATCAACATCGGAGGCACGCAGTTCGCCACCCTCGGCGTCGTTGTCGCCCTCCTTGTCGTCGCACTATTCCGACCGTAATACGCTTATGAACCACATTTTTCGGGTTCTCGCGGTGCTGGCAGTCGTCGCTATGACTATGACCAGCGGAGTCGCTGGCCTCGAGCAGGCCACGTCGACGCCGACACCGACCGGGAACCAGACGGCCACCGACGAACCGCTCACTAACCAGACGAACACGACCGCCGCTACCGACGAGCTGGTGAATGTCACGAGGGACTACATCAACGAGACGCGGAACACCACGACCTCGCCGAAGACCTCGGGAACGTCGACCTCCACACCAACACCAGAGCCGTCGACCCCGGATGTCGACCGGAACGCGACCACCTACGCTGCCGAGATCGGGCCGGTCACGAAGCTCGTCGACTGGGACTATCGGGACGGCCGGTTCTATCTCCTCGTAGAGTCGAAGATTCCGAACCGAGTCACCCTCTCGGAGTCACCTGACGTCTCTCGAGGGGCGGGCTCGTTCAACATCAAGACGGTCAACGTCCCGCGCGGGCGGACGATGCTCGAGGTCAACGCGGCCAAGAACGACGGTGCCGCCGTCGTGAGCATCACCACGTCACAGTGTATCGCTGCAGGAAGCTGTGGCTACGTCTCGACTGGTCAGAAGGGCGGTCCCTCGCCCTTCGAGCAGACGACGTCGACGGCTGGCTGGTTAGGCGGCGTCACAGTCACCGGCCTCATGGTCACTGTCGCGGCCTACCGACGCAAGCACAAGGAACACGACCCGGTGGAGGGACTCGAATGAGCGAACCGCTGCCGACGTTCCGGAACAACAAGGACCGAGCGGTCTACCTCCTCGGCGAGTACAAAATTCCGCTCTCGGTGATGGTCCTCGCCGCAGGTGTGTGGGCTGTCTACGCAAGTCCACAGCTTCCCGACGTCCCGCAATCCGTCGCCGCGTTCGCACTCGCCTCGTTCGTCCTTGCACTCCCGACCTATATGTTCGGCAACGCGATCTCGAGTTACCTCTTCCCTGGTCCCGAACGAATCGAGGTCGGGATTGCGGACCCTGGTACGGAATCCATGTACCGAGTCGTGACGGTCCTCCCGGAAGTCTGGGAGTCCAAGACTGTCGTTGGCGCACCCCCGTTCCAGCCCGAGGACGGCGTCGACTACGTCGTCACTCGGTTCAACTGGTACGACGACATTGGCGAGCTGGAAGTCCGTGGTTGTGAACAGGCCGACCTCGAGCCGGGACTGGCGTGGGAGAACGCTTCGCGAGTCGACGAACTATACGCACACCACCACGCCGTTCGGCGCGCCTACTCGCAACTCAAGGCGACGGTCCTCCGGCGTGGGACCGAGATCCACGACCTCACACTGATGAAAGAGATGGCGGAGCAGGAAGACGCCACGCTCGCACCTGGTGTCAGCGTCACCAGCATGATCGAAGAGATGGAGGACGAGATCGAGGACCTCCCGGACGCACCGGAGCCCGACGGTCGGACGCAACACCAGCGACGCAGGGGTGTCGACAACGGCCGACCGGACGACTGGTTCAGCGATGACTATGACACCGACCTGCTCCGCGAGGAGACGAACGGACACAGCGAACGACCGGTAGCAGCCGACGGAGGCAACAATGAGTGACGAACAAGGAAACGGCGGCGAATGGGCCGCTTCGGAGTCAAAGGACTGGAAGGACGGACGGCACCGACGAGACAACGAGCACGTCTACGCTCACGCGGGCGAAGTACGGAACCGGAACTCTCGTCGGCACCTCTCGATTCTCAAGGCAGCCTACGAGCGAGCGTATCGACGAGGCTGGCTCGAATCTGGCTGGCCCGCTCAGTTCGAGAAGACAGTGGCATACAAGCAACGGATGGGCTACCACGCGACGGAAGGGTTCAGCGACCGTCTCGCGGCTGGCGACGCGGCCGGGATTCGCCACTACGTCGGCAGCCAGCAGGACGAGCCCGACGTCTCTGGTATTCGTGTCCTCCGCACCCTCGAGGAACTCATCGGCCGCGACGCGGCTATGCTCTACCTCTACGGCCACATGGGCAACGGCAAGACGTTCTTCGCGTGTCTCCTCGCGGAACTCTGGCACGGGATGCACGGTGAGAACGCCCAGGTGGGAACGAACATCCGCACGCTCGAGGCGGCCGACGAGTGGATCTGTACCTGGGCGG
This sequence comes from Halogranum gelatinilyticum, assembly GCF_900103715.1. Classification (NCBI taxonomy): domain Archaea; kingdom Methanobacteriati; phylum Methanobacteriota; class Halobacteria; order Halobacteriales; family Haloferacaceae; genus Halogranum; species Halogranum gelatinilyticum. The sequence continues at coordinate 489,928 of NZ_FNHL01000002.1, read as the reverse complement.
ACCTCGAAGAGTGGATGGTTGAAGACGAGCAGACCGTCCTCGCCGGCAACCAGACGCCGAAGCTGTTCGTCTTCGACGAAGCTTCGAGTACGGCGTCCGGTCGCGGTCGCGACGGCTGGGATGCAAGCACGAAGCTCGCGACGATGGTCTACCGAATCCGCAAGTACGGCGGTTCGATCATCATCATCGGTCACGACGGGAAGGACGTCGCCCCAGCAGTCCGCGAACTCTGTACGGCGTGCCACAAGACCGGGAAGAAGACCGCACAGTTCTACCGCGACGTCAAGAACCGGAAGGGACGCAACCCGCTCACCGAGCCACTGCAGGGAATCCCGCTCCCGGACAAGAGCTGGCAGCCGAACACGAACGACCTCGCGCCGTGGAGCTGGCAGGAGGGCGAGGAGCAGGGTGTCGACGCCGAGAAGAGCTACCGTGAGATGGCTATTTGGACCGTCATCAACTGCAAAGAGCAGGGACTGTCCCACCGTGAAACGGCCAAATACGTGCCGTTCAGCAAGTCTCAGGTCGGTCGCATCTGGTCGGACTACCAAGACGGCGACGCCTACACTGAAACGCGGGACACCGTTAACGAGGTATTCGCGTGACAGCGTCGACTTTCTTCGGTGTCCGTGTCCCGGGACACCCCGCGGTCTGTAGACGGGACAGTGGTCATACCGGACCCCCTCGCTTCGCTCGGTTCGCCATGACTGTGCGGACCACCGGCCGCCGAGATATATATAATATACGCGAGGCGCACGCGTGAACCGCTCGAGCAACGCGAACCGATACGGCTCGCTGGCAGAGCGAAAACTCTGTGAGTCGCGTGGACTGATTCGAGAGGGGAAGCACACCAGCTGGTGTGACGCGGAGTTCAAGAATGGCACGCCGGTCGAGATCAAGGCTGGGATGGTGTCAACTGGATACTGGCAGATCTACGAGAAGTACCATAACGAGCTACGGAATCACAACGGGTGGTACGGGTTCGTCGTATACAAGCCAGTTGGCCGTGGGATTCGAATATTGAAAGAGCGGATGGTCCATTCGAGTAATCTGCCGCCGCTGACATGGTCGAACACAAACCACCAACAGCGACAATCTGCTAAAGCTCGGATACGCTTTGAGGAAATTGTTAGATAGTGATAACGTCATCAAATCAAAATCAGTGCGTCACAAGACTCTGTCAAAAGTTTATGTTCACTGAATATGAATTCTTGCCAATGCCAGATATAGAAGGACAGCATGAATTCTACTTGGGGGCTTCAGCATATGAGGGCGGTCACATTTCTCTCACAGATGCTTTTGATCTAGGAATTATTCTAGAGTACTTCAGGTACATCGACGTAAGTGACCAGAATCCTCAAATCGGAACTCAGGAAGACAGCAAGGTGTTGGGTGGGCTATACCAATTGGAAAACAGACTTAGGGATAGTACGATTGAGACCCCAGTCACAGGTCAAATTGTGGAATTCAGGACGAAGTTGGAAGCAAAATATGACTCGCCAGAGGACACGATCTCGGATGAGGATCGGAACGAACTCGGCCAAAATGCAGGTACTTGGCAGCATCTATTACGGCGCGAACTCTCGCACGAACAGCGGATTCCTGTCTCATCATCGGGACTATTAGATCCCAACCGTTTGCTGAACTCTCCTGAGGAATTATTTGACACGTATGTCTGGAGCTGGCTCGATGAACGACCACAAAATGACCTCCGTGAAGCCTGTAAGACCATTGTTGTGGACTGTTCTACATCTTCTGTAATGTTGTCATTACGTGCAGTTGAGCACTGCCTTCGACAGTGGTACGAGCATCAAAACGAAGATTTGGAGGCCGGTGCTTGGGGTCAGGTTCTGGATCAACTGATGCAGGAATATGCAGAGGAAGAAAAGAAGAATGATACCGTTCTCACTCAATTGAGCGACCTTCCACCAGTTCTATCCAACCTGTACTATTTGAAAGAGAAAAGAAACGAAGTGAGTCACCCTGAACGTTCACCCAGTGCTCAGGAAGCCCGTAGGACACTAATGATTGTCGCAGCGACAATAACAGACATCCACACGGAACTGCGCGAGGACTTAATCCCAGCCGTATCCGATCTCAACCTTGATTTTGCTTCTGAAGATGACGATCTAACTGACGTCCTAGTCAAGCTCATTGACGAACTTGACGACGGTTCTGGAGCAAAGTACGATGCGATCTACCGGTGGGGAGAACAGGTGGGAATCCACCGTGAGGTAATTGAAGAGACTATCCATGATCTCCTCATGTCGGGGTATGTGTATGAGCCCGACTACGGGCGTGTTAAGTCGATTTGAAGTCGCGCCGTTTGATAAACACGTCCCCCTCTTTCGAGTGGATCAACTGGAAATTTTCGCGCGAGCAACCGCCGCGGTTTTTTTCTTGTTGTGCCGTTAGGCACACGGACTAAGGGGGGTTGTCCCAACCACCGGAACGCACCCCCGCACCTCTCCACGTAGATCGCAAAGACCAGCCACAGCTCTCGGACGAAAAGCAGCAAAGCAGGTACTGGTGCGCGGTAGGGTACATAAAGAACAGACTCGCAGGATAGTGATGCCTCTCCGCTGGACCGCGTCAGCGGAGCGGCGCGACGTGCTGACCGTTGACCGAGACCCACGCGTTCGACGTGCGGATGATGCCACTCGACTCGTGGCGGTTGCCCTCGTAGTCGGACCAGACGACGGTCGACTTCTCGACGAACTCGAGAGCGGTCTGGAAGCCCTCGCTCCGAGCGGCTTCGTAGCCTTCGCGGAGGAGCTTCGTCAGCTCGAAGCGGTCCAGCGGGCGGCCGTCGTGAACCTTCACGAGCAGGCCGTCAGCGGACTGCGAGACGGTCGTCATGTTCTTCCGAGCCCACTGACCCAGAGCTGTCTCGGCGAGGTCACGGTTGTCTCTCTCGACGAGAGACCGAACCTGATTGTTGACCCACGAGGTCGCACTCTCGAAGGTCGAGAGCAACTCCTCGAAGCGGTCACGAACGATGCCGTCCGTGAATGAGGCTTTCCCACCAACGACCTCGAAGACGTCGCTGAACGTCTCCGCGGCGCGGTAGACGGTCTGGCGAGAGACACCCGTCTGTTCGGTGATGTCGTCGATGTGCTGACCGTCGCCGCCCTCCAGGACGGCCGCGACGACCGCCTTCCGCTTCTCGGTGGCATCGTTGCGAGCGAAGTTCTGCAGCGCGACGTCTTCCTCCTGGTCGCGGAGGTCGTCCATCGGGTTGTCGTAAATCGGGACATCGCGATGGTCGACCTCGGCCTGGAAGTATTCGTCCGCGGTGAACGGCTCGCTCGACGACGTCGGGATACCCGACCAGTGGAGCGAGTTCACCAGCGCGCTGTCGAGATCGGCGAGAAGGTCGTCCTTGTCATAGTCATCGGCGCGCCACGGCACCGAGTCGAACTCGCTGTATTTCGGCGTGAACTGCAGCTCGTACTTCGGGTCGCGAAGAGCATCCTCGTCGGGTGAGGTCTCTTCGCTTCGGACTAGCTTCGGATGGTAGTACTTCGCTCGAGCACCGGCCTGCATCCCCGGCAACAGCTTCTGCCAGGATTCGTCGTCGAGAACCACCGCGTTGCGATGACCGACGACCTCCTCGTTGTTCCACTTGTACTCGCCACGGCCGCCAGAGACCTTCGCGAAGTCCGCGAGCTGGTCGAGGAAGCCGTTACGGGAAACGAGATGTCTCTCGCCGTAGGTCCGATCGACGCGGACGTACTGCGCGAGGTTGTAGACGCGGCTGTTCGGATGCACGCGTTCAGCACCGAAGTAGCCGGAGTTGACGTCAATCTCGTCACACAGCTTCTGGAGCAGCGGGACGATTTTGTCAGGATGGACGTTCGACGAGTGTACCTGGACGCGCACACCGTAGGGGAGGTCGCGCGGCATCGAACCGATTCGGTCGCCGGTCTCGTGGTGCGTCGCGCACGGGAGTGACGGCCGGAACTGGAACGTGACCTTTCGCTCACCAGCGGCGTCACCCGCCTCGAGGCCGATCTGGAACTCCATGTACTGCTCGTAGCTCTCGCCGCGAGCCGCAATCTTCCCCTGCCAGTGGCGTGTCCCACCTTTCACGTCGGACGGGAGGATACGCCATGCGTGACCGTCGAAGCCGAACGGGTCGACCGTCTCGGAGAGGTCCGGCTCGTACTGTGACACCAGCGCGAAGAACGGCATCATTGCCTTCTGGTTGTGCCGCGCGACGACTTGCCCGTCTTCCAGGTCGCTCACGTCGTCCTCGAACAGTCCGTGGTCTTCCTCGGTGAACAAGAGATGTGCACCGAGTTCGTGGACTTGTGGCCGAATTGTTGGGACTGGGCCCTCGAGTGACTCACGGACTCGCTCGCGACGTTCCTCACGTCGCTCGTGCTCGTCTCTGTTGGTGTTCGTCCTTGGACCCATCTCTGGGAGCGGGATGTCTCTCCCGGCGTCAAGGTCCGCCTCGTCGCTCGTGGTCTCGACACTGGCGGTGAGCGAGTCATCTTCATCGGAGCGAACGGCTTTTGCTCCCTCGAGCGCGTCGAAGATGTCCTCCTGCGCGCCTGGGTTCTCCCAGTCGCTCACGGCTGCTCCTCGAAGGCGTGACGCACGTCGTCGTCAGTCGCCTGCGTCGCCGGGTGCGCGACAGTCGTCCGAGTCGAGACGTGGTACAGCTCGCTCGCGCGGACGAACGTCACGCTGGCTCACCTCCGTGGCGGCCGAGAGACGTCTCTGGGTCGGGGATGTCGACGTCGAGACCGGCACCGCTCCCGTGCGAGAGGCGAATGAGCGTGTCACACTCGTTGCAGCGGTGCGCGCGGTTGTCGTCGTCGCCGAAGGTACGGCGGAAGCTCCGCGTGACGTGAGAATCGCAGTGAAGACACCGACTCCTGCTGCTCGCGAGCAGTCGAGTCGGCATCAGAACACACCTCCAGAGACCAGAAGTCTCTCTCGGTGTTGTTGTAACGAGATTAGGTGGCTGGGGAGTTTTCCCTGACCCCTAACAATCAAGCCCGTGAAAACGGACTTAATTTCAGGATGGGCCAACGCGGATTTGAACCGCGGACCTCCCGGTTATCAGCCGAGCGCTCAACCTGACTGAGCTATTGGCCCAGGTTAGCGCGTCTATTGCTTGTCCGGATTACTGTTTAAAGATTCCCCTTTGATTTGCCCTTTGTGTCTGTCGGTTTTTCGCCCGACTGCGACGTGTTCGCAGGGTTCAAATCGGGGTCAGTTGTCGTCTTCGAAGCGGTACGATTCGGGGTCCAGATCGTAGGCGTCGCTGCTCTCGCTGTTGGGGAAGCCACCGGTCCAGACGCCGCCGGTGACGAACCCGCCGGCGCGTTTGTCCAGATACGGTTTGACCACGTAGCGTTTGAGCACTTCGCGAATCGGATAGCGAGTGACGGGCACCGCGAGCAGGAAGCCGATGGTGTCGGTGACGAGCCCCGGCGTGAGCAGGAACGCGCCAGCGGCGATGAGCAGGCCGCCGTCCATCGCCTCGTTCGTCGGCAGCTCGCCCATCGAGAGCCGACGCTCGAACTGCCGCAGCGTATGTCGGCCTTCGGCGCGCACGAGCAACATCCCCACCAACCCGGTGAGGACGACGAGTGCGACGATGGCCGGCCACGCGAGGACGTCGGAGGCCGCGAGCGCGACCAGGACGAGCGAGTCCGCCAACGGGATGAGTAGCAAGAGCGCTATCAGGTAGCGCGGTTTCATGTTCGTCCGTTCCGCTCGCGCCTTCATAGCCCTTTTGTCGCACGGCGGACGACGCGGGCGGCTGTCTCAGCCGTTCTGTCGGCGATAAAGTGCCGAAGACGCCTCGTCAGAAGATGTTCGCCTGCCGGTAGACGCTGATACCCTCGTTCGTGATCTCGTAGGGCTTCGTCTCGCGGGAGTGGTTGGCGTCCCGTATCTTCTGAATCTCGACGGCCAGCCGCGTCTCGCGGAAGTCCGACGGGCGGACGTACTGGAGGACGAACACGGCGTCGGTGAGATACTCGACGATACCGTGTCGGGAGGCGTAGGGACTCTCCTCGCTCGCCTCGGAGGTGAGCATCGTCGTCACGCCGACCTCTTTCAGCGAGCGCGTGAAGTCGAAGACCTCGCTGCGGCGTTTCGACGGATGGTCGTACATCATCTCCAGGAGCGACACCGAGTCGAGGACGAGCCGCGAGGCCCCGAAGTCGTCGATGAGCCGTGGGAGGTCGTTCCGGATGCTCGCGAGGCTGTTCGCCATCTCGATGGGGTCGAGCGCGATGATCGCCAGTCGGCCCTCTCGGTCGTATTTGCGGAAGGGCCAGCCCTTCTCTTCGGCCGTCGAGAGGATTGCCTCGCGGCTCTCTTCGAGCGTGATGTAGACCGCGCTCTCGCCGTTCTCCAGTGCCTCCTGCAGGAACTGGAGGCCGAAGGTCGTCTTCCCGGTCCCGGCACTGCCGATGGCGACCATCAGCGACCGCTTGGGGACGCCGCCGAGGATCATCTCGTCGAGACCTTCGATACCGATGCGGATGCGGTCGATGTCGGACTCGAACTCCTCCTCGTCGAACGAGTTGCCGCTGAAGCCGAAGTCGTCGTCGCCGTCGCCGCCACCGCCGCCGAAATCGCCGAACCCGAAGTCTTCGTCACCGCCGCCGCCACCGAAGCTCCCGCCGGCTCTCTCATCGAAGTCGCCACCGGCTCCACCGCCACCGGCTCCACCGCCACCGGCTCCACCGCCACCGGCTCCACCGCCACCGAAGTCACCGAAGCCGAAGTCCTCGTCACTGCCACCGTTCTCGCCGCCCGTCCCCGCGGGGCTGGGCGCGTTGTCTAAGGCGGTCGTGAAGTCCTCGGCGAACGGGTCGTCACCGGTACCGGAACCGTCGTCGCCAGCGTCGGCCGTATCGTCCTCGCGACCCTCGTTGCCCGCGGTGTCGCCGTCTCCCGGGCGATCACTGCCGAAGGCCTCCGCCAAGTCACCGTCCGGGTCGACTGTCTCGGGGGCTTCAGAGCCTTCAGAGCCTTCGGAGCCTTCAGAGTCCTCCGAGACCGTGGAGTCGAAGGTGTCGCCCGAACGGGAGTGGTCGTCGGCGTCGTCGGCCTGGGTGTCGTCGGCCTCGGCCTCGGTGTGGTCCGGTTCCTCGGACAGCTCCGGCCCCTCTCCCTCCCCGTTTGCCGTCTCCCTGGCCTCTGCGGCCTCCTCTTCGTCCAGTTCGCGGAGCGCGCGCTCGAACCAGTCGTCGTCGTCAGCCACGAATTCTCCCCCGTGGCCGCTGGTAGGGCCTACCTCGCGAGGACGTACGGCCTGTCATCATCGGATTGTCGGTGTCCTGTCTCATGAATGTTGCCCGTGGGTCGGCTGTACGGAGGCCTTTTGTCGACCCGACGAGAACCGCCGGACATGAACGTCGGCATCGTCGCACAGCGGGGCAACCGCCGAGCAGCGCGGCTCGCGGCCGACCTCCGCGAGCGGCTTACCGAGGCGGACGTCGGGGTACGGTTCGACGAAGAGACGGCCGATGCGTTGGACACGGCGGGCGTCGACGTGAGCGAGTTCGCCGCCTGCGACCTCGTCGTCAGTATCGGCGGCGACGGTACCTTCCTCTTCACGGCGCGCGGCGCGCAGGACACCCCCATCCTCGGCGTCAACCTCGGCGAGGTCGGCTTCCTGAACGCTGTCTCGCCCGACGACGCCGTCGAGATGGTCATGGAAGAGGTCGAACTGCTCCGCGCGGGCGACCTCGAACCGCGGGAGGTCCCCCGACTCGCCGCCAGCGTCGACGGCTGGACGAGCCAGGCCGCCGTCAACGAGGTAGTCGTGCAGGGACCGCGTCGCGGCCGCGGCGGCGGCGTCGACGTCGAGGTCCGCGTCGACGGCTCGCTCTACTCCAGCGGCCACGCGGACGGCGTCCTCATCGCGACGCCGACGGGGTCGACCGCCTACAACCTCAGCGAGGGCGGCCCGCTCGTCCACCCGGAGGTCGGCGGCCTCATCGTCACCGAGATGTGCGCTGCGGAGGGGATGCCCCCGCTCGTCGCCCCGCCGGATAGCGAAGTGACGGTCGTCGTCAACGGTGGCGAGGCGGTCGTCGTCAGCGACGGCCGGGATAAACACGAAGTCGAAGCACCCGCCGAAGTCCGCATCGCCCAGACCGACCCGCCCGTGCGACTCGCCGGACCGGCCTCGGACTTCTTCCAGGCACTGAACAAACTGAACTGACCGAACTGGACTGACCGAAAAACAGCGGGTTCGTTCGTCTGCTATTCGAAACGACGGAGCGACGCGTCGGCCTACTTGCCCCACTCGGCGGTCGTCGTCGGGCGGTCCGAGACGGCCTGCACGTCGATGGGTTCGTCGCGGGCGCGGAGACCTTCGAGGGCGGCCTTCGCACTCGCGTGCGTGGAGAAGTAGGTCACGTCCTCCTCGACAGCAACTTCGAGAGCCTCGCGGTTGCGCGAGACGACGAGGTCGACCTTGCCCTCGCGGAGTGCCTGCCGGAGGTCGTCGAACTCCGCCAGCTCGAAGAACTCGCTGTAGCCGTCGACGAGTGCGGTCGCCTCGTCGCTGCCGACGTCCGGGAACTCGTCGGCCGAGAGGTCGACGACTGCGGTGCCACCGGCCGGGATGGCCTTGCCCGTCGCCGACTGGGCCTTCTCGTAGGCCTTGCCGAACGTGGAGGCTGTGCCCATGACCTCGCCCGTGGACTTCATCTCCGGGCCGAGCCGCGGGTCACTGCCCGGCAGACGGTCGAACGGCAGGACGACTTCCTTCACACTTACCTGCTCGGGAATCTGCTCTTCGGCTTCGAGTTCGTCGAGCGTCGACCCGGCCATGACCTTCGCGGCCAGCTTGGCGATGGGGACGCCGGTCGCCTTCGAGACGTACGGGACCGTCCGCGAGGAGCGCGGGTTGGCCTCCAGCACGTAGACCTCGCCGTCCTTCACGGCGAGCTGGACGTTCATCAGCCCGACCGTGTCGAGCGCCGTCGCGATGTCTTCGGTGACTTCGCGGACGCGACCCAGCGTCTCCTCGTCCAGCGAGCGCGGCGGAATCATACACGCCGAGTCGCCGGAGTGGACGCCGGCGGTCTCGACGTGTTCCATCACGCCGCCGATGAGGATGCGCTCGCCGTCGGAGACGGCGTCGACGTCGAGTTCGACCGCACCGCCGAGGAACTGGTCGACGAGGATGGGCTTGTCCGGCGAGACGCGGACGGCTTCCTCGATGTACTCCTTCAGGTCCTCGTCGTCGTAGACGACCTGCATCGCACGGCCACCGAGGACATACGACGGGCGGACGAGCACGGGATAGCCGAGCTCTCCGGCGAGGTCGAGGGCCTCCTCCTCGCTGGTCGCGGTGCCACCCTTCGGCTGTTTGATTCCCAGCTCGTCCATCAGCGCGTTGAACCGGTCGCGGTCCTCCGCGAGGTCCATCGCCTCGACGGTCGTCCCCATGACGTCGCAGTCGAGACCACGGCGCTGGATCTCGTCTTCGAGCGGTTCGCCGATATTGACTGAGGTCTGGCCGCCGAACTGGACCATCACGCCGTCCGCGCCGGTCGCCTCGACGACGTCGGCGACTTCTTCGGCCGTGATGGGTTCGAAGAACAGGCCGTCGGAGGTGTCGTAGTCCGTCGAGACTGTCTCGGGGTTGTTGTTGACGACGTGGGCCTCGATGCCCATCTCGCGGAGTGCCCGGACAGCATGAACCGAACAGTAGTCGAACTCGACGCCCTGGCCGATACGGATGGGACCGCCGCCGACGACGACGACGCTCTCCATGTCGCGGTTGACGCGGAGTTCGCCACCAGCCGACTCACCCTTGTACGGCCCGGTGAAGAACTCGGGCTTGCGCGAGGAGTAGTAGTACGGCGTCTGGGCTGCGAACTCGCCCGCGCAGGTGTCGACCTGCTTGTACGTGCGGCCGGGGACGTTCTGTTCGACCGTGTCGACGGTCTCGCCGGTCGATGCAGCGATCTGGGCGTTCGTGAAGCCGGCCGTCGCGGCCTCGGTGAAGTTGCCGTCCTGGGCGGCGACCGAGGAGTCGGCGACGCGCTTGAACCGTTCGACGTACCACTCCTTGATACCGGTAAGTTCGATGACTTCCTCGACCGTGTAGCCGCGCTCGAACGCCTCGAACATCGCGTAGGGGCGGTCGGGCGTCGGCTTGACGAGATACTCGTTTTCTAACTCTTCGTCGTCGACCTCCGCCCAGTCGGCGGCGGGGTCGTATTCGGACGACCTGAGGGACTTCAGGAGCGACTCCTCGAAGGTGCGGCCGATGGCCATCGCCTCACCTGTCGACTTCATCGCGGTGCCGAGTTCGAAGTCGACGTCGCCGAACTTGTCCTTCGGCCACCGCGGGACCTTCGTAACCACGTAGTCGATTGCGGGCTCGAAGGCGGCGGTCGTCTCGCCGGTGATCTCGTTCGTAATCTCGTGGAGTCGCTTGCCGAGGGCGACTTTGGCTGTCACGCGGGCGATGGGGTAGCCGGTCGCCTTCGAGGCGAGCGCGGAGGAACGGGAGACACGCGGGTTGACCTCGACAACGCGGTATTCACCGCCGGGGGTGCCGTCGTCGTGCCACGCGAACTGGATGTTACAGCCCCCCTGAATGCCGAGTTCGCGGATGACGTCGAGCGCGGCCGTACGCATCTCCTGGTGGCCGTCGTCGGGGATGACCTGCGAGGGCGTCACGACCGTCGACTCGCCGGTGTGGATGCCCATCGGGTCGATGTTCTCCATGTTGCAGATGATGATACACGAGTCGTCGGCGTCGCGCATCACCTCGTACTCGAGTTCGACCCAGCCCGCGATGGACTCGGTGATGAGCACCTCGCTGTTGCGCGAGAGGCGCAGGCCCTTGCGGACGCGCTCGATGAGTTCGTCCATCTCGTGGACGACGCCGGAGCCGGAGCCGCCGAGCGTGTAGGTCGTCCGCGAGATGACGGGGAGACCACCGACGTCGTCGACGGCGGCTTCGACGCGGTCGACGAGCGTCTCTTCGTTCATCTCCTGGACCGACTCGCCCTCGTCGAGCGAGATGGTCGTCGACTGCGGGACGGGCTGGCCGATGTTCTCCATGCGCTTGCGGAAGAGGTCGCGGTCCTCCGTCGCGTAGATGGTGTCGAGCGGCGTCCCCATGATGTCGACGTCGAACTCGTCGAGGACGCCTTCCTCGGCCAGTTCGGCGGTGACGTTCAGCCCGGTCTGACCGCCGAGACCGGCGATGACGCCGTCGGGGCGTTCCTTCTCGATGATCTCCGAGATGGCCTCGGTCGTGATTGGCTCGATGTAGACACGGTCGGCCATCTCCGGGTCGGTCATGATGGTCGCCGGATTGGAGTTGACGAGGACGACTCGGGCCCCCTCCTCCTGCAGTGCGCGACAGGCCTGCGCGCCGGAGTAGTCGAACTCCGCTGCCTGTCCGATCTGGATTGGGCCACTACCGATGAGTAGAATCGTTCTCTCTTCTGAGGGTTCCTCGTCGGGCATTATCGAGTGAAAATCCGCACATCGTAATAAGCCCGGCGAAAGGTTACGAGGTGCGAAGCAGTTTTGCGAATTTCGTAATTCTTGCAGTGGATCGGCGAGAAAGCCCCGGAGCGTCGTCACTGAGTGGTACGACGGCTGTGGGTGATAGTCGCTTGCATAGACGCAACGGGTCGGCTGCCGCCCGGAGTACGACGAAACCTCGCACACGTCGAGTGCGAGTGAGAATTCCTCTCATAGTCGGTGTGTCGGCCTCAAAATCTGAAAATAGTAACACTTCAGAGACTATTGTTGAAACGTCCCGGAGAAATGGGCCACGAGATATTTAGGTGACGAGCGTTGCGTCCGAGTACAATGACTCGAAACGTTACACCACCGAGTCAGCTCCTTCACCACCTGAAGAAGCAAGTCGGTCGCCAGCTGCGGTCGTTCGCACGCTACGACGACGACGGAATCGAGACGAGCTACGTCCGGTCGGATATCACACCGCAACAGGCGAGTCGACGGATGCGGGTCTCGAAACACATCTACGAGTCCGAAAAGCGGGTCTTCGACTCCGACACGTTGGACGCCGGGTTCGGCAACATCCACGCCTCGGTCCACTACTTCGACGGCGGTATCCTGATTCACCTGCTGACGGAGAACGAGTACGACGTGATCTTCTCGGTCGAACGGAGTGTGGGGTCGGGTCTCTCGAACTTCCTTCGGGAGTGCAGCGACCAACTCGACTGACGGCTGTGACCGCTGGCGACGCTTCTTAGTTTACTTCGGATTTCGGCTCTCTTATCGGACGAAACGGTCTGCGAGGCCTCACCTGACGAGACGGCCTACGCGGCCTACGCGCTCTCGCTCGCCTCAGACGTAGACGTCGTCGGCACTGAGGTCCCGCTGGTCGCGGTACTGCTCGACGAACTCGCCCACGTCGAAGTCCAGCATCTGTTCTTCGAACTCGGCGGTCGCGTTCGGGTCGTTGGCGTGGCTGACGGCGTGTTCCATCAGCTCGATGACCAACTCGACGATAATCTCGTGGAGGCGTCGCGAGTCGAAATCTGTCACCCAGATCATCGAGAAGCCGACGTCGTGGTCCTCGGTGACGTCCTCGGAGACGACCTGCTGGGGGAACTCTTCGAGGACGATGCCGAGCATATGGGGCGTGTCGAACTCGGGCATCTCCTCGCTCGTCGTCTCGATGGCCTCGCGGAGGACCTCGACGAGGAAGTCGGGGATGAAGCGGTCCGGGGGGTGGATGTCCATGACTACGGCGTGGCTCTCGCCGCAGGCACACTCGAACTCCCGCATCCCCATGTCGAGGTCGCGGATGTGTTTCTCCTCGCCACAGGGGAGTTCGAGCGTCTCGCCGCCTGCACCCGGCACGCGCGGTTCTGCCATGGATTCCGTTTGTGGTTTGGGTCGTTTAAACGTCGCGTTCTCGGGAGGTAGACTGTGTTGATGACGCTCGTGATTTTGAGAACGTTGCTACCGAGAATTGGAACATCTAGAAAGCCCACACGCTCTGAACTCCCGCCGCTCGCTGCGCTCCTCGTCACTCGTGTCACTCGTTCCTGTGGTGCTTACGTCGCGGAGGTTCGTTCAGAGCGCGTCCCCTTTCAGTCCCACCCCACCGCAACTGCCACAGCCACACCCTCCCCAGCCGACTCGCTCACTTCGTTCACTCATCCCTCGCGTGCGTGTCTCGCGGCCGTCGCCGCGAAGCCACGCGCCGTACCGGCTGAGCAGCCCACGGGCACTGACCGCGCCTCGTGCGCGGTCTCATGGGGAAGGGTCGGCGCGGTGCGGTCCTGGTGGCCCACAGAACGCTGCGCGTTCTGCGGCGCCACCGAGCTTCGCTCAGTGAGCGATTCAAAGGGCGAGTGTTCTCGGGGAAGCACGGCGACGTAAGCACCGCAGTCGAGCGGAGCGAGACGAGGAGCACAGCGAGTCGCGGGAACCCCGAGAGCACGAGGGCTTTGCTGAGTAGTCTGCACTGACTCGTCGGACCCACTCGAAACGAATCAGCCATCTGTCTTCCACAAGGGCCTTACGAGGAGGTTGCGGATTTCTCCCCATGATCGCAGTCGTCGGTGGCGGAATCGCCGGACTCGCCGCCGCCTACCGCCTCCAACAGCAGGGCCACGAGGTCCAGGTCTTCGAAGCCTCCGACCAGGTCGGGGGACTCGCCGCCCTCTACGAGACGCCCGGAGACCCCATCGAGAAGTTCTACCACCATCTCTCGAAGTCCGAGGAGACCATCGTCGAGTTGGCTGAGGAGCTGGGCGTCGCAGACCGTCTGGAGTGGCGTATCGGCAAGAACGCCTACTACGTCGACGGCGTGGTCCATCCGCTGGACAAGCCGTGGGAGATCCTCGCCTACCCGCACATGAGCGTCTACGACAAGTTCCGTCTCGGGATGCTCACGATGGAGATCGACGTCCGCGGCGGCAAACCCAAGTTCGACACCTACGACGACCTCGAAGCCTACGAGGACGTCCCCATCAAGCAGTTCCTGCTCGACCACACCACCCGCGGCGTCTACGAGAACTTCTTCGAACCACTCTTGCGCGCGAAGTTCGGCAGCCGGATGGACGACGTGAGCGCCGCGTGGCTGCTGGGCCGCATCAAGTTTCGCGGGGAGCGCGACCTGCTCAAGGGCGAGTATCTCGGCTACTTCCGTGGCGGCTTTCGGCCGCTGCTCGACGCGCTGGTCGACGCCGTCGGCCGCGAAAACATCACCACGGACGCACGCGTGAGCGAGGTCGACGTCGACGACGGCGCGGTCTCCGCGGTCACCGTCGAGACCGATTCGGAAACCCAGACCCACGACACAGACTCGGTGGTCGTCGCCGCGATGCCAAATGTCTTGGAGGACCTCGTCGGCTACGAGTGCGACATCGACTTCCAAGGGGCGGTCTGTGCGGTCGTCACGATGGACGAGCCGCTCACGGACACCTACTGGCTCAACATCGGCCACGAGGCACCCTTCGGCGCGCTCATCGAGCACACGAACTTCGTCCCGCCGCGACGCTACGGCGGCCAACATCTCCTCTACGTCGCGAGCTACATCCAGGACTACGACGAGTGGCTCTGGCAGGCCGACGACGAGGAAGTCGAAGATCGGTGGCTCTCACACATCGGCGATATGTTTCCGGAGTTCGACCGTGACTCCGTGCAGGAAGTCCGTATCGCCCGCAACCCCCGTGCCGCGCCGGTCTACGAACGCGGCTACCTTGATCTCGTCGTCCCGTACGATCTGGGTCAAGAAACGGTCGAGGGCGTCTACTACGCCGGGATGGCGAGTCGCGCGCAGTATCCCGAACGCAGCCTCAACGGCGGCATCGTCGCGGGCTACGAGTGTGCCGACCGTATCGACGAAAAGTCTTAGCTCCCCATCTCGGCGGGGTTCTTCATCCCCTCTTTGACGCCGAACTCCACGAGCAACACGTTGACCGGGAACGCCGCGAGGTAGCCGACCGAGAGCGAGAAGATGAGCGCGCCCCAGAACAGCGGCTCCGTGATCGTCGCCTCGCCCGCGAGCAGCAGGTCGGTGCCGATTGCGGTGACCTCCATCACGGTGATGCTCGGCGTCTCGCTGTAGAGCGCGTCGAACATCGCCTCGCCGAAGCCGACCCCCTCCTGCATGAGCGGGCCGACAGTGAGCGCGTAGCCGAACAGATACGCGAAGCCGAACGTCCCCGCGGTGACGACGAGCGAGCTATCGAGCGCGAGCACACCGGCGAGGAGGACGAAGCCGACGACCTCACCCGCGCCACAGCCCGAGTAGCAGTGCGCCGTCGACCGCAGGCCGCGTCGCCACAGCGAGTCGCCCGATATCTGCGTCCGGCCGGAGTACCAGTAGATGGCGAGGCCGAACGGGCCGGAGTAGAGAACCACGAGCGTCCAGACGAACTTCATCAGCGACGGAATCGCCTCGTTGCGGGCGCGGATGTCCCACCACAGCACGCCGAGTGCAACGGCCACGACCGCGGCCCAGGCGACGAGCACTGTCGGGTCCGAGAGCACCGGCGTCAGTATCTGTCGCGCTGGCGCGAGCAGTTGCTCGACCTGTGAGAGCAGACCGGGCATGGCCGTCCGTTCGCCGCTCAGCCTGTAATGCGTTGTGGCCGGTGTCGAAACGGCCGGTTTCGTGTCACGCCGAGACGAGGTTTCAGAACGACGATATCCCGCCGCTGTCCGGCGGTTAAACGGTTCTGAACGGCGTGGAGCTTCCGAACGAGACCGAACCGTCGGCCCGGTTGAAGTACGGAGCGTCCACCCTGTCGACCACGATGAAACTCGAACGACTCGGCGTCGCCGTCGTGGCGCTCGTACTCGCAGGGGTCGCGTTCGTCCTCGGCAGGCCGACTGGTCCCGGCCGCTCCGGCGGAGCCGGAGGTGCCGGAGGGGCAGGGTCGCCAGCGACAGGGACAGGCGCGGCACAGGGTGCCGGCAGCACGGGCGGCGGTTTCGCATTGCCGCTCGACGGACTCGCCCTCCCGTTCGGTGGGGCGACGCTGCTGGAACTCGCGCTGTGGGGGACCGCGATCCTGTTCGCGGCGACCGCGCTGCTGTGGGTCGTCCTGACCTACGTCGTCGGCGCGAACTACGAGTCCCCCGAGCCGGTGTACGGGCCCGAGGACGTGCAGGTGCGCATCATGACCATCGACGCGGCCGACGTGGTCCAGTCGACGGTCGACGCGCTCCCCGACACACTGGACGACGTCCGCGTCGTCGCCGAGGAAGACATTTCGGTCGACGGCGCGACGGTCCACGCCGTCCCGGACAGCTTCGACTGTGCGGCGGTCCGGAAGGGCCGCGCAATCGAGTGGGCGCGTCGGACCCTCGACACCGACCGCGAGTTCGTCCTCTATCTCGACGAGGACAGCCTCCTCGAAGAGTTCGACGGGATGCCCGACGCCGACGTCGTCCAACTGCGCGAGAAGCCACGTCGCACCGGCTCGACGCTCTCGTATCTCGCGGATATGTACCGCATGGGCGTCCAGCTCGAACAGCGTGCCTTCGCCCGCCTGCGGATTCCGCTGTTCGCGTGGGGTGGCGGTATCGCGGTCCGCACCGAACTGGAAAACGAGGTGACGTGGAACCGCGAGACGCTCGTCGAGGACACCGCCTTCGTCTGGGCGGCCGCCCGCGAGTTCGACATCGACTTCGCGCTCGCGGATCTCACCTGCCGCAACGAGGCCCCGCCGTCGCTGACCGAGATCGTCCAACAGCGTCGTCGCTGGGCCGCGGGCAACCACCAGGCCGCCGAGATGCTGCCGCGTCGCTACCGGCTGCTCACCCGCGTCCGCAACTACGCGTGGGCACTCTCGCCGGTCGTGACGCTCGTCGCCGTCCCGCTGTCGCTCTTGGGCGTCACGGTCGTCTACGGGGGGCTGTTCCTCCTCGTCTCGCTCGGTCTCGCCGCGTTCACCGCGCTGTGGTTCCTCATGGGCGTGGCCTACTACGGGACGAGCGCGCTCAAGTGGGTGCTCGTCGTCCCGCTGACGCCGCTCGTCGCGCTCGTCCACTCCTTCGGGACGACGCTCGGCCTGCTCGACCCGCCCGAGGATTTCCGTGTGACGAAGAAGGCGGGCGTGCAGGACTGACCCCGTCCCCGACGTCCTCGGCTGTTTTTCCGTGGAACTCCTTCGAACCGAAACGCCCTTCACCGTTCCTGACTGACTAATCAGTCAGTGAGTTCAGATAGCGTCCCCACAGCCCCGCCCGACGTCCACGAGGAGGTCATGCGGGCGACGTACCGCGCCCTCTGTCGCCACGGCTTCGCCGCGTTGACGATGCAGGACATCGCCGACGAGGCCGACAAGAGTACCGCAGTGTTGCACTACCACTACGAGACGAAGGAGAACCTGCTCGTGGCCTTCCTGGCCTACGTCCTCGGCCGGTTCGACGAGCAGTTCGCCGGCATGGAGGGAAGCTCCGCCACCGAGCGGCTCCGCTGTCTCTTCGGCCGCCTCAGTCCCGACCGAGGGTGGGACGGTGGCGACAGTGAGAACGACGTCCGTGCCGACGACTCCAATGGTGACACCGCTGACGACGACGGCGACGACGGCGACGCCACCAACGGCGAGGACCGCACGGAGTTCTACCGCGCGCTCCTCGAACTCCGCGCGCAGGCTCCCTACCGGGAGGCCTACCGCGAACAGCTCCGTGAGAACAAGGAGTCGATTCAGGCCATCGTCGCCGACATCGTCGCCGACGGCATCGAGCGCGGGGAGTTCCGCGACGTCGACCCCGAGACGACGGCCCGCTTTATCCTCGCCTCGCTCGACGGTGCCCGCAACGCCGCCGTCGCGCTCGACGACACCGAGGACCCACCAGCCGTCCGCGCCGGGCTGGAGGAGTTCGTGCTGTCGTCGCTGCGGGTCGACGACGGAGGCGCGACCGAGGGAGACAGCACGGCCGAGGCGGACAGCACAGCCGACGAGGAGGTAGACGACACGGAGGCAACCGAATGAGTGCCGCCGGTCGCGACGTCAACCTCGTCGACGGCGACCTGCTGAAGCCGATGTTGGTGCTCTCGGTGCCCATCGTCCTCTCGCAACTGATGCAGGTCGGGTACAACCTCGCCGACACCTTCTGGGTCGGCCGCGTCGGCTCCGAAGCCGTGAGCGCGCTCTCCTTCTCGTGGCCCATCGTCTTCCTGATGATCTCCATCGGCGGCGGCTTCACCGTTGCCGGCACCGTCCTCGTCGCCCAGAACAAGGGCGCGGGCAACGACGACCAGGTCGACCACGTCGCCGGCCAGACCATCGGCTTCGTCGTCCTGCTGTCCGTGCTCTTTTCGGCCATCGGCTACGTCGTCACGCCGATACTGCTGCCGCTCATCGGCACGACGCCCGGCAGCGAGGTCCACACGCTCGCGGTCGACTACACCCGGACCATCTTCCTCGGCGTCTCCTTCATGTTCGGCTTCTTCATGTTCCAGGCACTCCTCCGCGGCTGGGGCGACACGAAGACGCCGATGTATCTGATGGCCTTCGGTGTCCTCATCAACGTCGTCATCGACCCGCTTCTCATCCTCGGCTTCCAGGGCAATCCCCTCTTTTCGGCACTCGGTCTCTCGGGGCTGCAGTCGTCGCTCTTTGCGGCGACGGGGTTCACCGGCATGGGCGTGCAGGGTGCGGCCATCGCCACGGTCGTCTCCCGCGGCATCGGTGCCGTCGTCGGGATGGGGCTGCTGTTCTCGGGCCGCGTCGGCATCCATCTCTCGCCGCGTGATCTGATCCCCGAGCGCGAGACGGTCGAGAAGATCGTCCGCATCGGCGGGCCGTCCAGCATCGAGCAGTCGACGCGCGCGCTCGGCGTGACCGTCCTGACGGCCATCGTCGCCTTCGCGGGCGCGCAGGCCGTCGGCGTCGACACCGAGGCCGTCGTCGCCGCGTTCGGGATCGGCAACCGGCTCAACTCGCTGGTCTTCCTGCCCGCCATCGGGCTGGCGCAGGGGACCTCCACGGTCGTCGGCCAGAACCTCGGCGCGGAACAGCCTGACCGCGCCAAAAAGGCCGTACTCATGAGTTCGGGCATCATCGCTGGCGCGCTCGTCGGCGTCAGTGCCGTTGCCTACCTCTTCGCGCGGCCCATCGTCGCCGTCTTCATCCCCGGCGAGGAGGCCGTCATCGCGGTCGGTGTCGACTATCTCCGCATCATCGCGCCGACGTTCGCCTTCCTCGGCGTCTTCAACGTCGTCAACGGCGGGTTCCGCGGCAGCGGCTCGACCCGGACGGCGATGGTCTTCTCGCTCGTCTCGCTGTGGGTGCTGCGGATTCCGGCCGCGCTCGTGCTCATCACGCAGTTCGGCTTCGGCCCGACCGGCGTCTGGTGGGGCATCGCCTTTTCGAACGTCGCGGCCGCCGTCCTCGGCTTCCTGTGGTTCCTCCGCGGGACGTGGCAGGACAACGTCGTCGAGTCGCCGGGACCGGTCCCGGCAGACGACTGAGCGGTGAAAGTGAAAATTGAGCGGTGAAGATTGAACGGGGGAAATGAAGACTGCGCGGTGAAAATCGAGTGACGCGCGGCGCGCTTCAGGCGGAACTCTCTTCGGGGTCGGCACCGCCGCGGTGGATCTCACCCTCGTCGTCCTCGACGTAGACGTCGTCGGCGAAGCCACCCTCGGCGTGGGGATGGTCGGGGTCGTCGAGCTTTTCGAGCGTCGTCGGAGCCTCCGGAATCTCCCGGTTCTCGAAGTCGCCGAGCGGTTTCTCGATGGTGATGCCGTGGGTCTCGAAGAACTTCTCGTAGCGCTCGTAATGCTCTTCGAGTTCGTCGACCGGGAACTCCATCATCTCCGTCCAGCCGTGGTTGTAGAAGTCGAAGTTGGCCTGGATGTGGGTGATTTCGCGGGCCTCTGCCTCCGTGAAGCCAGCGTTGAGTGCCGACACGTAGGTGTCGAACGTGCAGTCGAAGAACGCCTCCATGTGCGGTTCGCGCTCCTCGCGGCGGTCCTCGTCGGCCTTCTCGCCGAAGACGCGGACGTGGAGGTCGACGAGCTTCTCTGTGACCTTGTCGCCGACGACGGGGGCGGTCAGCGCCTGCTTGAACGCGAAGTGTCGAACGTTCTGGCGGAGTTTCATCGGAAAGTCGTAAGGATTGCGTCGTCTTGAAGGCCACGCTACCGGGTGTCATCGACCCCTCCGGCCGCTCGCGGTGAGGCGCGCCGGAGCCTGTTGGAGGGAGAATGCCTCCGAACGGCGGCCCCGTGCCGTCGACCGGTCTCGGCGCGACCAAATGGTACGCTATGACCTTATATCCCTTTCAGACGAAGAATGATGGAGATAGCAACCCACATTAACCCCGGATACAAACCCCCTGCACATGACAGAGTCGTATGTGATTATCGGCGATGGGATCGCAGGGAGTTCCGCCGCCGAGACCCTCCGTGAGGAGGCACCCGACGCCGACATCACCGTCATCACTGACGAGGGCGAAGCCCTCTACAACCGGATTCTCATCAAGGAGTTCGCCAAGGGCAAACTCCCCGAAGCGCCCATCTCCATCCACGACGAGTCGTGGTACGACGAGCGCGACGTGGAGCTGAGCCTGAACACCCACGTCAAGAACATCGACCCCGACGCCCATACCATCGAGACCCACCAGGGCGACGTCATCGACTACGACAAGCTGCTCGTCGCAACGGGCGGCACGCCGACGCAGCTGCCGGTCGAAAACAGCGACGCCGAGGGTGTCCACCACTTCTGGACGTTCCAGGATGCCCGCAACATCAAGGAGAGCGCCGAGTCCGGCGACAAGGCGGTCATCGTCGGTGCCGGCCTGCTCGGCATCGACCTCGCGGCCATCTCGGGCGCGCAGGACATCGAGGCCAAGTACCTGATGCGCGGTAACGCCTGGTGGCGCTACGCGCTCTCGGAGGAAGGTGCAGAGATCATGCACAACGCGATGCGCGACATCGGCGTCGAGCCGGTCTTCGGCAGCGGTGTCGACCACTTCGAGACCGACGACGACGGCCACGTCACGGCCGCGGTCGACCCGAACGGCGACCGCTTCGAGTGTGACTGGGCGGGCGTCGCCATCGGCCTGAACTTCAACACCGAAATCCTGCAGGGCACCGGCGTCAAGCAGGACGACGGCGTCGTCGTCGACCAGCATATGCAGTCCAGCGTCGACGACATCTACGCCGCGGGCGACCTGACGCGCTTCTACGACACCATCCTCGGCGAGTACGGCCAGAACGGCTCGTGGGGCAGTGCGAAGGAGCAGGGTACCATCGCCGCGAAGAACATGGTCGACCCCGAGTCCGCGGAGTTCCGCTGGGTCTCCTCGTACTCCATTACTCACTTCGACTTCCCGTTCCTCTCGTTCGGCCATCCGACCATCGGCGACGACGAGGTCGAAAAGAAGTACTCCGACACCGAGTACCGCCGCCTCGCACTCAAGGACGGCAAGATCGTCGGCGGCGTCCTCATCGGCGACCTCGCGCCCCAGAGTGCCTACAAGCGTCTCATGAAGGAGGAGCGCGTCGTCGGCGACCAGAAGGACGTCCTGATGCAGAAGAAGTTCGACCCCGACGAACTCGCCCCGGCCCAAGAGCAGTAACTCACTCGTCTCTCTCGACTTCTCTCCGTCCTTCCGTTCCGGCAGAGTAACCTTTATCACTCAATGTGAATATTGGTAACGTATGTCACAGTCCGTTTCGCCAGCAGAGCTCACCCTCGCCCAGACCGACACCGTTCAGCCGGGAGCCAGCGTCCGACATTTCGACGAACTCAGCGAGGATGCGCAAGACTACGTGGCGAGATGGGTCCGCGACCGGACCGTTACGGGCGTCGCCCCCGAAGACCTCCGCACCTGCGACGTGGTGGTCTTCACCGAGTACCTGCGAGTGAGCTAACGAACTACCGAGCGCGCCGAAACGGCACGCGACGCGTTTCTCCAGTCACCTTCGCTGCGAGCGACGCGTCCCGGCTCTCCGGCGTCAGCCCGGAGCGTGTGAGCGGCCGGACCGAAGCCGTTTTGCGCCGGCCGACGCAGAAATAGCACATGGATAACAGCGGGACGATGACGCTCGCGTTCGAGCTGGAGGCACTGAAGGGACTCGCCGACCCCAACGCCGTCTTCGAGGACGCCCGAGGCTGGACGGAGTACGTCGGCGTCGTCAGCGAGAAACCGACCTACGTCGTCACCAACTTCACCCGGAAAGAGCGCGTCCGCCAGGACTTCTTCTCGGGACCGCGCGGCGTCGAGGAGAGCCTGGAGAACGTCAAACGACAGTTCGACACCGACCGACACGTCTTCGTCGGCACGACCGACGAGGACGAGCAGGTCGCCGAGGACGCCGGCTGGGAGTTCCTGCACGTCGAGGACGCCGCCGAGGCCGCCGGCTGGACGCTCGCAGGTGATGCCGAGGACGACGAGGACCACTTCGAGACGGAGACCCGCGACGACTGGCCCTGAGGCGGCCTAATTCCGCATATTCTAGCGGTTCCGCTATCGAAAGTCATAATCAGTGAGCACCCTACTAACTCGACAATGAGTCACCAGCTGCCTGACGTTCAGGCAACGAAACCCGACGTCTCCGTCGGACTCAGTCAAGTGGGCGTCACAGGCGTCGAGAAACTCGTCAAGGTCGCCCGCGACGGCAAGCGGCCGCTCGTCCTGATGGCCGAGTTCGAGGTCTTCGTCGACCTCCCCGGCGGCCGGAAGGGGATCGACATGAGCCGCAATATGCAGGTCGTCGACGAGATCCTCGAAGACGCCGTCAGCGAGCCGACCTACCGCGTCGAAGACCTCTGTGGACAGGCCGCAGAGCGGCTCCTCGCCAAGCACGACTACACCAGCACCGCCGAGGTCCGCATGACCGCCGACCTCATCCTCCGCGAGGACACCCCCGCCAGCGAACTCCAGACGCAGAGCACGGCGAAGATCATCGCCAGCGCGACCGCCACCGAGGAAGGGACCCGCGAGGAGATCGGTGCCGAGGTCGTCGGCATGACCGTCTGTCCCTGCTCGCAGGGGATGTCGGCCTCCCGCGCTCGCGACGTGATGCAGGATCTCGACGTCGACGAGGAAACCATCGACGAGTTCTTGGAGAAGGTCCCCCAGCCGGGACACTCCCAGCGCGGCCACGCAACACTCACGATCACCAGCGACGGGTCGCCCGACGTCGACCTCATCGACGTCATCGACATCGCTCGCGACTCGATGAGCGCGCGCATCTACAACCTCGCCAAGCGACCCGACGAGGACCACATGACCTATCACGCCCACGCGAACGCCAAGTTCGTCGAGGACTGTGTTCGGTCACTCGCCGAGATGACCGTTGAGAAGTTCGACCATCTCGCGGACAACGCGGTCGTCCACATGAAGCAGTCGAACGACGAGTCCATCCACCAGCACAACGCCCACGCCGAGCGCGAGGTCACGATGCAGCAGCTCCGCTCGGAGATGCGTCGCTGAAGTCGTCCCGAACGAAAATCCGAACGAAAACAAGGACTGCGTTTTTCCAGTCTTACAGCCTGAGCTCGTCGGCCGTCTCCCACCGCGGCTCGAACACGTCGCGGACGTCGGTCGCGAACTCGGGGTCCTTGAGGTCGATCATCGCGAACGTCTCGCCGGGGTCGAGCGGGTTCGGCACCTCGATACAGACCTCCGTGTCGTCGATGAGGTTGAACGTGCCCGAGACGGTCTGACTCGTCCGCACTTCGAACTGCGGATGGTCGGCCAAATGCTCCAGATACCGCTCGCCGACGCTCGGCGGGAGCGTCTCGACGATCTCCGGCGAGAGCAGAACCATCACGTCGACGCCGCGGTTCAACGCGCCTTCGAGTTCTTCGACGACGAGGTCGCCGACCTCGCCGAGGTCGAACTGCACGGACGAAGAGCCGGCGACGACGACGATGTGGTCGTCGGCCGCCGAGAGCCGTTCGAGCAGGAGGTCGACCGTCTCGTCGGGACCGACGGCGGCCGTCCAGAACTGCCCCTGAACCGGCTCGGCGGCGTCGAGTTCGTCAACGAGCTCGTCGACGATGCCCTCGTACTGGCGGGCTTTCTCCTCTAACTCCTGGTGTTTGTCCTCCAAGAGGCGGTCGAGGGCGGTGTCGGGTTCGACGGCGACGTACTTCTTCGGCCGACTCGCCGCCTGACTCCGGACGAGGTTGTACTGTTCGAGACTGTTGAGAACGTCGTAGACGCGCCCCATCGGGACGTCGCTCGCCCGCGACAACTCCTTCGCTGTTGTCGGGCCGGTTCGCAACAGTGCCCGGTAGGCGCGAGCCTCGTACTCGGAGAGACCGAGGTCACGGAGGTTTGCCATGGACGTACATAGAAAGCCACCGACAAAAACGCATCGGCGGTTTACACCGTTCACCCGTTGGAAAGTTTTCCCCGCTCGGGGTTAGAGCTGCGCGCGTTCGGCGACCGTCTCCATCAGTTCGCTCGGCGTCTCGGCGGCGTACGCCTCGTCGCCGTCCAGCAGATATGCCTTCCCGCGCTCGTACTCGTCGCCCGTCGCCTCGGGAACGACGAGTTTCTCGTGGTCGGCGATGCGGAGCGCGGCGCGGTGGAGGTCCGAGCCGACCTCGTCGGCGACGGCGACGACGAGCGGGTCGCGGCAGAGCCGTCCCGCCACGGCTCCGTAGCTCGCGACCTGGACGCCGATGCGGTCGGCCGCGCCAGCAAAGGCACCAATCGTCTCGCGGGCGATCTCGCGGTACTCGTCGTCACCCGTGAGCACGGCCAGGTCGAGGAGCGCGTCGGCCATCTCGACGTTGGCGTCGATTGGTCTGAGAGGTTTGTCGAGCATCCCCGTTCCCTCGGCGGGACCGTCGCGGAACGACTCCTCGTCGTAGAGTTCGTCGATGGCGGCGTCGGCGACGGCGCGGGCGACGTCGACACCCTCGCCGAGCACCTGCTGTGCGCGACAGAAGGCCGCGACGACGCGGGCGTGGTCTTCGAGCAGGAGCGACTCGCTGGCCTCGTCGCCCGCGAAGTGGGTGACGACCCCGTGTTCGTCGACCAGATCCGTCCGGAGCGTGTCGAGTAGCCGACGGGCGTACTCGCGGGCCGTCTCGTCGTCGGTGTAGGCGTGGTAGGTCAGGAAGGCGTCGGCGGCCAGCGCGTTGCCACCGGCGAAGACCGTCAGGTCAGTCCGGGGCTTCGTCGTCTCCGCGCGCTCGTCGGCGTCGAGCAGGTAGTAGTCGCTGCCCTCCGCGGGACCCTGGCTGCCGCCGATGCCCAGCCCCGTCCAGAGCTCGTCTGTGAGGTAGTCGATGGTCTGCTCGGCCGGTTCGCGGTAGACGTCTTCGCCGGTGTAGAGGTAGGCGTTGGCGAAGGCACGGACCAGCGCGGCGTTGGTGTCCAGCAGCTTCTCGTGGTGGACGTCGCCCCAGCCGCGGTCGCCCGCGTAGCGGAAGAAGCCGCCAGCGACGTCGTCGAGCAGATGGTCGCGGACGGCGTCGAGGGTCCGCAGGGCTTGGTCACGCTCACGCTTCAGCGCGAACTCGACGGTTCGGGGCATCGGGAACTTGGCGTCGTTGCCCCAGCCGGCGAACCGCTCGTCGTACTTCTCGCCCAACTGCCCCGCGAGATGCTCCTCGATGGCGGGCGTGACGGCACCGGCGGGCGTCGGGTTGCCAGCGAGCGCGCGCGGCACGCGACCGGCCTCGTTGCCTTTCGCGTCCCACATCTCGCGCACCCGGTCGAGCACCTGCCGCATCCCGTCGGGACCGAGATACATCGCGCCCGTCAGGAGCTTGCCCTCGGGCGTCAGGAAGGCCGTCGTCGGGAAGCCGCCCATGTTGTACCGTTCGCGGACGCGAGGCTGGCGGTCGACGTCGACGCGGACCGGCACGAAGCCGTCGTTGACGTTGGCCGCGATGCGGGGTTCGCTGTACGTCTCAGTGTCCATCTCGTGACAGCCGGCACACCACGTCGCCGACAGCGAGAGCAGGACCGGTTTGTTGGTCCGGTCGGCCTCCGCGAAGGCCTCCGGCCCCCACTCGCGCCACTCGACGTGCGTGTCTTCGTTCATACGGTGACGTGTGGTGCGGTGGCGGGTAAGGGCTTCGTAGTGGGTCTTCGTCTCCGCATCTCTCGGCTTCGGGGACTGTTGGTTCCTTGTAGAGTCGGTTTCGTTTGTCGGTGCTTCGCGGGGTGCAGTCGGGGACAGCTCGAAAATCCCACGTGGTTTGGTTAACTGGTCGTGGCGCGTGGCTTCGCGGCCTTCCATGGCCGCGTGACACGCACGCGAGGGATGAGCACCGCAGGGAGCGAAGCGACTGAGGAGCGCAGTCGGCTGGGGAGGGTGTGGCTGTCGCGGGTGGGACAGAAAGGGGCGGCCCGCTGGGCGAAGGCGGCCGACGCAAGCACCGCAGGCCGAAGGCCGAGGAGCGCGGCGAGGCCCCCGAGTCCAGCGGGCCGGGGCTTTCGAGGTGTTCACAGTGTCGCTGCCGACCGAACCATCACTCACAACCGCACGTCACCCGTATACTCATTCCTCGTGAATCGCTTCCCCCCGCTGTAACCGCGCGGCAATCGTGAACGTCTGCTCGCGCTCGCGCCGCGTCGGGAAGTGCGCGGCGAGATAGCGCGCGACGGCGACCATGAGCGTCCGCTTGCGCTCGTGGTCCGCGGTCTCGTCGTACTGTGCGAAGCCCGCCTCCAGTGCTTGGTAGGTGTGGAACCCCGCATCCTCGCGCAGCAGGCCCTCCCCCAGTTTCTGGCGCAACCGACCGGGGTCGCCACCGGCGTCGAGGAACTGTGCGGCGAGCCGTCCGGCTTCGTTGACCTGTCCCTCTCGGTCGAACGTCGCCAGCAAGTCATCCAAGAGCTGCTCGGCGTCGGCGTCGGACTCTCCGGCGTCCGGCAGCGGCGCGGGCGGGGTGTTCAGGAAGCGGTCGAGGTAGACGTTGACCGCGGCGTCGAAGACACCACGATACAGCTCCCGCGCGTCCGTCCGCTGGCTCAACTGGTGGACCGCGTTGGCGTAGGTGAAGGTGTGGTGGACGGTGTTCCAGTCGGAGAACTCGTTGGCCGTGGCGAACTGTGCGACGCGCTTGCCCGCGGCGAAGGCGACGGCTCCCGCGAGTTCCTCGACCGTCGCGCCCTCCGAGATGGCTTCTTCGAGTGCCGTGACGACGACCTCCGAGTCGTCGCTGTGGAGCGTGTCGGTGAAGTCGTCCGGCTCCGTCCACTCCTCGCCCGCGCCCGCGGCGACGAGGTCGTCGAGGCGGGCGAACGTCTCGTCGAGTCGGCTCGCGAGGTCGACGGGCTGTCGCCACGAAGAGCGTTCTTCCGCTCTATCCGCCGTGGCCAGTCCCTCCACGAGACTCGGGAGGACGTGCTCGGCGTGCTCCCAGCCGACGGTATCGAGGGCCTCACAGGCCTTGTTGACGAAGTCCATCGTGTGGCCCGTATCGAGGTAGCGGTGGTCCGTCGCGGCGGCGACGAGCATCCCCGCCAACGCCGACTGCGAGCAGTCGTTCGCGATGGCCGTGCGGAGACAGCGCTCCGCGCCGTCGGGGTCTCGGACCTCGACCGTGTCGCGGAACCACGATTTTAATCTCTCTGCCGAGAGGTCCCGCGCGTCGAAGGCGTCTTGGTCGAACTTCGGCGGCTGGCCCGCACAGTCGGACGCGACGTGGACGTTGCCCTGGTAGAGCGCGCGCTTTCTGTCCTCCACACGGAGGTCGTCGAGGACGTTGGCGAGCAGACTCAGGATGGTCAGCCCGGAACTCCAGCCGCCCTCGCGGTAGCGCGTCCCGAACAGGACGCCCCGTTCGACCTGCTCGGCGGGGTCGACATCCGCGTCGACGAGACCGATGGCCGCCTTCGCGGTGACGAGTCGGAGGTTCTGTTCGAGGCCGACGTCGAGGCGGTTGGCCCAGTGCTCTTCGGGCGACTCGTCCGGTTCGGGATGCGGGTCGACGTAGACGGTCCCGTCGTGGACCTCGACCGGGTAGGCTTGCACGTCGTCGGCCCACGGGTCGAAGGTGTCGCCGCAGGAGAGTTCGAACCGCGCGTGGTGCCAGTGACAGGTGAGAATCCCGTCGTCGACGCTGCCCTCGGTCAGCGGAAAGCCCATGTGGGGACACCGGTTGTCGACGGCACGGACCTCGCCCTCGTGGTCGAAGAGGGCGACCTGGACGCCGTCGAGTGTGCGGAGCTGTCGCCCCTCGGATTGGAGGTCTGAGAGCGGGACCGCTTCGACGAACCTGTTGTCGGGTACGCTCATGACACGTGTTACCACCGGACTGTACAAAACCGTTCCCTGGAGTGCGTTTTTGTAAGGAATCGGGAGAGTCGGGCAATCATGCTTTTACCCTTCGAGTCCAAACTACGGTCGAACGTGTCCGACGATTTGACCGTCCGAATCGACCCGCACGTCCACTCCGACGCTTCCTACGACGGCCACGACTCCATCGAACTTATCCTGGAGCAGGCCGCCGAGATCGGGCTGGACGCGGTCGTCATCACGGACCACGACGTCATCCACGAGTCCCTCCGCGCCGCCGACTTGGCCCCGCTCTACGGCCTCATCGGTATCCCGGGCGTCGAGGTCTCGACCGCCCACGGCCATCTGCTGGCCATCGGCGTCGAGGAGATGCCTCCTCGCCGCCAGCCGATGGACGAGACCGTCCAGTGGGTCCGCGACCACGGTGGCGTCGCCATCGTCCCCCACCCCTTCCAGCGGAGTCGCCACGGCGTCCGCAAGAAGAACCTCACCGACTGTGACGCCGTCGAGACCTACAACTCGTGGCTCTTCACGGGCTACAAGAACCGCCGTGCCCAGCGGTTCGCCGACGGCAACGGCTATCCGAGCGTCGCCGCCAGTGACGCCCACCATCTCCAGTTCGTCGGCCGCGCCTACACCGACATCACCTTCGAGGACACCCACCGCGCGAACGTCGACGCGGACATGATCCTCGACGCCATCCGCAACGGCCACACGCAGGTACAAGGTCGACGCACCCCTCTCGCCGCCTCGACCAGACACTACGGCATCGGCGCGGCCCGCAAGAGCGGCTACTACGCGAAGGTCGGCGCGCTCAAGAGTGCCTCCTACGCTAAACTCGGCGCGCTCTACGGCGGCCGGTTCGCCAAGACCGGCGCGCTCCGCGGGGCACGCGCGCTCTACCGGCTGTCGCCGCTGTCGCGGTAGCTTTCTTTCCCCGGCCCCTCGGTGAGGTATGGAGAAAGTAAACGTCGCCGACGGGTTCGACTCCTTCGACGAGACGTGGTCGCCGCGACTCGCCGCCGAGTTGAACGGCCAAGCGGTCAAGTTCGCCAAACTCGACGGCGAGTTCGTCTGGCACCACCACGATGACGCTGACGAACTGTTCTTCGTGACGAGCGGCGAGCTCCGCATCGAACTCCGCGAGCGCGAGGACATCCATCTCACCGAGGGCGAGTTCGTGGTCGTCCCGCGTGGCGTCGAACACCGGCCGGTCGCGCTGCCCGAGGCCGACGTGATTCTCTTCGAGCCGGCCGAGACACGGAACACGGGCAACGTCGAGAGCGAGCGAACGGCAGACGTCGAGCGGCTGTAGCACAGAGCAGCTGCTCGGCGGTGAAAACGTGTGGAGGACAGTGGTGTGGTGCCGCGCCGGGTTGGTGTGCCGAGGGTCAGTCGGCGGTGGTGGTCAGTCGTTCGTCCGCTCAGTCGTCTGCGACGGCGGTGTGGGTCGTGTCGCCCTCGTAGCCGACCATCGCGAGTACGTCGTCGAAGAAACCGAGGGTGTCGTGCGGGCCGGGGTTGGCCTCGGGGTGGTACTGCCGCGTGATGACGTCCAGTTCCTCGTTGGCCAGCCCTTCGGCGGTGTCGTCGTTGACGTTGCGCTGGGTGACGGTCAGCTGGTCGCCGGGTTCCTCGACCGTGTAGCCGTGGTTCTGGGTGGTCATGACGACCTTGCCCGTCTGGAGGTCCTGGACCGGCTGGTTGACGCCGCGGTGGCCGAAGGCCATCTTCTCGGTGGTGCCGCCGAGTGCGCGGGCGACGACCTGCTGGCCGAGACAGATGCCCGCGATGGGAATCTCGCCGACGAACTCCTCGACGAGCGTCGCGGCCTGCTCGAAGTTGGCCGGGTCGCCCGGCCCGTTCGAGATGAACAGGATGTCCGGGTCGAGTTCCGCGACCTCCGAGACCGTCGTGTCGTAGGGCAGGACGTGAACGTCCGCGCCGCGCTCGACGAGCGAGGACGTGATCGAGCCTTTCGCCCCGCAGTCGATGAGTGCGACGTCGGCGACGCCGCTCCCCTCGTAGAACTCGGGTTCGTCGACCGAGACCTGCTTGCCGATATCGACGTGTTCGCTCATGCCCTTACACTGCGCGAGTTCCTCGCGAGCGTCCTCGGGCGTGACGCCGTCGCCGACGGCGATACCGCACTTCATCGCGCCCTCCTCGCGGATGGAGGTCACGAGGTCGCGCGTGTCGATGTGGTCGATGGCGGGAACGTCCTCGCTGGCGAGCCATTCGACGACCTCTTCGGTGAACTCGCGGGCGACGGCCGCACGCGGGTGGATACGGTCGGACTCGAATCGCTCGTCTCGGACGCCGTAGTTCCCGATGAGCGGGTACGAGAAGGTCAGGACCTGCTCCTCGTAGGAAGGGTCGGTCAGACTCTCTTCGTAGCCCGTGTAGGCTGTTGTGAAAACCAGTTCGCCACGTGTACGCCCCGGAACACGGCCACGCGCCTCGACGACGCGGCCGTCTTCCAGTGCGATGTAGGCGTCCGACATTACGAGATACATATCGAACCGCACTCATAAGTGTTGCTTTCGTAGCTGAGTTACGAATTTCGTAATCCCTATCACCGGTGGCTGTTACGTCCGTGTATGGACGACCTCGACCGACGCATCCTGAACATCCTCCGACGGGATGCCAGAACGCCGTACACGGAGATCGCAGAGCGTGTCGGCACCTCCGAGGGCACGGTGCGTAACCGTGTCGAACGGCTCACCGACGACGGCGTCATCGAACGGTTCACCGTCGCCACCCGGACCGGGAACGTCAAGGCGATGATCGAGGTCTCCGTCGCGGTCGACGTCGACACGACCGGCGTCTGCGACGAGATGGCCGAGTGGGAAGAGGTCGACTTCGCGTGGCAGGTCAGCGGCGAGGAGGACATCGTGCTCGTCGTCGACTGCGCGGACACCCGCGGCGTCAACGAACTCATCACGCAGGCCCGCGAGTTGGAGGAAGTCAAACGGACGAAGACGCGGCTGATTCTGGACGAACGGCTCGGCTGAACACGGCTCAGTCGTCTGCGACCTGGACTTTCTCGACCAGTTCCCGCCGACGCGACGCCCGCTCGTCGAGCGCGTACTGTCGGAGCGACCGTTCCTCGGACGTCGGGCAGGCGAGGTTCGGAACCGCCGTCGGCTGCTCGTCTTCGTCGATGGCGACGAACGTGAAGAACGAACTCGCTGTGTCGCGGCGCGCCCCCGTCTCGGGGACCTCCGTGACGACGTCGACTCTGATATCGAGGCTCGTCTCTCCAGTGTCGAAGACGTATCCCTCGATACGGACGATGTCGCCGAGGTCGATTGCACCAGTGAAGTCGACGTGGTCCATCGACGCCGTCACGACCTGGTTGTGGGCGAATCTCCGGCCGGTGACCGCTCCACAGATATCCATCCAGTGGAGAATCGACCCACCGAGTGCCCGGCCCATGTTGTTCGTGTCGTTCGGCATCAGTATCTGCGTCATCTCGGTGTACGATTCGAGGAGTGTCACGTCCGCGTGCGCTGTGACCATCGTGTCGAGAAGACAGTCTCCCTGTATAAATCATATTTGTCCTAATGAAAGTTCGTTTGTTTTTGCACGTCGCGGGGACTCTGTCGGCACGTGAGCGACGAACACGGGCGGCCGGTTGCGCTGACGCCGCTCTCAACGACGGTCACCGGCCGTCTCGTCGGACTCCTCGGTCTCCAGCCAGTCCTTCTCGGTGTGAATCTTTGTGTAGGCGCGGTCGATGACCTTGTCCAGCGTGCCGAAGTGTGTCATCGCCGCCACCCGGCCGTCTCGGATAGCGTCGGCGACGGCCGTCGGCGTCAGTTCGTCGATGTCGAGACGGGTGTAGGCGCGCCCCACCTCGACGAGGTAGTGCGCGTCGCTGCCGCCGACGAGTGGCAGGCCGAGCCGCTTGGCGAGGTCTTTGGTCTGGGCGATGTGTTCGGGGTTCTTGCCGTTGATCTCGACCGCGTCGAAGTCCGCGCCCGAGTCGCGGGCGTTGCTGTTGCGGTAGGGGTGAGCGAGGATGGCCGCACAGCCGCGGTCGTGAGCGCGGTCGACTGTCTCGGCGGCGGACAGTTCGCCGGGTGTCGTCCGCGTCGGCGGGTCGGGACCGACAACGACGACGTGGCCGTCGGCCGTCGAGACCTCGATGCCGGGGATGGTGGGGAAGCCGACCTCCGCGGAGTAGCTGTAGTCGTGGTTCGTCACGGCGAGCGCGTCGAGACCACGGAGACGGGCCGCGAACGTGTTGAGCGTCAGCCCGAACGGGTCGTAGCGTGTCGTTCGGCCCGGCCAGGCGTGGAAGAAGCGACTGTGGCTGTGGAGGTCGACGGCGTACACGACCCACCCACTCGGCGGTAGGACTTTGTTCTTCCCCTCAGTCCACTGCGCAATGACTCGTGTCCTCGTCCGCAATCCCCACAGCGGCGACCGAAAACGCAGCCTCCGCGCGAAGGAACTCGCCGAGAAACGGGGCTTCGACGTCCGCAACAGCACCGCCCCCGGCGAGACGTTGACACTCGCCCGCGAAGCGGCCGAGGAGGGAGCAGCGGCCGTCGTCGCCTGCGGCGGCGACGGCACCCTCAACGAGGTCGTCCGCGGCGTCGACGAGGCCGACGGACTCGGCCGGACGACGCTCGGCGTGGTCCCCGCCGGGACCGGCAACGACTTCGCCGACAACGTCGGCATCCGCAGCGTCGAGCACGCCTTCAAAGTACTCGACTCCGGCCGGGAGCGACGGCTCGACATGGGAATGGTGCGGACGTCGAGCGGCCGGACGGACGTCGACGAGCGACCCCGCCCCTTTCTCAACTCCTGCGTCTGCGGGCTGACCGCCGAGGCGAGCACCCGGACCAGGCCGGACCTGAAGAAACGCCTCGGCGTCGTCGCCTACGTCCTCTCGACGATGCAACACAGCCGCGGGTTCGAGGGACTCCAACTCGACGTGCGCGCCGGGGAGAACCGCGACCCCGTCTGGCAGGGCGAGGCAGTGATGCTGCTCGTCGGCAACGGCCGACGGTTTCCCGGCGAGGCGCGTCGGCAGGCGAACATGGAGGACGGCCTGCTGAACGTCGTCATCATCGAGGACGTCCCGGCCATCGACTACCTCTCGAAGGGGGCCGCGGACAAGCTCCTCCGACGTGGCGCGTCACATCTCACGCGAGTGAAGGTCCCCCATCTCGTCGTGGACGCGTCGAAACCGCGGCAGTTCAGCCTCGACGGAGAGATGGTCGAGCGTCGCCATCTCGAAGCCGATGCGCGGCAGGGCGCGATGCGGTTTGCGGTCGGCGAGAGCTACCAGCCCACACCCGAAGAGACTCGCGCGGACCGGTAAGCGGCCGGCGTCCCGACCGAACCCGCATCGAAGAGTCCTTCACCCCCCTCACCGATGAATCTCCCATGAGTACGAACGACGCTTCGACGGCCGACTCGGAGGAGGCCGCCGCGGAGACCGAGCTTCACAAGAACGCCCGACAGGACGTCATCGCCGTCGACCCCGACGACAACGAGGAAGGGCTGGTCAACCGTCTCGACGCCCACACCGGTGACGGTATCCGCCACCGCGCGTTCACGTGTCTCGTCTTCGACGACGAGGGCCGAATCCTCCTCGGCCAGCGCGCTCCGAGCAAGCGTCTCTGGGACACCTGCTGGGACGGAACCGTCGCCTCCCACCCCGTCGAGGGACAGAGTCAGGAAGAAGCGACCCGCCAGCGGCTCGAAGAGGAGCTCGGCATCACGCCCGACCAGTACGACGACGTCGAACTGACCGACCGCTTCGAGTACAAACGCTACTACATGAACGACGGCGTCGAGTGGGAGGTCTGTGCCGTGCTGAAGGTCACGCTCGACGACACCACGCTCGACCCCGACGAGGACGAGATCGCCGGTCTGCTCTGGGTGGACTACGAACATCTCCACGACCACCCCAGGTGGTACCGCCAACTGCGTCTCTGCCCGTGGTTCGAGATCGCCATGCGCCGTGACTTCGAGTAAGCTCGTTCTCTCTCCCGCCGTTCGCTCGGCACTCTTCTCTCACGCCCGTTCGGGCGTTGCCGACGGTCCGAGAGAGGTCTGTGGCGTCCTCGCCGGCAACCGTGGCGACGACATCGAACACGTGACCGAACACCACCGGATCGCGAACGTCGCCGAGAATCCACGGACGGCTTACG
Source organism: Halogranum gelatinilyticum (assembly GCF_900103715.1). Taxonomy (NCBI): domain Archaea; kingdom Methanobacteriati; phylum Methanobacteriota; class Halobacteria; order Halobacteriales; family Haloferacaceae; genus Halogranum; species Halogranum gelatinilyticum. The sequence goes on along the minus strand of NZ_FNHL01000002.1, from coordinate 455,587 downwards.
AACTCGGCCCCGCGGAGACGCTGGCCACTATCGAAGACGTCGAAGCACGTGGACTCGACGTCGTCGGCTTCTATCACTCCCATCCCGAGAGTCCCGCACAGCCGAGCGCGACGGACCGAGCACAGGCGACGTGGGTCGGCTACGTCTACTGTATCGTCTCGCCGAGCCAGGACACGATTCGCGCATGGCACTGGACGGGCGAGGAGTTCGAGCCACTGGACGTCGTCGACGGTAAGTGAGCGACTAAAACGTCTCCGCGACTCAAACGAGCGTAGCGAGCCGGTCGAACTCGTCGGGCGTGACGTGGGCCCTGGCGTGACAATCCGAGCAGTCGGCCTCGTCGGCGACGACGTGCACAGCAGCGTTCCACCCAGCGTCGACCGCGCCGCCGACGTCGTGGTCGGCACTATCGCCGACGTAGACGTGACGGTCGGCAGGCAGTCTGTCTTCAGCTTCGGCGAAGATGCGAGCGTCGGGTTTCATCGCACCGACGTCGTGGGAGACGACGACCGTCTCAAAGCACTCGAGCAGGTCGTGCCGACGGAGTTTCTCGCGTTGGACGTCGCCGACGCCGTTCGAGAGGACGCCGAGTCGGTGGTCGTCAGAGAGCACGCCGAGTGCTTCGCGAACGCCGTCGGCGACGACCGTCGCGTCGTACTCCGCGGCGAGTCGTGCGTCATGGAACGTCTGTGGAGTCACGTCGAGTTCGTACGCCTCACACAGGTCACGGGACGCACTGAGATACGGATCGTCCGCGAACGCGCCGAAGTGCCCGAAGAACCGTTCGGTGTAGTACCGCTGGTGTTCGTCGCCGACGGCGAGTCCGACGCGGTCGCATGCGTCGGCGAAGATCTCAGCGAACGAGCGGTCGAACTGGACGAGTGTACCGTCCACGTCGACGAAGATCGCGGCCATTGGCGGACCTGATCTCGGCGAGGACAAAAGCGCGACGACGGTCTGTCAGTTGCTCACACGGCATGAGACGGCTTGAAAACTGATTTCCGGCGGGACAGGCAACGGGAGACCATGGAACCGGAGCTTTACGACCGCCTCGACGGGCAGGTCGCGCTCGTGACGGGCGCGAACCGCGGCATCGGCAAGCAGATCGCCGAGAACCTCACCGACCTCGGCGTCATCGTCTACGCCGGTGTCCGGAGTATGAACCACGAAGTCGGCGACCGTCAGGAGAAGGTACTGCTCGACGTAACCCAGCAGGGCGAAGTCCAGGACACCGTCGAGAACATCGGCGACGAGGCCAACGGTATCGACATCCTGGTCAACAACGCGGGTATCGGCGAGTTCGACGACGACCTCGTCGACGAGCCGATCTCGACCATCGACCGCACGATGATGACGAACGTCCGCGGGCCAATGCTCACCGCGAAGTACGCGCTGCCGTACCTCCTCCAGCACGAGGGTGGCCGTATCGTCAACCTCTCCTCGGGCATGGGCGCGCTCGAAGAGGGCCAAAGCGGCGGCTCGCCGTCCTACCGTATCTCGAAGACGGGCATCAACGGGCTAACGGCGTACCTCCACGGCGAATACGCCGACGAGGGGCTCATCGCCAACTCGGTCTGTCCGGGCTGGGTCCGGACCGACATGGGTGGCGAGGAGGCGGACCGCCCGGTCGAGAAGGGCGCAGAGACGCCGACGTGGCTCTGTCGGTTCAAGCCGGGCAGCCCCAGCGGCAAGTTCTGGCGCGACAAGGAAGTCATCGACTGGTAGCAGAGAGACGAACAGACGACACCGGCGAGAGAGCACACGGAGCGGTGTGTCGTACGACCGCGAGACACCCCGTGGCGACGGTCAGGTCACGGGATGTCTGGCCCCGTCGTCGTATTTCAACGTTCGCGCGCAGATTCCGGCCACTCTTTTGTCGGCGCGCTCGAAGCGCGGGTATGAACGACCTCGGGACTCCCGTACTGGACAACCATCTCCATCTCGACCGCGAGAACCAGGGCATCGAGGCGGTGAAAGACTTCCACCGCCTCGGCGGCACGCATCTCCTCGTCGTCAACAAACCCTCGTGGCATCTCGGCGTCGAGGCCGAGACGGGCGAGGACTTTCGGGCCGTGTTCGAGGAGACCATCGCACTCGTCGAAGAGGCGAGTGAGGTGCTCCGCGGGCGTGCGTGGCCCGTCCTCGGAGTCCACCCCGGTCTCGTCACCCGCCTCACCGACGAGCGAGGCTTCGAACCGCACGAGGCGCGCGACCTGATGCAGGACGGTCTCTCCGTGGCCGCGGAGTACGTCGCCGACGGCGACGCGCTCGCGCTCAAATCCGGGCGACCCCACTACGACGTCTCCGATGCCGTCTGGGAGGCCTCGAACGACGTGCTCCGTCACGGACTCGACTTGGCCGCGGAGTGTGACTGCGCGCTCCAACTGCACACCGAGACGACTCAGGACCTCTCGGACGTCGCCCAGTGGGCCGCCGCGCGCGACGTGCCGCGCGAGCGCGTCGTCAAGCACTACGCGACGGGTCGGTTGGTTGGGGGGACGCCGAGCGTGATGAGCGAGAAGGAGTATCTCGAAGTGGCACTCGAAGAGGACGCACCGTTCTTGATGGAGACGGATTTCGTCGACGACGCTGACCGGCCGGGTGCGGTGCTGGGTCCGAAGACCGTCCCCCGTCGTGTCCAGTGGCTCCAGGAGAACGGCCACGACGACGCCGTCGCCGTCGCCCACGTCGAAACCCCGGCACAGGTCTATGGAATCGACACACAGGCCACGCTCGACGGATAAGCGGGCCGCGCTCGACAGATAAACTGGCCGGTCTTCACCCGATAGGAAAGGCATTTGAGTTCCGCTCCTGTCGGTGGTGGTATGAGCGAACCTGAGGAGACGTTCTACACGAACGACCGCTGGCAGAACTGGCTCAGCCGCGTCGAGGAAGAGGACCTCGACCCAGAAAACGAGGACTCCGCACGCCTCCTGCTCAACCTGCAGGACGACGCCGCCATCGCCGTGGCGAAGATCGTCTCGGCCTACGACGAGGGCGAACTCGACCAGGAGGCCGCCGTCGAGGAACTCGCCGGTGTCCGCGACATCGTGCTCACCGAAGTCGAGTTCGAGGACGAGGAGAAACGGATGCTCATCGACGGCGTCCAGACGAGTCTCGTCTGCGTCTTCTACGCTGCCGAGGAGTACATCGCTGCCGGCCCCGCTGAGGAGGCCAGCGTCGACGAATACGTCCACGCCGCCGCCGACGCCGAGGCCGCAGAAGACATCGACGCCGCGCTCGGCTATCTCGTGCAGGCCGGGACGCGCATCATCGACGGCGAGGAACTCGACATGGCTCTCGTCGAGGAAATCGAGTACGGGCTCGTCTCGGAGTGGGTCAACGGTCTCGACTCGCTGCAGAGCGCGCTCAGCGACCCCGAAGTCGTCGAAGAAGACGAATAGCCTCGACGCGTGGACTGTCTGCCGGGCAAGCAAGTCTTTTTAGTGTACTCTCTCTTGTAGGAGTCAATGCGATTACGTGGAGACGACCGTGCCGTCACCGTGCAGGTCGGGGCGGTGTTGCTACTCGGTATTCTGGTCATTTCGCTTTCTATCTTCCAGACGACGGTCGTTCCCAACGAGAACGAACAGGTAGAGTTCCAGCACAACCAGGTCGTCCAAGAGGATATGCAGTCGTTCCGCTCGGCAGTCACTCGCGCGGGTGGCGTGGGGTTGACGCAGTCGGTCGCAGTCCGCCTCGGGACTCAGTATCCCGAGCGCGCGCTGTTCATCAATCCGCCGCCGCCGACGGGGACGTTGCAGACCGGCACCAACAGTGACGTCGAGATACAGAACGCCCGGGCACTCGACGACGAGACGTCTGATTACTGGGACGGTGCTTCACAGGGGTTTACCACCACGTCGGTCAGATACAGCCCGAGCTACAACGTCTACCAGAACGCACCGACAACGGTCTACGAAGGGAGCGTCCTCTATAACGAGTTCGACGGCGGGACGACCATCGCTCAGTCTCAGCAGTCAGTCGTCGACGGACGGACCATCAGCCTCGTCGCCATCGACGGTGAACTCTCACGGTCGCAGTTGGGTGCTGTCGCCGTCGACGTTCGGCCGAAAAGCGTCTCTCAGCGGACAGTGACAGTCGAAGGCGACGGTGACCCCGTGACGGTCCTCGTCCCGACGTCACTCGATGCGAGTGTTTGGCAGAACACGCTTCTTGCAGACGAGTACGACGACCCGAGCACGCCCGACGACCCGGACAAGTACGTCGCTGAAGTGAATCCGACGGGGGGGAACGCAGTTGAAATCGTCTTCGAGCCGGGATACCAGTACAACCTCAACCTCGCGAAGGTCGGTGTCGGGACCGGCGTCGACGAACCGGAGCCAGCCTACGCGACCACGGTCAGTGGCGATGAACAAGTCGTTCCAGAGGGGACGACCCGACAGTTCGTCGTCGAAGTCCGCGACCAGTTCAACAACCCTCTCAGCGGCGTCGAACTGAACTCACCGACGATCACCAACAGTGCACAGGCTGGTAACGACAGTGTCGCTTTCGCCGGTGCTAGCGAGACGAACAGCGATGGACAGGTCGTCGTCGAATACACGGCCCCGGACGACGTCGACGGCGAGCAAACAGCGGAAGTAGAAGTCGGGTTCGGCTCGATTGACGAGGAGAAGGTGACTGTCTCTCTACGTGTCGAGGACTCGAACGACTCTGGAAGCGGGGGCAACGGTGGCAGCAACATCAACCCCGGAGACCCCGGTTCAGTCACACAGAAAGGAGCTGTTATCGCCGATACGAACCAAGTCTTAGTCACGTTGGAGAACACGGGCGACGAGCGCCGCATCATCGACGAGGTTCGACTCAACTTCTACTACGAGGACAGCCAGGGACAAGCCGGAACCAGTCCGCCGACGACTGCAGAGTTCAACAACGGCGAAGCTACACTGAACATTAGAGGTGCGTTCAAGGACGTCTTCGAAATCGTCGAAGGAGACAACGAAAACTCGCTCTCGCTTCGGTTCTTCACCGACCAAAACCGCAACGGCGAGTACGACGTCCAAGAGGGCGACTTCTTCGTCTTCACCGTCCTGTACGACAATGATGATGCAGCGACGTACTTCGTCGCACCGACGGACACTGACGAACCGATCAACGCGGACTTCAGTTACAGTCCGTCGTCACCGGCATCGAGTGAGACTATCAGCTTCGACGCGACGAGTACTACCGACGACGACACGGACAGCCGCTCGTACTCGTGGGAGTTCGGTGACGGCACCACTGCTACCGGCGCACAGCCGAGCCATACCTACAGCAGTGCTGGTACCTATGCGGTCAATCTGACTGTGGAAGACAGCGGTGGAGAGTTCGACACGTACAGTCGCCTCATCGAGGTGACAGCGGGTGGCGGCGGTGGCGGCGGAGGTAACACGGGACCGACGGCGAATGCTGGCCCGAACACGGGCGTTGACGAGGGACAAACCGTTGAACTCGACGGGACCGGGAGTTCGGACCCTGACGGCAGTATCAGCAGTTACAGTTGGACAATCACGGACGACAACGGTGCTTCCGTCTCGCTCAGAGATGCGAACACGGCGACTCCGGTGTTCGATGCGTCGAGTGCGAACGTCGGCAGCGACACACCGGTGACTGTCGAACTCACTGTGGAGGACAACGACGGTGCAACCAGTAGTGACACCGTCCAGGTGACGGTTCGTGATACTGGCGGAAGCAACAGCCCACAGACGTTGTACCCCGATCAGTTCGATGACCAAAACGGAGGCGATGCAGCAATTCCACCGAACAATCCACAGGGAATCATGAGTGCGTTCAGCCAGATGCAGACCGACAACAATCAGTATGCGCAACTTCAGCCTGGTGGCAGTCAGAACAAAGAAATGAGCATCGGTGTCGCGACGAACGGTGTCGACACGAGTGCCACGACCTACGAGCTTGAAGTGAGACACGGTTATGAGAATGGAGCCAAGGCGGCGACACTCCAAATCGTGGATTCGTCTGGCACGGTGCTTCAGAGCCAGTCGCTCACTCCCACGGGTTCGACGGCAACCACGTCGATTTCGCTCAACACGCAAGCGACGAACTCTGTGCAGAACAACGGGCAGTTGTACGTCGTCTACACTAAGTCGAATGACAACAAGAATCTGTACGTCTACTATCAGCGGCTCGTAGCCTCGTAACCGTGAACTCCCGCGCCCAATCCGAAACCATCGGCGTCATCCTCCTCGTCGGCGTCGTCACGCTCGCGATCTCCACGTTCGGTGTCTACTACCTCGGGAGCATCGACCAGAACCCCGGCCCCACGACGAACGTCGACAGCCACGTCACCGCCGAAGAAATCCGGCTGACGCACGACGGCGGCGACATCGTCGACACCGCCAACCTGCGGGTGGTCGTCCGCGCAAACGGGGCTGACACAGGAATCGATTGGTCAGAAGGCTCGTTGTCGGGGTCGACCCCCGACAGTTTCGGCCCCGGTGAGACGTGGTCGGTCGACGTCTCGGCCGCCCGCGACGACGCGTCGGGCAGCGATTTCGACCCCGATACCGAGGTCCGCATCCTCCTCGTCCACGATCCCACGAACTCCGTCGTCTACGACACCGTGACGTCGCCCGACTCGTCGTAGCCCCGAGAGTTCGACAGCTGACGAACATCCCATCGACAAACCCAAATAGCGCGTGATTATAACAGATAGCCATGACTGCCGTCGGCATCGACGCCATCGAGATCTGGACCGGGAAGCTCAAACTGGACCTGCCGAACACCTTCGCCGAGAAGAAGGGAGAGGACCCCGACAAGTACCGAAAGGGTCTCGGCCTGGAGAACTCGTCGTTCCCCGACGTCTACGAGGACATCGTCACGATGGGTGCCAACGCCGCCAAGCGACTGATGGACCGCAAGGGGCTGTCCCCGCAGGACATCGGCCGCATCGACGTCGCGACGGAGTCCTCCTTCGACAACTCCAAGCCCGTCTCGACGTACATCGCGGGCTGTCTCGAACAGGTATTCGAGGACAACTTCCACCACGCCAACAAGGGCGAGCGGAAGTTCGCCTGCGTCGCCGGGACGCAGTCCATCGACGACGCCTACAACTGGATCAAGGCGGGCCGACACCGTGGCCGCTCGGCACTCGTCATCGCCACCGACACGGCACTCTACGAGCGCGGTGACCCGGGCGAGGCGACGCAGGGTGCCGGTGCCGTCGCGATGCTCATCTCCGAGGACCCCTCGGTCGTCGAACTCTCGACCGAACAGGGCTACGGCAGTGCCGACGAGACGGACTTTCTGAAGCCGAACCAGCAGTTCCCGTCGGTCGACGGCAAGCGCTCGATGCAGGTCTATCTGGCTCGGATGCGCGAGGCGCTCGAAGACTTCGAGAGCGTCGCGGGCAAGACCCATCCCGACGACTTCGCGTACATCCCGTTCCACACCCCGTTCCCCGGCATGGTCCGCAAGGCGGGCCTGCTCGGCTACCGGCACATGATCCGTGACACCGAAGTCGAGGACGAACTCGCCGAGGAGATCGGCCGTCAGCCCCGCGAAGCGGAGTTCGAGAGCTGGGAGGACTACGAGGAGGCCGTCCGCGCCTACATGGACGAGCTCAAAGGAACCGAAAAGTACCGCGACTGGTACGGTCGGACCATCGACCCGACGCTGTCGCTCTCGCGACAGGTCGGCAACTGGTACACCGGCTCGGTCCACATCGCCCGCACCGCCGCGCTGAAGAACGCCCTGGAGTCCGACCGCGACCTCGCGGGCGACCGACTGCTCGTCGGCTCCTACGGCTCCGGCGCGCAGGCGGAGATCCACGCCGAGACCGTCGTCGAGGGCTGGGAAGAGGAGCTCGAACAGCTCAACATCGACGAGCAGCTCGCCGCACGCTACGACCTGGGCTTCGACGAGTACGAACTCGTCCACGACGTCCACGACCACGAGAAGGAGACCGACGTCGAGGAGTTCACCGCCCCCGAAAACGAGTTCGTCTTCTCGGGGTGGGGCCGCATGGGCGAGCGCAACTACGAGTACATCGAATAACCGAGAAATCGCGCAATAACGAGAAGCCGCACTCCTCCGACTCGTCGCGCGCGAGCGACGTTGGACGCGGCGAGGTTCGATCACGTACCGCGACGACGCCCGCTTCCCGCGACGTCTCGCCGACTTCACTCGCTGCAAACTCTCACGGTTTTTTACCAGTCTTCGGGCGCAACGGTGAGGTAGGTGGAATCACCATGCCGCTGGATACCGCTCCCGCCGAGGTCGACGACGAGAGTACCGATATCGACAACGACTCGGAGTTCGACGGCATCCGCAGTGCCAGCATGGCGACGGTTGCCAGAGACGTGCTGGGCGAGTGGAAGCTGTTGCTCGGTTCCGTTGCCGCTCTCGCCTTGGCTGGCCACGCGTTCGTCTACAATCAGAACATGCCCAACGGCTACGTCCCGTTCTTCACCGTGCTCGCGGGCTTCCTGGTCGCCTACGCGTACCACGACATGCGGACGACCGGCAACCTCGACCTGACGTACTAAGCTCGAATCGGGGGGTCCGTACAGCCGGGACAGTCACCGCCCACCGGCGTCTCCGTCGCCACCTGCCGCCGACGGACTGTTTTTCTCGACCGACTTCCCGGTGGGAGCCGCGTCGCCGACCGCGTCCAGTGTCTCGTCGTCGACGAGCTCCCGTCTGAGCCGGACGTCGACGGTGAACGTCCCCTCCTCGATACCGACGGCGACCTCGTCGAGTCGACAGCCGTAGGTCTGGTAGTGGTTGCCGTCGGCGTCGTACTCGGTGTACTCTTCGAGCAGGTCGTAGTCCTGCAGTTCGTCGAGCCGTCGGTAGACGGTCGGCTGCGAGGAGTCACAGCGGTCGCTGATGGCGTCGGCCGACAGCCGCTCGACGCTGGTCAACGCGAGTATCTTCCGCGCCAGTTCGTCGCCGAGAAGTTCGAACAGCGTCCCGGCCTCCCACTCGGTGGTCACACGCCCTCCGACGCACGCGACCCCTAAAGGCAGTCCGGCCAGCACGTCGGCGACGGCCACGCTTCACTCAATGAAGACACCGGTGAGAGCTGGCCACTCGACCGCGTTCGCGGCGACTTCAGTCCGTGAAGCCGACCTCGGGATTCGAACGGCACGCGTCCGTGCCGAGCGCACAGCATCCACCCGGATGGCTGTCGGCGACGCTTCGAGGCGTGCAGTCCTGCTGTCCGCTTTAGTGACTGACAGCGAAACGGACGGGTGACAATGAGTTACTCGACGGGACGAGACACGACAGTGACCGAGACCGCTGAAGACGGGCTACTCGAGACGGGACGGGACGCGCTCAGACGCGCCGCACGGGGCCACCCGGTCGTCGCTCGCGTCCTCGCGGTCGAAGCCCTGCTCCTCACAGTCGCCGTCGTGCTCGGGGTCAGCCCGCTTGGTACCGGGTCGGTCAACACGTCGCTCGTGGACCTCGTCGTCGGCTTCGCCATCGTTTCCGCACTCGTCATCGCGGTCGGGTCGGTCGTCGGCGGGCTGCTCGCCGGGGTCTACGAGGGCTATCGGAAGGTGAAGACGACGGTCGCGCAGACGGCGTAGAGAAGTGCAGTGCTGGGTCGGAGGCGTAGACGACGACCCACAGGTCGCGGCGACTATTCTGTCAGGGGAGTTCCCGCAGGTCGTCGAGCATATCGTCGAGGTCGCGTGTCGAGACCGCGAGCGAGAAGCCGTCGATGGTCGCAAGTGCCGGCGCGTGTTCCCAGAGGTCGTCTTCCGTGACGCCGTGCAGGACGACCGCGTTCGGCGTCGGGTTGACGACGCGCATCGCGACGAGTGGCGACTCCCCGCGCGTGACGCCGGTGAAGACGAGCGCGCGGTTCGTGCTCTGGCCGTAGAGGCGGTAGAACTCGTCGCTCGACAGGCGCGTGATGGCCTGGATGCTGTTGATGACGGTGTGGCCGCTGACGTAGTCGTTGTCGCCTTCGACGAGTTCTGTCGCGTCCATCGCGTCGTAGAGGCGGTCCATCGGGACGCTCGTCGGATACTCCCGGAGGTCGTGGACGATGTCGCTCTCGAAGCCGGCCGAGAGGACGCGCGCGTACTGGCGGATGCGGCCGCCGCCACGGGATTCGTCGATGTCGAGCAGTGCGTCGACGATACGGCTGACGACGCCGATACCGGGACTCTCGCGGCGGCCGCTCTCGTAGTCCGAGACCACTGAGGAGGAGACGTCCAACTGTCCCGCCAACTCGGTCTGTGAGACGTCGAAATCGGTTCGCCACTTCCGCAGGGTCGCGCCGGGGTCGTCGCTGAGGGTAATCTCGCCAGCGACGCGCTGGGCGAGGTCCTCGCGCGGCGTCGCGGTCACGCGCGTACCCCTCCCGTCGTGTCGACGTGGTGGTCCATGTCACAGTCCTGTCGCCAGCGGTGCAAAAGCGCATCGAAAACGGGGTTCGACAGACGCCGAACTGTCTCGGGTTCTCGACTGTCCGAGCGGATGGTCCAAACGAGGGAAGGGTTCAAATCCACGGGGACGAAGGGCGAGATATGCCGTCCACCCTCGTCCACGTCGCCGTCGCCGGGCTGGTCGGGGTCGCCCTCCTGCGCGAGGAGTTCACCCCACGGGCACTCGCCGTCGTTCTCTTCGCCGCCGCGTTCATCGACTCGGATGCGTTCGTCGGGCTCTATCTCGGGGGTGCGCACCGCTCGCTCTTTCACACGCTCCTCTTGCCGCTCCTGCTCGTCGCGCTCGTCGGCTACGACAGCCGCCTCCGTGGCGACGCCTCGTTCCTCCGCCGTCGCTGGGGCGACCACGGGGTGCGCGTCGCGTGGGTCGCGGTCGCGGGGCTGACCTTCGGCGGCATCTTTCCGGACCTCTTCACCAACGGCGTCAACGCCTTCTACCCGTTGCACGACAGCTTCTACACCGTCAACGGGCGGGCACTGCTCTCGAACCAGCGGGGCTTCGTCCAGACGTTCGTCGACCTCGCGCCGGCCGAGCCACGGCCGACGACCGAGACGCTCCACTACTCGACCGGCGTCGACCCCCAGCACGGCGCGGAGCAGGGTCCCGTCGAGCGCGTCTTCCCCTTGGCAATGGCAGGCTGGCAGCTGATGCTCATCACACTGGGCGGGGTCGTGATGGGAAGTCGGCTCTGGGAGTTCTACCGTAGTTGAGCGAGCGATCCGACTACGACCCGGCGACGCGCGTCTTGAGTCGCTCCCAGCCGTCACGGTAGACGTGGACGTACGTGACGCCGTAGACCGCGAGGACGTACAGAGCACCGAGCTCTGTCGGAAGCTCGACCGACACGCCTTGCCAGCGCAACAGGTAAAAGGCCGGAATCAAGGGAACCATCGAGAGCACCTGCAGTGCCATCACCGTGAAGAAGAACTCGCCGAGCGGCGCGAGCGACTTCCCGGCGCGGACGTGCCACACGGCGGCCGCGAGTGCGGCGACGCCGACGACGGCGAGGACGGGCCGTTGCGCAGACGGGGCGGGTGGCATCGTGACTGACGCGACCACCGCGGCCGGACCGAACAGGACGATGAAGTAGCCGAAGGTGGCGAGGACGAGGTCGAGGAGGGCCGAGAGGGCGGGTCGGAGGGACACGGCCGACTCGGCTCACGGCTCGGTATTGGCTCTTTTGGTCGTCGGAGTCGAACCACTGAAACTGGCTGTCGTCGAACAGCGAGCATGGACGTTCGACCGTACACCACCGCCGATGCCGAGGATCTCTGGCAACTGAAGCGCGGCTTCGAACTCGGACTTGGGGCGGGCACCGGGGGCGAGGAGAAGCAGGCGAAATACGAGGCGAAGCTGACCGACGAGTATCGGTCGAAGTGGCTCGCGTGGGTCGACGACTGTGTCGCCGACGACGAGCGGTGTGTCACCGTCGCGGTGGACGACGGTGGGGAGGAAGGCCAACTCGTCGGCTACGTCTTCGTGCTGCCCGCCTCGATGGCGTTCATCTGGGATGCAGCCGTGCTTAACGAGGTCTACGTCGCGCCCGACTACCGCGGGACCGGCGTCGCCGACGACCTGATGGAGTCGGCATTGGCACTCGCTCGCGACATGGAGCTACCGCTGGACCGGCTGGTACTCGACGTGGATAGAGAAAACGACCGGGCGCAGGCGTTCTACGACCGCTACGGCTTCGAACACTGGGGCGAGCTAGTCGCCCGCGACCTCTGAGTTAGTTTTCTACGCAGTGACTGCCCCGCTCTCGCTGTCGCCGACGACGCCCGAGAGCGCGCCACCGACCGCGCCGAAGACGAGCGGATAGACGAGTCCGGCGAGGAGGATGCCGGTCACCGTGTCCGGGGCGATTGCGGCGTCGCCCGTGCTGATGGCGAAGAGGAACGTCCCGACGACGGCGAGGACGGCGTAGCCGACCGCGACGCCCGCGCCGGTCTTCGCGCCCTCGACCGGGCCGTCACCGTCGGCGACCCACGCCGCCGCGAGTCCTGCGAGCAGGAGCATGACCGGCGGGACGACGTAGATGATCGCCGAGAACGCGTCGACCTCGGCGATGAGGTTCACGGAGGACGTACCGCCGAAGATGCCGGGGACGTTCGTGTTGACGAAGTGGCCGTTGTAGAACACCCAGCCGACGACCTTCCAGGCTGCCGAACCTTCGGTGGTGGCGTCCAACAGCCGACCGACGAAGGAGTTCTGGATGTCACTGGCCGTCAGCAGGTAGACGACGAGATAGCCTGCGACGTACGATGCGATACCGCCGACAGCACCCGTTCCGAGCCGCTTGCCGAGTGAGTTGCCGGTGCGTGCCATGTTTCATGTTGGTCGGCGCAGGTGGAAATAAGCGTTGGCCGTCTCGCCGACACGTCTCGGGGCGTTCGGACAGATTCAAGCCCGCGCGGTGGAAAACGCGACCATGATTCTCCGTGACGTGACGCTGGTCGACGGCGGCGAGGCACACAGGGGTGCGGTCGCCGTCGACACGGAGTCGGGAACGATTACGGCCGTCGGCGACGCCGACGACGTGACTGCTGCTGCGGACGGGCCTGCTGTCTCTCTGCCGGGCTACTCTGTTCTGCCGGGACTCGTCGACGCCCACATCCACTACTCGCTCTCCGGCGAGCGCAGTGTCGAAGACGTCGTCGGCATGACGGACGCCGAACTCGCGCTCGCCGAGGCTCGCAACGCCCGCAAGACGCTCGAAGCCGGTATCACCGGCGTCCGGGCGATGGGTGCCCGCGACGTCGACCCGCACGTCAGAGACGCCATCGAGGCGGGGGATATTCCCGGCCCGCGGACGGTCGCCAACTGCCGCTCGATCACCATCACCGGGGGCCACGGCCACCATCTCGGCCGGGAGATCACCGGCCCGAACGACGCCCGCCGGGCGGTCCGCGAGCAGACCAAACGGGGGGCGGAGTTCATCAAGTTCATGACGACCGGCGGGGTGACGACGCCCGGGACCGACCCGGACGCGGTCGCGATGACCTACGCCGAAATCGACGCGCTCGTCGACGAGGCCCACCGCCAAGGCGTCCACGCGGCGACCCACGTCCACGGTGCCGAGGGGGCGAAAGCCGCGATTCGAGCCGGAGTCGACACCGTCGAACACGGCACCTTCCTTGACGACGAGGCCGTCGAACTGTTCTTGGAGCACGACGTGACGCTCGTCCCGACGCTCTCCGCGCCGTACTACATCGTCCGCAACATGGAGATGGCGACCGAGGAGAGCGCGCGAAAGACCCGCCACGTCTACGAGCGGCACATCCAGTCGTTCGAGAAAGCACTCGACGCAGGGGTCCGTATCGCCGGAGGCACCGACGCCGGGACGCCGTTCAACTACCACGGCGCGAACGCCTCCGAGGTCGAGTTCATGGCTAACTACGGGATGGCCCCCGCCGAAGCCATCCGCGCGATGACCGAGACGGCCGCCGCGGTCGTCGGCCTGGACGGCTCGGGGACCCTCGAAGCGGGAACCTACGCCGACCTGCTCCTCGTCGAGGGCGACGTGACCGACGACCTGACGCTGCTCAACAATCCGACGGCCGTCCTGAAGGGCGGCGAGGTCGTCGCCGGTGCGGTTCCGGGCGCGTCCGACGAGTAACGTCGTCCGGGTTACAACGTCGTCCGGACTATCGCTCGACGACGACGCTCGCCAACTCGTCGTCGCCGACGTTCGCGCGCCACTGTTTCTGCGAGATGCTGTAGCGTTCGAGGTCGCGCGGTCCCCCCGAATCACCTGGCGGGAGCCAGTTGCGAACCGACGCGTCGTGTTGGCCGCCGTACTGCTGGACGTATTTCTCGATAGCTCGTCGCGACTGTTCGTTGCCGGGTTCGTGGCCGACGTCGACGAGGGCCAGATCGAGACACTCGAAGGCGACGACGAGCATCGCTCCCGCCCGCTCGCCCGCGTAGCCACGGCCCCAGAAGGGCTTGCGAATCCACGTCCCGAGCGACGTTCGAGAGTAATCCCACTCCATCCAGAGTTCGGCGACGCCGACGAACTCGCCCTCCGCTCCGCCGCCGTCCTCCTTCCGCGTGATGGCGTAACTGGCCTTCTTACCCTCGTCCCAGCGCTCGCGTACCCCGTCCAATTCGTCCCACGTCTCCTTCGGCGTCGCGTGCGGCGTCTCGCCGAGGGGTTGCAGCACGGCGTCCAGTTCGCCGCTTCGGTGGTAGTCGTAGAGGTCGAGCGCGTCGATGGACTCGTGCAGTGGGTCGTATCGGAGCCGCTCGCTCTCGACGTAGGTCGGAAAGAGGTCACTCATCGTCCCTCTCCTCGAGAAACGTCGCCTCGCGCTCGTCGCCGACGACTTCGCGCCACTCCGTTTGGGAGACCGAGTAGAGTTCGAGGTCGACCGGGTCGCCGTCGGCCGTCAACTGCCAGTTGCGGAGGATGCCGTCGTGACGGCCACCGTAGCTGTCGATATATTTCTCGATTGCTCGCCGCGACTTGTCGTTGTCCGGAACGTGGCCGACGTCGACGACTTCGAGGTCCAGCCGGTCGAACGCGAGTTGGAAGAGCGCTCCGGCGCGCTCACCTGAGTAGCCACGCCCCCAGAAGGGCTTGCGGAGCCAGATTCCGAGGGTGGCTTTGCGCTTCTCCCAGTCGATGTCGAAGCCAGTGTTTCCGGCGAACTCGCCCGCGCCGTCCTCGCCCGCCTTCGGGAAGATCGCGTACGTCGCGTTCTCCCGGTCGTCCCACGCCTCTTCCATCCCCGTCAGGAAGTCCCACGTCTCCTTCGGCGTGGTGTGCGGGTCCCAAGTGACGTACTGCGTCTCCTCTTCGATGCTGTCCGCCTTCGCGGTGTACTCGTAGAGGTCGAGAGTGTCGACCGTCTCGCGGCTGAACCGCTCCAACCTGAGACGCTCTGTCTCGACGACTTCGGGGAACATACTTCGACGGACACGGTCCCGTTTAAAATCCCTTGCCCGAGCGTGTCAGTCACTTACAGCCGCTGACTCGCCGAGTCGCCGTCGCCAGCCCCGTCGGCGACGACGTGGCGGTAGACCGGGCCAGCGAGACCGAGCACCCCGAGCACCGCGATTGCGAGGACGAGACGCGTGTCGACGACGGCCGCCAGCGAACCGGCCGAGAGGCCGTCGAGGGACGAGCCGACGAGGACGCCCGCGACGGCCCACGGCAGTTCGCCGACAGCGGTTCCGAGGAGGAACGGACCGACAGCGACGTTGGCAACGCCAGCGGCGACGGAGACGACGTCCGAAGGTGCCGGGAGGAAGCGGCTCGCGGCGACGCTCCGGAAGTCGCCCGTGCGCCGGACGAAGCCCTCGGAGGCCGCAGTCAGCCGTCCGGCACCCGAGCCGCGTGCGCGACGAGCGAGGAGGAACGGCGGGAGCGCGGTGACGGTCATCAACAGGAGCGCGAAGGCGGTCCCACCGACCAGCCCGAAGCCGTATCCCGCGGCCACGGCCAAGAGCGTCGTCGGCCAGGCGAGAAACGGCCGGACGACCGAGACGCCGAGAAGGACGGCCGCGAACAGCAGGGGGTTGGCCGCGAGCCATGACAGCCGTTCGAGGACCGCTGCGGGCGACGTGAGGAGGGCGGCGACGGCGACGACCAGCAGGGTACCGACACCCAGTGCCAGCCGTGTCCGTCGGTTCATACCTCCACTCTGTCACGCCGCGGCAAACGCTTTGTGCCTCCGAGTCGGCCCCGTTGTCGACCCGAGCCACCAGCCGTGACACTCCGCCGTCGCGCAATCGTTAAGCGCGCCGCGGGAATATCGCCGACCGTGACAGCGGACCCCGACGACTCGGCGGCGAAGGTCGAACTCGCGCTCGACCTGCTCGCACATTTAGAACTCGACGAGCTGAGCATCGCCGAGGCCGTCGACCGCATCGAGACGGTGACGACGAACCCGACGCTGACCCGGACGGTCCTCGACGAGGCCGAGAAACGCGGCATCCTCGAACGCGAGGACGGGCGACTCCGGACGCGACGCGGCGGGACGTTCGTCCGCTTCGAGAGTCAGGTCGTCACGAAAGAGGGCGACTTCGAGTGTCGGCGCTGTGGCTGTGGGCTGTCGACGGGCCACTTCATCAAATTCGAGTCGGGAGAGTTGGGACCGTTCGGCTCGTCGTGTATCCGGAAGGTGACTGGGCGGGAGTCCTAACGACCCTGTCGCAGCTCTTCGATGAGTTGAGTCATCGTCTCGCGCTGTTTTCGCAGTTCGCGGTTCTGCTGTTCGACCGCCTCGGTGAGCGCTGCGAGCTCGTCGGCAACGCGGCCGTCCTGCTCGACGGCCGATTCGAAGCCCGAGCCGTCGAAGCCGCCTGTCTCGTCCGTGCCGTCGGAGGCGGTGGCCGCTTCCGCGCCAGTGGCCGTCCCCGCGGGCTGTTCGAGCGACTCCGCCACGGCCGCGGGCGAGTCGAGGTCCGCATCCGCACCGTTCCCGGTCGGCTCCTCGTCGGTCCGCGTCGCGTTCTTCGGTGCCTCCGACAGTTCGCCGGGGTTCGCACTGAGCGGGTCGGGACCGTCGCCGAAGTCGACGTTGTCGCGTTCGGGCGGTTCCTCGTCCTCGTCGGGCGTGGCGGTGACGCGGAACTCCTCTAAGCTGGCGACGTCGTAGTGCGCGAGCAGGGCCTCGGTCAGCCCCTCGCGGACGGCGCGGGCGTTCTCGTTCGGCGTCTTGAACCGCTCTTGGCGGTCGCCGGTCGTAAGGACGACTGTCGTCGCGACGCTGCCGTCCTCGAAGTCGAGGTCGGTCACGTCGTCGTAGTGGAACTCCTCGAAGTCCTCGTCCCAGACGGCATTGCCGATATGTTTGACGACGCGCGCGCTGGTGATGACGAGCGTCAGCTCGCTGAACTGGAAGGTGTGTTTCACCGTCTCGCCAGGGTCGGTGATGCCTGCAGCGTTGAGAATCCCCGCGAGGACGGGATGGAGGGCGTCCGACAGTCGCTTCGAGGGAACCGCGAAGGTTTCCTCGCCGTCGAGACCGTAGTCGAGGGTGATCTTCGACTTGCGACGACCCTCCGAGACGAGCAGCCGTTCGGCGTCGTGGCCGTATTCCTCGACGGATTCGTCCGACAGCAGTCCCTCCGCACGGTAGATGAGCGTTCGCGTCGGTGTGACGAACAGCTCGTCCTCGCCACCGAGCGTGACGCGGGCGGCGACGGACTCGTCGCCCAGCTGTGATTGGACGAGTTCCGGTAGGCTCATGCCAGGTGAGAGCCGGTGTGGGGAGATAAAACCGAGGGGTGCCGACCCGGAGCGAAAGGGAGAGTCAGCTGTGTGAGCAGCTGGCGATGGCGGGCGATATGAGAAGCTTAAAGAGTATCATCGCGGTACGTAAGGGTGAGCCCGGGTGGCTTAGCTGGACATAGCGCCGCACTCATAGGGTTCGTTGCGTCGGCCTCGCCGACGCGGCAAACGAGCTTCGGTGCGGTAACCGCCTTGGAAGCCTCCGTCCCATAGAGGACTGCCGAGCCTCGGACCTGGGACATGCGGAGATCGTGGGTTCGGAGCCCACCCCGGGCACTTTTCGACTTCTCTACGCCCCCGAGTCGTCAGTCTCTCGAACCGCGTTGCTCGCGGTTTCAGACCATGTGTCGGCTCAGGCGGCCGCCTCGTCGGCGAGGTCGTCCGCCCTGGTGACCCAGTTTTCGGCCTCCGTGCGGACTGCGTCTGCGACGTCCGCGACCGAGTCTGCCAACTCAGCCTCGTCGATCTCGTCGACGATTCCCTCGAACAGGTCGCTGACTCCTCTCGCAATCGCCACCGCGTCGTCGTCGTCCCCGTCGTGGTACTCGGATTCGGCGTCCTCGTACTGCTCGATCCCCTCCTGGAAGTCGGCGAAGAGCGTCACGAAGAGCTGTAGCGAGCTTCGTTCCCGCTCGAACTGTTCGATCTTCCGCCGCATCACCGACCCGGAGATGGCGTCGAACGCGTCGAAATCACTCGCCCGAGACTGCTCGTTGAGCGTGGTCAGATGGGCGTCCAGCTCCTGTAGCTCGGATTCGATTGCTGGTATCTCGGCGTCGGCGTCGCTGCCGCTGATCAGGTCGTCCGCGCCGTCGGCGAACTCCTCGTACGCCCTCCCGACGTTCGCCTGTGCTCTCGCCGCCGTCGACAGGAAGAGAGCCACCCCACGGAGCTTCGACACCGTCGTCCGCTGTGCCCGAGACCCCTCCCTCTCGGCCCTGTTGAGCTTCCGTTCTGCCTTCCGGACGACGTTCGTCACACTGGGAAAGTGGAAGCCGAACGTGGCGTCGATGTCGAGGAGACTCGGGTCGCTCTCGTCCGAACGCCTGACGTATATCTCGTGGGCCTCCCGAAGGTCCTGTCTCGCGCCCTCGATTGACGCAGCGGCGGCCTCTGAACCGGCTGGCGTCGGCTCCTCCGTGGGTTCGGCCGTGTCGGTCGGCTCCGGGGTATCGGTCGGCGTCGGCTCCGCGGTCGGTTCTTCGGGAGTCGGCGTCGCAGTCGGCGTCGCCGTGGGTTCCGCGGTGGTCGTCGTTGTCGGGAGGGGGTCTCCCCCCGACGACGAGCATCCCGCTAACGCAGCGATGAGTGCAGTACCGGAGAGGAGGAGTTTCCGCCGTTCCATGATAAAATGTCGTCGTCTCAAGGGAAAACTATTCGCACGCTTATCCACACAACGCCCGCTCAGTGGGTTTCGGAGCCGCCGTCGGCACTCTCCAGCCCCGTCTCTCCCCCTCTCTCTGTCCACGCGGGTTCGAGGAGACTCGTCTGGCCGACGTCGACCGGTTCCCCCCACGACTCGTACAGCGTCGGTAGCACGACCCGGACGAACTCGACGACGACGACCAAGAGCAACGGCGCGAGGAAGATGCCGTACCAGCCGAAGAGCAGCGAGCCGAAGATGTACGTCAGCATGAGCGTCCCGCTGTGGAGCGTCCCGCCGGAGACGAACGGTCTGAGCACAATGTCGGGGATGGTATCGACGACGACGAGCGAGAGCAGGGCGAAGGTGACGACGAACCACAGGGCTTCGGTCTGGCCTCTGACGACGGCGAGACCGGCGAGGTAGAGCGCGACCGGGATATAGACGAGTTTCATGCCGACGACGGGGATGAGACTGGCGACGCCGGTCAGGAGTCCGAGGAGCGCGGGGTAGGGAATCGCCAACCCGTCAAGCGCGACGGTGTTGAGCAGCGTGTAGGTGATGGCACCGATGGTCCCCGTGAAGACGGCGTTGGCGATGTTGCCGAAGTAGACGTTCTTGAGGTCGCGGTCGACCGCGTGTGCGTACGCGCTGAAAGTCGCATCGGGGACGCACTGGTGACACAGCGCGGCGAGTCGGGGGCCGTCGCGGAGGAGGTAGAACGCGACTGCCAGGATGACGAACAGGTGGAGCGCGCCGAGACCGACGAACGAGATAGACTGGCTCGCGACCGAGAGCGACTGGAGGAGCGTCGCGGTGTCGAGAGACCCCGAAAGCAACGCCTCGAGGTCGACGTCCGTCACCAGGGCGTTGAGGGAGGGGGCGAGCTGTGCTTGGAGACCGTCGAGTTGACGGCTCTGGAGGAACCGCGAAAGCTCTTCGACGGCGACCGAGAGCGTCGCCACGACGATGACCAGCGCGGGGAGCACGAGGAGGAACATCGCGAGGAAGGCAGCGAGCGTCGGCGAGGCGACGCGCCCGCGGAGCCGTCGGTAGATGGGCCGGACCGCGTAGTAGACGAAGACGCCGAAGACGAACGTTCCGATAAAGGAGTAGACGACGGCGAGAAGCAGGAGGGCGCAGACGGCTCCGAGTGTGACCCACAGCCGTCGAATCCGTGTGTGTTCGTCGGTGGTGACGCTCATCGCCTCTTCTACGCGGCCGAACTGCATAAGGCTGCGACGCGCTCCGGACGGCGTTGCCGGTATCGGCCACAGGGGATTTCACCCAGCCGGAACAGAGCAATACATGAGAGACACAGACCTGCCGCTACTGGTCTGTCTGGCCGTCTGTACGCTCGTCGTCCTCGCAGCCTTCTCGGTCGGTGTCGACTCCGCGACCACGCCCTCCGTCGTCGCATCCCCCGACACAGCCGGCTCCGAAGCCGAGCACACGGCGACGGTAACCGTCGACGGCGACGCCGCAGGCAGCTCACTGACCGGCTTCGAGGTCGCCTACGACCAGTCCGACGTCGCCGACGTCGGCCGCCCCGACATCGTCACGTTCGGTATCGACCGTGGCGACGACGCACCCGGAGCGGCCACAGATGTCAGTGTCCGTGGCGACGTCAGTAGCATTCAAACCGCCGCGCACACGCTGGAGATCACGCTCGGCGGTAATTATGGGATGACCAGCGGCGACGAAATCGTCCTCGTCCTCGACGGCGTCACTAATCCGGCCTCGACGGGAGAGTATCTTGTCAGGCTGGTCATCAACCCCGCCAGCGCGAACGAGCCCGCGACGGCGACACTCCGCGTCGTGAGTGAGACACCGACTGCGACGGCCACGGCCACTTCGACGCCGACGCCGACTCCAACGACTACGACAGCCTCCACGTCGACGACGACTGCGACAGCTACGACTACGGCGACCTCCACATCGACGACGACTGCGACTACTACGACATCCTCCACGGCGACAGCGACAGCCACGTCGACTGCGACGGCCACTTCAACGCCAACGCCGACTCCGACGGCCACAACGACGACTACGACGACATCCACGTCGACGCCGACTCCGACAACCACGACCACGACGACTTCAACATCGACACCGACAGCGACGGCTACGACGACTTCCACGCCGACGCCGACCCCGACGGAGCCAGGGATGTCAGTGAGTGGGTCGACGGCGACTCCCGAACCGACTGCAACAACGACACCGACCCCCGAACCGACAGCAACAACGACGTCGACACCAACAACGACTTCGACCCCGACGTCGACCCCGACGTCAGTAGACACGTCGACGACAGATTCACCGGATTCGACGGCCTCTCCGACCACCGACAGCCGAGAGCCGACGGAGACGGCTCGGAACGCGACATCTACGGGGGGCGAAGACGGTGACCGTACGGTCACCCCCGAAGGAAGTGACGACGACGGGTTCTCGGCATCGCCCACCGCGGTCGTCACATCCGTCTCTCTCGTCTCGCTGGGAGCCGTCGTCGCGCTCTACAGAGAGTCGCTTCTCGCCTCGTTGTTGCCCCTCGCCGCGTGGGGGCGCGAGAAGGACCCGGTAGTCACCGTCACAGCCGACGCGACTCCGACAGGCGAGACGACCTACACGGCGTCCGTCTCGTCTCGGGAGCGTGTGACGGGCAAGATCGCGTCGCTCGCAGTCGACTTCGGGGCGGTCGCGGCGGCCGGAGACTCACTCGGCGAGCCATCGGTGACGGCTGCACTGGAAGGACCCGAGACGAGAGACGAGATCGACGTCGAGACGGCCGACGTGGCCGGGACGACGCTCCGGGTTTCGTTTGCTCCCGAGACCACACTCCGTCGGCGTGACGAACTGGTCGTCGAAGTCACGGACGGACCAACACCGTCCGCCGGCGACTACGAGGTGCCGGTTACGGTCGACTGTGCCGACGGCCCGACGGTGACGGAGACCGCGACGGTCACAGTCGACGAAGGAGCAACAAGCTATGAGTAACGAGTAACGAGTGAACCGCAGACAACGAGCGAGTCGGAGACGGCGAACGAGCCACAGCCGACGAGCGGGCGTCGACATCGCTCCGAGATGAACGAGTGGAGGAAGGCGAAAGAGAGAGGGAGAGAGGACGCGATTACCGACCGAACGAGAGCGCGCGCCAGGCGTTGCCGCGGGTGCCGATGGGTTCCGTGACGAGCGGTACCGACGCGCCCTTCGGCAGTTCGCGGAGCGTCTCTTCGAGGTCGTCCGAGGTGTATTCGACGATGTGACGCGTCTCGTTCTCTTCGGCGACGTGGACGGTGAGCGTGCCGTAGCGGTTCATCTTCCGGTCGATGGTGACAGTGCGGGGCGCGGGATTCGGAGCGACGGTGGTCATATAGCAATACTATGACGCAAGCACCTTAAATTGTGTCCTTACACACCTATCCCGACCTAATACGTGGCGAGTGACCAACTGCCTGGAGAATAATGTTAGATTGTTAGTCGAATCGTGTGATTCGTATTCATGGTGTCAACCGTCACCAATCGGCGGACGTCTCCCCCGAAATCAGACCGGGCGACCCTGACCCTCGGTCCCGACGAGGTAGGTTCCGTAGGTCAATGCGGCGGCTGCGGGGACGAGCAGTACCGATTCGAGCGTGGTTGCTCCGGGGAAGAGGCCGGGAATGAACGCAAGCGTGCCGACGACCATCAGGACGATGCCGACGAGCCCTTTCTTTGTGAAGTCCATGTCTCTACGGGCTATTGGGTGTGGGTTACATAATGAATTTCGCTTTTCGGCCGAATTCGCTTGTTTCATGCTACCAAGGCTCACGAATCGGCGGAGACAGACCGAGCGGTGGACTTGACTCCTCGACAGTCTCGGTTCCCCCCAGCTATCCCTCGAACCGTTCGCCCGCCGGAATCACCACGTCGAGCCAGTTCTCTTCGGGTGGCAGCGGGCAGGCGAACGTCTCGCTGTACGCACAGAAGGGGCTGTAAGCTAGGTTGAAGTCGAGCGTGAACGTATCGCCGTCGTCGAGAGTACGGTCGGTCTCGAACTCGATATACCGACCGTCTTTGTAGGTCTGTTGCCCCGTCGTCTTGTCGCGGAACGGGACGAAGAGCGGTTCGCCACTGCCCGGCTCCTGCTGGTACGCGGTGAGCGTCTGTTCGGTGTCACCGATCTCGAAGGTGAACCGGGCGACGCGGAGATACCGGACGTTCGGCCCGGCAGAGGTCTCCATCTCGACCGGGTCGGCTTCGGGGTCGTCGACGACTGCTACGGTCGCCTCCACACGGTACTCCGCGTCGGGGTCGAAGTACGACAGCCCGTCGAACGATTCGCGTTCGCCCGGCGGGATCGGTGACTGTGGATGCTCCGCGAAGAACTCGTCTTTTTCCGCCCGGTTCGCCTCCAGTCTCTCCGCCCACTCGTCGGCGTCGAAGTCAGTGTCGCTCATACGCCCGGTTGACGACGACGACACCTAACGGTTGTGAGACGGACGTCGGTGGTATCAGCGGAGAGTGAAGCAGGTGAAGCAGGTCGGGTGGAGCGAAGAGAGGGGGAGAGAACAGCGGTGGAGGGCCGTCTGCGTCCGTGATCGTGGTCGTGGGCGTGTCACCGACGGTGCTCGTGGCCGACGACGAACGCGACCAGATTGAGCAGGAGCAGGCCTGCGAACACGGACAGCTCGCTGGATTCGAGTCCACCCGCCAACAGCGGGAGGTAGAGGAACGGCAGCGAGACCGCCGCCCAGAAGCCGACGAACCGGATGGGCGCGGCGAGCATCTTCCGGCCGCGCTCGACCGGGAAGGTGGTGGTGAAGCGGGACACCGAGTCCGTGAGTTGCGTGGAGGAGTTTGACATTTGTGGGAACCTCTGTATCTCCACCATGGACGTCGGGGGGGATATACCCAGGTGAGCCTTCGATCCGTTTCGCCGTGTTTTACGCCGGAAATATAGTCGCCCAGACGTTTTACGAGACGATTAAATCAGATAAGAACGTTTATTCTCGCTTCTAAGTCTTTTTCTCTGTATCGTGCTAAAAGATGTCATGGATTGCCGGAGAGACGGCCATAACGAGCCAATACGGTGGGCGGTCGTCGGCTCAGGGAATCCACGGCAACGCTGTCCGCGTCGGACGGGCGGAGGCTCGGAGAGCAACCACGGTCGCGAGAGATGTCGTACGAAAACGGTATCGGAGGTGGCATCCGAAGTCGGGGTGACCGGCCACCGTGGTGGTGGCCGGAAGTCACACCCGCAGCAGGCCGGATGCATCACAATGCTCCGTTGGTCACGCACGGCCCGAATACGTCAACCGACACGGGAGAGAGGCGAATCGGTACGCAACCGGATTCGGGGTGCGTGACCGGAGAGAGGCCCCCTCCGGTGATAGCTATATACTGGCTACCTCCCGGCACGCCGCACCTACCCCCGGTTCCGACCCGCCCGCGGCTCTCGAATCACCAGCACGCAGTCGTCCGGTTTTATCCTCTCGACGGCCGTCCCCTCCCACATGGCAGAGCTCAACCGTCTCGCGAAGCGGATTCACAACATCAGTCCGAACCCCGTCCGGCTCACCCTCGACGACGGCAGCTCGGCGGTCTACCAGCTGTCGAGTACGCAGTGGTTCCAGACGGAGTTCCAAGGCGAGGGAACGTGCGATGCCGACGACGCCGACTACCGGCTGACGACGACCGAAGACGAGTCGGCAGTCATCGTCGGCCGCAAGGCCCCCGACGACGACGGCTGGCGCATGGTCGGTGAAGTCGTCGAGGTTGAGCGTGCAGACGGTGGCGACTAAGACGACTAAGACAGGCAGGAGGACCAGGACGACTAGGACGACTAGAACGACTAGAGCGAATAGGACGACTAGGACGAGACCGTTCCACGCCGAACGAGCGCGTCGCGGATCGCGTCGCGCTTGAGCAGGAGAAAGCCGAGGAAGATGAGAACGAACCCGCCGAACGTGGCAACCGTCGGCTCTTCGTTGAGGACGACCCAGCCGCTGAGCGCCGCAAACACGGGCGCGACGTACGAGACGAGGTTGATCTGAATCGGGCCGAGCCGGTCGAGCAGGTCGAAGTAGATGAGAAAGCCGACCGCACTGGCACCCACCGACAGATAGGTGAGCGACCAGAGGACGTCGAACGAGAACCACGCGACGGCCGCGGGCGACTCGCCGAGCCCGAGACTCAGGAGATGCATCAACAGCGCGCCGCCGAGCATCGACCACGCCTCCATCGACTCGATGGGCATCTCGGCGTCGATACGGCGCGTGAGCACACTGCCCAGCGCGAACGACGCCGTCGCCCCGAGGACGAGTAGCTTCGCGACGACACCGCCCGCCAGCAGGTTCCCCGGGTCGAGATCCGCGAGGACGGCGACGCCGACCAAGCCGAGCAGGAGACCGACGACGCCCGCCGCGTTCAGCCGCTCCTTCGGCAGGAGACCGCGGGCGAACCCGGTCGTCAAGACGGGCGAGAGGCTGACGATGACGGCAGCGGCAGCACTGTTGACGTTCGGGTCCGTCTCACCGATAAAGAGGAGCGCGTGGTAGGCTGCGATGAGCAGGACGGAGCCGACGGTGACGAGTGCCCACTGTCCTCGGCCGCGTGGCAGGGGGTCGTCGAGGACGACGAGGGCGTAGGCGAGCATGATGACGCCCGCGATGTCGTAGCGGACGGCCGCAAAGAGCACCGGCGGAATCCCGGCGAGCAGGCCAGCCTTGATGGCCATGAACGCCGATCCCCAGAGCGCGGCGAGCACGGCGAACAACAGGACGTTCCGATAACGGGTCACGTAGACGCTCGTCGTGGGGGTGGCCTCAAGGTTTCGTTCTCGGTGACGAGACGAAGGACGGCTACTGTGCGCGACGTTCGTCACGCAGTGCCCGCAGGACGTCCTGGCGGGCGATGATGCCGACCAACTGCCCGTCGTCGACGACCGGCAACCGGTTGATGTCGCGCTCGTCGTCGGCTAGGAGGTCCAGAATCCGGTCGAAGTCGTCGTCGGGGGCGACGGTGACGACATCCGTCGTCATCACCTCGCTGATGGGCCGCCCGGCGTTCTTCAGCACGTCGACGCCCATGTCGAGGTCCTTCCACGACACGTCGACGGCGTAGGTCAGCGTCTCCATGAACGGCGGGAAGCCGATGGGAATCCACAGCGTCCGGTCTTTGGTCTGAAACAACCCGACGAGGTCCTGCTGGGTGACGATGCCGACGACACCTCCGTCGTCGTCGAGGACCGGAAAGCCGTTGAACTGTGCTTTCGCCAACCGCCCGAGGACGTCGCTCACGTCGTCGTCGGGGCTGACGGTCTCGACTTCGGTTTTCATTATGTCGCGTGCGCGCATACTCGGAGAGAGGTGTCGGTGGGACAAGAAGCCGGTGGCAGGACAAGAGAGGATTTCGACCGCGACGAGGCGACGTGAGTCGGCTCAGTTGTCGGCGGTCGGCTCCGGCGGCGCGTCGGCCGCCGGTGGCTGTTCGTAGAGGTGACACGCCGACGGATGGGCGTCCTCCTGTAACGCGGGCCGCGTCGTCTCACAGACGCTCTTGAACCGAGCGCGGAGCACGTCGGCGGCCTGCTCGCGTTCGTCCTCCGCCAGCGCGTCGAGCGCGCGTTCGACGACCGTCTCGTTCTCACCCGACAGCCGCTCGGCGAAGAACGTCTCGCGGAGATGTCGCTTGAACGCCGGCTTGTCGCCTCTGTCGCCGTCGACTTCGGCCCACAGCGCGTCGAGGTTTAGGTCCGACTCGACGCGGTCGCGGAGGTTCATCACCTCGCGGTAGGTCGACTGGTCGATGTCGACGTCCGCGGGCGGGATGACCTTCGGACACCGCGTCCGGAAGCGACAGCCCGAGGGAGGGTTCCGCGGCGACGGGACGTCGCCCGGGAGTGCCTCGACACGGCGGCCGTGTTCTTCGACGGCCGCGCGGGGGACGCTCTCCAAGAGTGCCTCCGTGTAGGGATGTTTCGGGTTCTCGAACAGCTCGTCGGTCGGGCCGAGTTCGACGACGTTACCGAGATACATCACGGCGACGCGGTCGCAGATGTGGCGGACGACCGAGAGGTCGTGGGCGATGAAGAGATACGTCAGGCCGAACTCGTCTTGCAGGTCGTCGAGCAGGTTGAGCACCTGGGCTTGGACACTGACGTCGAGCGCGCTGACGGGTTCGTCGAGCACGATGAACTCCGGTTCGAGCATCAGCGCGCGGGCGATACCGATGCGCTGCCGCTGGCCGCCGGAGAACTCATGGGGATAGCGGTCGATCTGTCCCGCTGACAGCCCCACGCGTTCGAGGTAGTCTTTCGCCTGCTCGCGGCGCGCCTCGTCTTTCGACAGACCGGTCGGCGGTTCGGCGGGCAGGTCGTGAATCTTCAACGGCTCGGCGAGGATGTCGCCGATGGTCATCCGTGGGTCGAGACTGGAGAAGGGGTCCTGGAAGACGATCTGCGCACGGCGGCGGAACGCCTTCAGCTCCGACTTGTCCATGTCGAAGATGTTCTCGCCGTCGAACTCCACGCGGCCGTCGGTGGCCTCGCGAAGTCTGAGCAGCGTCTCGCCGGTCGTCGACTTGCCACAGCCCGACTCGCCGACGAGACCCAGCGTCTCGCCCTTCTCGATGTCGAAGCTGATGCCGTCGACGGCCTTGACGCTCTTCGTGTCCCGACGCAGGACCGTGTCGAGGAACGTGTCGCGCTCGAAGTAGTACTTCTTGAGTCCCTGCACGCTGAGAACCGTCTCTCCTTCGGCGGCGGCATTCGCGGCCGCCTCAGAATCACTAGTCATCGGCGGACACCTCCTCTTCCTCGGCGGTGAAGTGGCCGTTCTCTAACGCCTGTGACTCGTCGTATTCCTGGTTTGCGAGCACACATCGGACACGGTGTTCGGTTCCGTCGGTGTCCATCTCCGGGATGCGGGTCAGACAGTCCTCCATCGCCTTGGGACAGCGGTCAGCGAAGTAACAGCGGTCGTCCATCTCCGAGTCGATGAGACTCGGCACGTTGCCCTCGATGGGTTGCAGGCGCGGTGCGGGATCGACGAGGTCCGGAATCGAGCCGAGCAAGCCCTGCGTGTAGGGGTGGACAGGGTTCTCGAAGACGTCTTCGAGCGTCCCGCGTTCGACGACCTCGCCGGCGTACATCACGCCGACGCGGTCGCACATCCGGGCGATGACGCCGAGGTCGTGGGTGATCATCACGACCGTCATCCCCTCCTGGTCCTGCAGGTCGCGTAGGAGGTTGAGGATCTGTGCCTGGATGGTGACGTCGAGTGCCGTCGTCGGCTCGTCGGCGACGAGCACGTCCGGCTCGCCAGCGAGTGCCTGCGCGATCATTGCGCGCTGGAGCATCCCGCCGGAGAACTGGTGGGGATACTCGTCGGCGCGCTCTGCGGGGTCGGGGATGCCGACCTGTTCGAGCAGCTCAACGGCGCGGTCCATGCTCTCGTCGTTGACGTAGTCCCGCGAGGGCAGGAGGCTGTCGACGATGAGGCTGCCGAGCCCGTACCCCTGCGTCCGCGAGCGGGTGCGCCGGGGATTCGCCCGCGCACGCCGCTGGACCTCGACGGCCTCGGCGATCTGCTCGCCGACCGTCAACGAGGGGTTGAAGCTGCTCATCGGGTCCTGGAAGATCATGCTGAACGACGGGCCGCGCAGCGACCGCCG
Organism: Halogranum gelatinilyticum; assembly: GCF_900103715.1. NCBI lineage: Archaea > Methanobacteriati > Methanobacteriota > Halobacteria > Halobacteriales > Haloferacaceae > Halogranum > Halogranum gelatinilyticum. The sequence continues at coordinate 426,914 of NZ_FNHL01000002.1, read as the reverse complement.
GACGCCCTTCGGGAGCCGTCGGATGTCGACGAAGTCGCCGTCGACCCCCTCCGGTATCTTCTCGCGGAACTCGTCGGCCAACTCGGCGTTGCGGTACCACACCTCGCCGCCGGTCACGCGGCCGGGCGACTCGATGAGGTCGATGAGCGAGAGCGCGGTCACGGACTTGCCGGACCCCGACTCGCCGACGATACCGTAGACTTCGCCGTCGCGGACGTCGAAGGAGACGCCCTCGACGGCGTTGACCTGCCCCTCCTCGGTGAAGAAGCGGGTCTTCAGGTCTCTGACTTTGAGAATCTCGTCTGCCATCAGACACCACCCTCCCCTTCGATACCGGGGTCGAACGCGTCTCTGAGCCAGTCACCGACGAGGTTGAGGCCGATGACCGTCAGCACGATAGCGATGCCGGGAATCGTCGAGATCCACCACGAGGTCGACTGATACTGCCGACCGAGCGCGATGTCGAAGCCCCACGACACGTCGGCCCCGGAGAAGCCGAGGAACGACAGTGCGGACTCCAAGAGGATGATCGCCGCCACCTGAATCGTCGCCAACACGAGGATGGGCGTCACCGAGTTCGGCAGGACGTGCCGACCGATGATACGGGAGTTGCCCGCGCCGAGCGCGCGGGCGGCCTTCACGTACTCCTCTTCGCGCACCGAGAGTGCCTCCCCGCGCGAGACGCGGGCGAACCACACCCAGTTGACGAGCGCGACGACGACGATGACCGTCCCGGGGAGGACGACGTTCGACGGCATCGTCCCGGTCGTCAGCCCGAGCAACTCGCGCCACCAGCCGGCGAAGCCAGTGGTGACGAAGGGGTCGGGGATGCGGACCACCGCCTGTCCCCAGACCCCGACGAGTGCGATGGCGAGCACGAGCGACGGGAACGCGAGCATGATGTCGGCGGCGCGCATCAACGCGTCGTCGACTTTGTCGCCGTAGTACCCCGCAGTCAGGCCGACGGTCACGCCGATGAGCGCGGCCAAGCCGGTCCCGAACAGCCCGACGAGAATCGAGGTGCGCGCGCCGTAGATGACCCGCGAGAGGATGTCACGGCCGTTGCCGTCGGTCCCGAGCGGATGTGCGAGCGTCGCGTTCTCGTAGACCGTCCGGTTTTCGGTGACGATCTGGCCGTTCTCGATGACGACGCTGCCGTTCTCCTGGACGGTCACCTCCTGCGTCTCGGCGGTACTGAAGCCGAGCGGAGGCTGGCGTGCCTCCTCTAAGTTCTGTTGTCCGGGGCTGTACGGCGCGATGAGCGGGGCGAACACCGCCATCGACAGCATGAGGACGACGATGGCGATTCCCACTTTCGAGAGGACACTCCGGCGAAGCTCCCGCTTGAGGTTCCGTACCGTCCGCGGTGAGAGTGCCGAGCCAAGTGCCCGCGTTATCTGATCGAGAATATCTGAGAGCATATCAGTCGAACGCCACCTGTGGGTTGACGTACGCGTAGAGCGCGTCGACGAGGATGTTCACGACCACGAAGCCGACGGCGACGATGATGAGCGACCCCTGGAGCACCGGCCAGTCGCGGGCGTTGATACTGTCGATGATGAGCGTCCCGAGTCCGGGCCACGCGAACACCGCTTCGGTGATGACCGCCCCACCGATGAGCGTCCCGATCTGCAGGCCGACGACGGTGATGATGGGGATGAGCGTGTTCCGCAGCACGTGCTTGTAGCGGACGAGCGTCTCGGGGAGGCCCTTCGCTCGCGACGCGCGAACGTAGGACTTCCCGAGTTCGTCGAGCATCCCGCTCCGTGTGAGCCGTGTGATGAGCGCGGTGAAGTACGTCCCCAGCGTGATCGCCGGGAGTGTGATATGCCACGCCCACGTCACCAGGTCGTCGAATCCGGCCGCGAACTGTAACGTCGCGATCTGTGCGAGTGCCGTGTCGAGACCGACGGGCCGCTGGCTCGTCGGGAACAGGTTCAACTGCACCGCGAGCACGATGATGAGCATCACGCCGAGCCAGAAGTTCGGCGTCGAGATGCCGAGCAGGGAGAACACCGTCGCGCCGTAGTCCGCAGGCTCGTGGCGTCGCGTCGCGCTGACGACCCCGAGCGGGATGGCGATGACGACCGCGACGACCGTCGCGGCGATGGCGAGTTCGAGCGTCGCTGGCAGTCTCGCTAGCACACGCGCCAACACGGGTGTCCGTGTCGTCAGCGACAGCCCGAGGTCACCGACGGGGATGCCGGCGATGAACTCGGCGTACTGGATGTACAGCGGCTGGTTCAGCCCGAGTTCCCGGACGACCTGTTGGCGGACCTCAGGGTCCACGTCGGGCGGGAGCAGGACGTTCGCCGGGTCACCCGGCGAGATGAACCGGAGACCGAACACGACAGTCACGACCCCCCAGATGACGAAGAGGCCCTGAAGCGACCGCTTGAGCAGGAACCGGGACAGTGACATTGGCTACTGCTGGGAGATGGCGTAGGCGTCGATGCGCTCGTCGGCGCGTGCCTCCCACGCGAGGCTGTCGTTCACGCCGTAGACACTGAACTGCTGGTTCAGGAAGATCCACGGTGCCTCGTCGTGTGCAAGCTGGTTGGCCTGCTGGAGCGTCTGGTCGCGCTCGTCGCCGGACTGCTGTCCGGCGTCCGCGAGCAGTTGGTCGAACTCCTCGTTACTCCACGAGGAGAGCGCTCCGTCGGTGCTGAGCAGTGCCGTCATGACGAGTCCGCCGTCGAACGTCGCTTCACCCCAGCCGATGAGATACCACGGCGGCTTGTCTTCAATGTTGCCGGTGAGCAGTTCGTCGACGAGCGACCCGAAGTCGCGCTGGCGGACCGACGCCGTGACGTTCGGGAGTTCGTCGATGTAGCCGGCGACTGCCTGGGCGATTTCGAGGTCCTTCAGGTAGCGGCCGACGGGCGTGTTGAGTTCGATCTCAGCACCCGCGAAGCCGCTCTCCTCGACCATCTGTTCGGCCATGTCGGGGTCGTACGGATAGGGGTCGACGTCGGAGTTGTGGCCGACGAAGCCCTCCAGCGTCGGCTGGCCCGTCTGGGCACCGAAGCCTTCGAGGACGTTCGAGACGATGCTCTCCAGGTCGATGGCGTAGTTCATCGCCTGGCGGAACTGGACGCTCGAGAACGGCTCGACGTCGTAGCGCATCGCGTTGTAGATGATACGCGTCGACGGCGCGGAGGCGATGCGGACGTTGTCGCTGTTGTTGACCCGCTGGACCTCCTGCGGCGGGACGTTGACGACGATGTCCGTCTCGCCCTGGAGCAGCTGGTTGACGCGGGTACTCGCCTCTGCGGCGGCACGGAAGGTGACGCCCGAGGCCTCGGCGGGTTCCTGCCAGTAGTCGTCGTAGCGTTCGAGGACGACTTCGACGTCCTCGGTGTACGACGAGAGCTGGAACGGTCCGGTGCCGTTCATGTTCTGGCTGATGTAGGACTTGTCGTTCTCCTCGACCCACGACTGCTGCATGACGTCGCAGTACGTCGCGAACTCGGAGAAGACGATGGGGTTCAGCCCGTCGTTCATCACCTTCACCGTCCCGTCGCCGGTCGCTTCGGCACCCGTGACGCCAGCGAGCTGGTCGACCTGCGGGCTGGCGAAGCCGACGTCCTCTTGGACGATACGGTTGATGCTGTAGGCGACGTCCTCGGCGGTGAGTTCGTCGCCGTTGTGGAAGGTGACGCCCTCGCGGATCTGGAACTCGACGGCGTCCTCGCCGTCGACGCGGCTGTAGTCGGTACCGAGACCGGCCACGACCGCACCGTCGGCGTCACGGGTCAGAACTCCCTCGTAGGCGTGGAGGACGACGATGTCGGTCGTCGTCTCACGGTGGTCGTGGGGGTCGAGTCCCGAGGGCATGTTGCCCTGCGTGATAGTGACGTCGAACTCGTCCATGCTTCCGCCGTCGCCACCATCGGAGGACGTGGTGGTCGTCTCACTGCCACCGTCGGAGGACGTGGTCGTCGTCTCGCCACCGTCACTGGCACAGCCCGCGATGGCCGCGGAGGCGGCGGCACCACCGGCGAGCTTGAGATACGACCGTCTGCTAACGTGCGACTGGTTATCAGTCATGAAGGGTACTTCCGGCAGAGACCCTTAAATATGCTATGGTAAATTCGAGCAACCGATGACCGGTATCGTCCTTTCGTAGACAGATTCAGGCTTCACTGTTCAGTTTCACTCGATGGCGAGAGTTTAAATATGACTCCAGCACATCTGGAGACATGGCCGTTCACGGCCGGTCCACCCTTCGAGACCTGTTCGACGACTCTCCGACCCCCCACTTCGCGCATCCGCCGCGCACCCACCACCGACACTTCTACGTCGCCACCGACGGCTCCTACCGACGGGACGGCGGCGGCCTCGGCGCGGTCATCGAAACACGAGACGGCGAGCGCGTCGCCCGCGTCTCGATGCCCGACCGCGTGCCCGACAACAACGTCGCCGAGTATCGGGCACTGCATCTCGGTCTCGACGTCCTCGCCGCCCGTGCACCGCCGACCGCCCGCGTCGGTATCCTCGTCGACCACGACACGCTGGCGACGAACGTCAACCACGCCGTGCTCGCGGCGAGCCATCCCGACTGGAAACCCGCCCGCGAGATCGCGGTCCCGACCGGCAGCGAACACCACTGGCGCGGCATTCGCGCACGCATCGCCGGCTTCGACGAACTCCGTGCGGCGTGTATCGCCAGCCGGTCGAACCCGGCACACTCGCTGGCGAGTTCTCCGGAGGAGTACGCGCATCTCCGCGACCAGCCGGACCGCTGTGTGCTCCCCGAGACCCCCACCGAACGCACGGAGTCCACGCAGATTCCGCCGCCCTCGCGGTACGACCGGCGTGCCAGCGACTGAAACGCGGTGGCATCCCACGGCCGAGTCGCCAACTGTTTTCCGCGCGCTTCTCGTACCGTCCGCCAATGCTCTCGCTCTTCACTCGTCTCACTGAGGACGTCCGGACGGCGCAAGCCAAGGACCCCGCCGCTCGCGGCGCGCTCGAAGTCGTCTTGACCTATCCGGGCCTCCACGCGATCTGGTGCTACCGCGTCGCCCACGCGCTGTGGCGACGCGACCACCACCTGCTCGCACGCCTCCTCTCACATCTCGCGCGTCTGCTCACCGGCGTCGAAATCCATCCCGGCGCGTCCATCGGCCGACGCTTCTTCATCGACCACGGCATGGGCGTCGTCGTCGGCGAGACGGCCGACATCGGCGACGACGTGCTGATGTACCACGGCGTGACCCTCGGCGGCAACTCCATGCGCCGCGAGAAACGCCATCCGACCATCGAGGACGACGCCGTCCTCGGGGCGAACGCGACGCTCATCGGCGCGATTACGGTCGGCGAAGGCGCGCGCATCGGAGCCGGTGCCGTCGTCAGCGACGACGTCCCCGCGGGCGTCACGATGGTCGGCCCGAAGGCGACGCAGTTCTCCCCGACATCGGAGTCTGACGACGAGGACGACGGCGACGGGTCGGTTGAGCCGCCCACTGGCGCGGCGGAGTAGGTCGTTCTCGGCGTCGGGGCGAAGAATTATGTTGTTCCCTGGACACCCTGCGAGCGATGCCCTCCACACCGAAAGACTACGTTCTCACTGCCATCCAGGTGCTGCTCGTCACAGTCGGCGGTGGGGCGTCCGTCCTCCTCGTCTACTCGCTCGCGACGCTCCCACCCGCGCCGCCGGGGAGCGACGGCTTCGTCACCGGCGGCGCGTATCTCTGGGGCGGCGTCGCACTCGTTCTCACTCTCGGCATCACGGGCGTCGGGATCGTCCTCCCGGCGGTCTTCGGCGGCGACGACCTCTTCGGCTTCGGCGAGCACCAACGGCTGCTGCTGAAGGCCGCAGCCGCCTGCTTCGGCGGTGGGTTCGTCGTCGCTGCCGGGGTTGCCGTCGCGGTCGACTTCCTCGTCGGCGTCCTCGTCTTCTTTCTCGCCGTCCTCCTCGGCTTCCTCGGCGTCGGCAGCGCGCTCTGCTGGCGACTCGGAGAAATAGCACTAATCGGACTGAGAAAACGAAACGGAAACGCGAGTTAGTCGTTAGTTCCCTTCTTCCTGCGCGTCGACGACGGCGACGCCGGCGAGGTTGACGATGTCTTTGACCTCGTCACCGCGCTGCATGACGTGGACGGGCTTGTCCATGCCGACCAGCATCGGGCCGATGGCTTCCGCACCGCCGAGCCGCTGGAGCAGTTTGTAGCCGATGTTACCCGACTCGAGGTTGGGGAAGATGAGGACGTTCGCCGGTTCGTCGAGATCCGCGAAGTCGTAGGTTCCTTCGAGGATGTCCTCGACGACGGCGGTGTCGGCCTGCATCTCACCGTCGACCGGGAAGTCGACCTCGGGGTCGTCGTGCAGCAGTTTCACGGCGTCACGGGGCTTGCGTGTGCCCGTGTTGTCGACGCTGCCGAAGTTGGAGTACGACAGCATCGCCGCCCGCGGTTCGACGTTGAAGCTGCGGGCGAGGTCCGCGGTGTGTTTCGTGATCTCGGCGAGGACCTCCGAGTCGGGGTCGAGGTTGACCGTAGTGTCCGCACAGAAGACGACGCGGTTCTTGAACGTCAACAGATAGACACCGGCGGCGTAGTCGGCATCGTCGGCCGTGCCGACGACCTGCAGCGGCGGGCGGAGTGCCGAGGGATAGTGGTGGGTCAGCCCGGTCAGCATCGCGTCGGCGTCGCCGGACTCGACCATCACGCTCGCGAAGTAGTTCGAGTCGCGGCGGATGAGGTCGGCCGCCTCGTTGCGGGTCAGCCCCTTGCGCCGACGGAGTTCGTAGAGTCGGTCGGCGTAGTGCTCCCACTCGTCGTCCCGCGGGTTGGCGATGGTCGGATCGAACTCCAGCCCGAGGGCCTCGGCCGTCCGCAGGATGCTGTTCGGGTTGCCGATGAGGATGGGTTCGGCGATCCCCTGCTCTTCGAGCTGGTAGGCCGCCCGGATCATCTTCTCGTCGGTTCCCTCCGCGAGGGCGACGCGCTTCGGGTCCGCCTTCGCCTTGTTCAGGACGACCCGCATCATCTCGCGGGACTTGCCGAGTCGCGCTTCGAGCCGTTCGGTGTAGGTCGGGATGTCGAGCTCCTTCCGGGCCGCCCCGCTGTCCATCGCGGCCTGCGCGACGGCGGGCGCGACCTCGAACAGCACGCGGGGGTCGAGCGGCTTCGGGATGATGTAGTCCGCGCCGAACTGCAGCGGCTCGTCGCCGTACGCCTTGACAACAGAATCGGGGACGTCCTGCCGGGAGAGGTCGGCCAGCGCGCGGGCGGCGGCGACCTTCATCTCCTCGTTGATTTCGGTCGCACGCGCGTCGAGCGCGCCGCGGAAGATGAACGGGAAGCCCAGCACGTTGTTGACCTGGTTCGGATAGTCCGAGCGGCCGGTCGCCATGATGACGGTGTCGTCACGGGCGTCCTTGGCGTCCTCGTAGGTGATCTCGGGGTCGGGGTTCGCCATCGCGAAGATGATCGGGTTGTCGCCCATCGACTGGACCATCTCCTGGCTGACGATGCCGCCGATGGAGAGACCGACGAACACGTCCGCACCGTCCATCGCGTCGGCGAGGTCGCCCTCCGGCACGTCGCGGGCGAACTGCCGCTTGTACTCGTTGACCTCGTCGGCACGTTTCTTCGTGATGATGCCCGTCGAGTCGCACATCGTGATGTTCTCCTTCTTCGCGCCGAGCGAGACGTAGAACCGCGCGGTCGCGATGGCCGACGCGCCAGCCCCGGAGAAGACGATGTTCAGCTCCGAGAGATCCTTGCCGCTGATGTCGGCGGCGTTGACGAGCGCGGCCCCGGAGATGATGGCCGTCCCGTGTTGGTCGTCGTGGAAGACGGGGATGTCCATCTCCTCGCGGAGTCGCTCCTCGATCTCGAAGCATTCGGGGGCTTTGATGTCTTCGAGGTTGATGCCGCCGAACGTCGGCTCCATCATGCTGACCGACTTGATGATCTCCTCGGGGTCGGCCTCGTCGAGTTCGACGTCGAACACGTCGATGTCGGCGAACCGCTTGAACAGGACACCCTTGCCCTCCATGACGGGTTTCGACGCCTGCGCACCGATGTTGCCGAGACCCAAGACGGCCGACCCGTTCGAGATGACACCGACGAGGTTGCCCTTCGCGGTGTAGTTGTACGCCTGTTCGGGGTCGTCGGCGATATCGAGACACGGCGCGGCCACACCCGGCGAGTAGGCGAGCGAGAGATCCCGCTGGGTGTTCGTCGGTTTCGTCGTCGATATCTCCAGTTTACCCGGAGGTGTCTGTCGGTGGTACTCCCGTGCGTCGTCGTCCAGTCCCATGGCAGGGCCGACACTGGGGGGCGGCAAAAAACTATGCGTGTCTGTCGAATTTGCAGTTCGACGGACGTCGAATGTTTACTCGGGAGTGACTCAGTTCTCCGGCTCAGGCCGTCGTCGAATCGTCGCCCCACGAGAAGTCGGTGTCGTCCGTGGAGTCGCGGCCGCTGTCGGTGGTTCGGCCGTCGCCGTCGTCACCGCCGCCATCGCCGTCGTCGGACTGTGCGGCCGAGTCGTCGCCGTCGTTGCCGCCCTCGGGTCGCTCCGGCAGCAGGGCGAACTCCTCGTTCGCCGCGCCGAGGACCGACAGTTCGTAGGCCGTGAAGTACGACTGAACGAGGATCTGCACCGGTAACGTGACCGCGAGGAAGGCAAGCAGTGCGAGGACGCCGAGTACCGCCAGCGCGACGAGACCGGCGGTGCTGTGTAGCGCGGCACCCACCCCGCCGACCGCGCCGCTGACGACGAAGCCGACGAGCAACGCCACGACGACGATGATACCGCCGAGGACGAGCGTGACGATGGCCGCCCCGATGCCGACGCCGAGTTGGAGGACGAACCGGACGAACAGATAGACGACGAACTGCTTCCACTGCTCGCGCAGCGTCGACCAGAACCGCCGCCACGACGCGATGACACCGGAGTCGGTCGCGATCATCACCGGCACGACGAACTGGTTCGTGAAGCCGAAGAAGAGCCCGACGACGACGGCTCCGACCGCGAAGAGGGCGACACCAGCGAGGAGACCGCCCACGCCGAGGCTCGTGAAGACCGTCGGGTCGACCGCGCCGACGACGACGCCAGCTCCGAGGAGGACGAACGGCAACGCGAGGAGCAGGGAAAGACCGATCTGGAAGCCGAGCAGCCGCATCCCCTTGCCGAACCGTCGTTTGAAGGGACCACGGATCCGCACGTCGTTCGTCCGGAGAGCGTCGACGAAGACGAAGGGCATCACCGCGGAGACGAGAATTAGTCCCAGGACGATGAGCAGGATGACGGCGATGACGACGTAGACGAGCGGCGATATCGACCCCAGACTCTCGCCGATCGTCGGCAGTTGACCGCCCGTCGTCGGCGGCGGTGTCGTCCCCCCGTCGGAGGGAATAGAGGAGGGGACGTTGCTGACGTTACTGAAACTCCCCCCACCCCCACCGAGGAAGAAGACGATGATCGCCAGCCGGAGCCACCGTCCCCAGGTGAAGGGAAAGAGGAAGTTGCGGGTCGCATCGAGGGCGTCGTCGACCGCGTCGAACGCGTACCAGGGCATGGTCGACGAGTGTCGCGGCGGTGTCAAATAGGTTGCTGTGATGCGGGCGTCACGCCCGAGTCGGGGACTCACGCGTGACGGGGCTGTCGGTCGAATCCGTGAGACCGGACGGTCGGCCGAAGCAGTGTACCGGGACAGTCAGTCCAGACGGAGAATCTCGTGGGCGTCGACGGCGACCTCGCCGTCGTGAGACTCGACTTCGCGCGTCTCCCACTCGCCGGTCGTCGTCAGCACCTCGAAGCCGTCGTCGGTGACGAGGACGGTGTCCTCGCTCTTTGCACCCTGCACCGTGGGGTTCCAGGCGTAGGCCATCGGCGTGTGGACCTCCTCGTCGTTCGTCGGCGTCGCGACCCACTCGCGGCCCGCGAAGCCAGCCGCGCCGCCCTGGTGGTGGTTCCGCCACTCGCCCTCGAAGCCGACCGCGTCGTAGGCCGCCTGGACGGTCTCGAACACGTCACCCGCGTTCCCGCCCTCGCGGGCGACGCGCTGGGTCGCGCCGAGCGCGCTCGCGGCGACGGTTTGGGCCTTTTCGGTGCGCTCCGTGAGCCACTCCGGCGGGTCGAAGGCGACCGTCCGGGTGACGCTGGCGTACAGCCCGTTACGCTCGGCCGTCACCGACAGCAGCGCGTAGTCGCCGAGTTCCGCGACCTGCGGCGTGTAGTGGCGGTACTGCTGGGCGCGTTCGGCTCCGCCGACGAGCGCGACGGGTGCGTTGATGTCGCGGGCGGCGAGCGCGATACGGAGTCCCGCGGCGACCTCGTGTTCGGTGTCGTCCGACTGGAGTTCGCGGGCGACGGACTCGACGGCCTCGGCGGCGTCGCGGCCGAGCGCGCGGTAGACCTCGATATCCTCCTCCGTGAGCGGCTGGCGGAGCGTGGAGGCGTCGACGTCGGCGAAGCCGGGCACGTCGAAGTCGGCGGCGGCGGGCGTCGGCGACGCGTCGGCGACGGCCTCGGCGAGCGAGGACTCGTACCACTGCACGTGCTCGACGTCGAAGGCGTCCGGAACCTCCTCGTCGACGAGCCGCTGCGCCTCGATGTTGTCCGTGACGACGCGCAGTTCGCCGTCGTAGCCCGCGGCGGCGACGCCGACGTCGCCCGCGTAGTCGACGACGTTGTCGCCGCCGGTGAGCCATTTGAACGAGTTCGGCCGGGCGAACCAGACCGCATCGAGGTCGTGCGTGTCGAGATAGCTGTCGAGTCGACTGACGCGGGAGTCGAGGAAGTCCGTCATACGTGAGCCTACGGAGTATCGGCTTTGAAACCGGCGGTTCCGGTCAGGACTGCGACATGGAATCGTCGCCGAGAGCGGCCCGGAGCCGTCGTCAGGAGCGACCCGGGGCCGTCGCCGAGAGCGACGGTCGCGGGATTCGAGAGGTGAACCAGAATCGGCCGCCTCAGGGCCGTTCGGACAGGCATAAGTGGTCTGAGTCCTGAGCACCACCTAGCATGGATACCGCACGTCTCCGGCCGGACTGGCTGACGTTCCGGCGGTTCGCCGCGTTCACGACGGCACTCACCGCCAGCCTCATCGCGCTCGGTGTCTACACCGCCGCGACGGGGTCGGGACTCGCCTGTTCGGCCCAGTGGCCGCTGTGTGACAACGGGCTGCTGCCCCAGACCATCCCGAGTTTCATCGAGTGGTTCCACCGGCTCGTGGCGATGATCACCGGCTTCTTCATCCTCGGGACTGTCGGCTGGGCCTGGCGCGGTGACACGAGTCGTCGGACGAAACTCGCCGCGACGCTCGCCGTCGTCCTCCTTCCCCTCCAGATCAGCATCGGCGCGGTCACCGTGACGCTCAACGGCTGGCTGCCGGGGGGTTACTCGCCGCCGACGCAGTCCGCACATCTCCTCGTCGCCTTGACCATCTTCACGTCGCTCGTCGCGACGACGCTGTTCGCCTACACCGGCCACCACCGTCGCTCGGCACTCTCGCGCACCCAGCGGGCACTGCTCGCCGCGCTCGTCATTCTGCCCGTGAGCGCGCTCGTCAGCCGCGCGCCCGGTCTCCTCACGTACTCGCCGGGGATGCAGGCCACGTTCGTTTTCGCCTCCCTGCCGGTCTACGCCGCGCTCGTCGCGACGGTCTACTGGGCCGGTGCCGCCGGTCTCCGGCGGGTGAAACTAGCGACGCTCCCTGTCGCCGGACTCGTGTTCGTCCATCTCCTCTTGGGGCGCGACCTGCTCATCTACACCGCGCCCGTCCGACTCCTCAACCTCGGTATCCTCGCCGCGGCGTTCCTCGGTCTCGCTGGCGTCGCGTGGGCCGCATACCGCCACGACGGCTCGACGACGACGTCACAGGCGTATCCGAGTAGCGACTGAACGGCCGCAGTCCCGAGGAAGTCGCCACGCCCCACGAGACGGCGGAGACCACCGCGCGGCCGACCGACAGTATTTGGGTCTTGATATCTCGAATAGAACTTGTCGTTCTATTGGCGACTGGAAAGAAAACCTTCAAAAAGCCACTGTCCTTGGGTTATTGGTATGAAATCGTTTAACACGTCAGGAATGAGCCGTCGGACCTACCTCAAGCTGACCGGTGCATCGAGTGCCGCCGCAGTCACCGGCCTCGCAGGCTGTATGGGTGGCGGCTCCGGTGGGCAGACCATCGTCGCGGGGACCGCACCCGGCTTCCCGCCGTTCGAGATGAAGAACGAGGACGGCGAGCTGGTCGGCTTCGACATCGACCTGTTCGAGGCCGTCGTCGACGAGACCGACTACACGCTCGAAGAGTGGAGCGAGTTCGAGTTCAGCTCGCTCATCCCGGCACTCCAGAACGACCGCATCGACGCCATCGCCGCCGCGATGACCATCAACGAGGAACGCCAGGAGACCATCTCCTTCTCGGACCCGTACTACAACGCCGACCAGTCGATCCTCGTCGCCAACAACAGCGACTTCCGGCCGGAGAGCCTCGACGACCTGTCGGGCCAGCGCGTCGGTGCCCAGGAGGGAACGACCGGTGCCGGTGTCGTGAACAGCGAACTCATCGAGGAGGGCAAGCTCGACGAGTCGAACTTCAACACCTACGGCAACTACGTCTTCGCCGTCGAGGACCTCGAGAACGGCAACATCGACGCCGTCGTCCTCGACCAGCCGGTCGCCCAGACCTTCGAGAGCCAGCGCGACGTGCAGGTCGCCTTCGTCTACGAGACGGGCGAACGCTACGGCTTCGGCATCCGCCAGGACGACTCCGACCTCCAGTCGGCACTCAACGACGGCCTCGCCACGGTCCAGGACAACGGCACGTACGAGGAGATCCGCAACGAGTGGTTCAGCGACGCCTAACCGAGACCCATGACCGGACTCCTCGGTATCGTCGCGCAGTCTGACTGGGTGTTCGTCGCCAACAACGCCACCTATCTCCTCGGTGGGGCGGTCATCACCGTCGCACTGACGGTGGCGAGCGTCCTCCTCGGCCTCGCCGCGGGCTTTCCCGCTGGCGTCGTCGAGGTCTACGGCGGCGGACTGCCGAAACGGGCGGTGAAGACGGTCGGTGTCGTCCTCCGCGGGACGCCCATCGTCGTCCTCCTCATCTTCGCGTTCTTCGTCTTCCCGACCCCGGACATCCCGCTCGGCTTCTTCACCATCGGCGGCGCGTTCGTCGCCGGGGTGCTCGGCCTCGGGTTGCGGAGCGCGGCGTATCTGTCGCAGGTGTTCCGCGGCGCGCTCCAGAGCGTCGACGAAGGACAGTTGGAGGCCGCACGGTCGGTCGGGATGAGTCGGCTCCAGGGCATCCGCTACGTCGTCGTGCCGCAGGCACTCCGCCGGAGCGTCCCCGGCTTCCAAAACGAGGTGACCATCGTCCTCAAGGACACGAGCGTCGTCTTCGCTATCGGACTGGCCGAGATGCTGACCCGGAGCTACGACCTCTTCGTCCGGCAGACGTCGGCGGTGCTGGAGGTCATCCTCTTCGTCAGTGCCATCTACTTCGTGCTGACGTTTACGACGAACCGCGCGCTGGACTACGCGAGCGACTACTACGCGATTCCGGAGGGCAACTAACTATGAGTGATTCACTACTCCGCGTCGACGAGGTGTCGAAGTGGTACGGCGACGAGAAGGTACTGACCGACGTGAGCTTCGACATGGACCGCGGCGACGTGACCGTCCTCATCGGTCCCAGCGGCTCGGGCAAGTCGACGATGCTGCGGTGTGTCAACCGGCTCACCGAGGCCCAAGAGGGCGACATCTACCTCGACGGCGAGTGCGTGACGGACCCCGAGATGGACGTCAACCGCCTCCGCCGTGAGGTCGGGATGGTCTTTCAGGACTTCAACCTCTTTGCGCATCTCACCGCGCTGGAGAACGTCGCACTCGGCCCGCAGCGCGTCCTCGGCCTGAGCAAGGACGAGGCTCGCGCTCGCGCTCGTGAACAGCTCGAACAGGTCGGACTGGCCGACCAACTCGACTCCTACCCCGCCGAACTCTCCGGCGGCCAACAGCAGCGCGTCGGCATCGCCCGCGCGCTGGCGATGGAGCCGAAGCTCCTGCTCTTCGACGAGCCGACGAGCGCGCTCGACCCAGAACTGGTCGGCGAGGTGCTGACGGTCATGCGCGACCTCGTCGACGAGGGCATGACGATGCTCGTCGTCACCCACGAGATGAGCTTCGCGCGCTCCGTCGCGTCGAACATGCTCTTTCTCGACAAGGGGCAAGTCGTCGAGCGCGGCCCGCCCGAACAGCTGTTCGACGCGCCCGAACACGACCGCACCAAGGCGTTCCTGCGCCGCCTCACGGAAACCGAGTCATGAGTCAGCCGACAGTCGACCGTGGTACCGAGTCGACGTCGTTCCTCGGCGGCCGCTCCGTCGGCCGCGTCGCCATGCTCGTCGGCGGCGTGGTCTTCTGGAGCTGGCTCGTCCTCCGCTGGGTCAACGACTGGACCGGCGGTCTCCTCGTCCCCGCCGACCAGCCGTTCGTCGACCCGGCGACGCTGGAAGCGTTGGGTGCCGGGGTCCCGCTCGTCGGCGGCGTCTTCGACGCGGCCGCGTTCGCGACGACCTACCTCCCGAACCTCGCGTCGGGACTGTGGCTGACGGTCGTCCTGACCGTCACGAGCCTCCTGCTCGGACTCGTCATCGCGGTCCCGCTCAGCGTCGCCCGCGTCTACGGGACGTGGACCTCCTACGCCTCGCTGTTCTACACGGAACTGGTCCGCGGGACGCCGCTGCTCGCCCAGCTGTTCGTGCTCTATTACGGGATGGACCTCGCGGGCTACGTCCCCGGCTTCGCCGAGGGCGTCTTCGCGAACCCGGCCGTCTGGGTCGCCATCGTCGGCTTCACGCTCAACGGGGCGGCCTACCAGGCGGAGTATATCCGTGCGGCACTGGAGAGCGTCGACACCGGCCAGCTCACCGCCGGCCGCGCCATCGGACTCTCGAAGCTCGAAGCCATCCGCTTCGTCGTCCTGCCGCAGGCACTGCGCTACGCGATTCCGAGCTGGTCGAACGAGTTCATCTATCTCATCAAGTACTCGTCGCTCGCGGCATTCATCACCGTCCCCGAGCTGTTCCAGCGGTCGAACGCCATCGCCTCGGAGAACTTCCGGTATACCGCGGTCTTCACGCTGACCGGCCTGCTCTATCTCGCGCTCGTCCTCTCGGCGTCGGGGCTGATGAACCGCGTCGAGGACCGGACGGCGATTCCGGGCGTCGGCAGCGGCTCCGGGCGGAAACAGTAGTCTCGGTCAGTTTTCGAAGTCGGTCACGACTTCGACCCCGTCCGTCTCGTAGTTCGTCATCGCCGCGAGTCTCTCTGAGACGTCCGAGAGCGCGACTTCCTTGCTCACCAGCTTGCCAGGGTCGACGTCGCCGGTCTGCATGAGCCCAAAGAGTTCGTCGTACCGCGTCGGCGGCATCCCGCGCGACCCGTGGAAGCTCAGTTCCATGTGGGCCATCCGGTCGGTCGGCAGCGAAATCTCACCCTTTTCGGCGTCCGTCGTCAGCCCCAACTGGACGTGTTCGCCGCGTCGGCGGAGACAGACCACCGAGTTGCGACAGGTCTCGGCGATACCCAGCGCGTCGACCGAGACGTGCGCGCCGCCGTCGGTGCGGATCTTGATCTCCTTGGGGACGCGCTCGGTCTCGCCAGCGTTCACGACCTCGTCTGCACCCAACTCCGTCGCTCGCGCCAGTTTTCCGTCGTCGATGTCGACGGCGACGACGCGCGCGCCGAGTGCGTTGCCGATGTGAATCGCCGAGAGACCGACGCCGCCGCAGCCGTGGACCGCGAGCCAGTCGCCGCCACCGAGGTCGGCGCGGTGCGCCAGCGCGTGGAATGCCGTCATGAACCGACAGCCGAGTGCAGCCACGTCGCGGGCACTCACGCCCTCGGGCAGCGGCATCGCGTTGTAGTCGGCCCACGGGAGGTGGACCTCCTCGGCGAACGCGCCGGGGGCGGCCGACTGGAAGCCCAGTGCTCGGCCGTTCGGACAGACGTTGCCGTGGCCGTTGCGACAGTGCGGACAGGTCCCGTCGCCGAGGTTGAACGGCAGAGCGACACGGTCGCCCTCGGTGACTTCGCGAACCTCGTCGCCGACGCTCACGACCCGCCCCGCGGGTTCGTGGCCGAGAATCTGCCCCAGCGGGGCCTGGTCGTTCGCCCACTCGCCGTGGCCCATCCAGGCGTGCCAGTCGCTCCGACAGACCCCGCAGGCCTCGACGTCGACGACGACGCCGTGTGGTTCCGGCTCCGGCCGGTCGACGGCCTCGATTGCGAGCGGTTCGCCGTACTCCTGTAGGACTGCGGCGCGCATACCCCATCCACAGAGGGAGGTGACAAAAAGCCGCGTTCCCAGTTAGAAGAAGTCGTTCAGCCCGGACTGGCTGTCGTCTTTCTCGGGTTCGTCGTCAGCGTCGGTGTCGGCGTCGGCGGCGTCCGCATCGCCACCTGCACCGCCGGTCAGCGTCGCCTGTCCGTCGTCGTCCTCGCTACCGTCGGCTTCGTCCGTTTCGTCCTCCTCCGAGCGCACCGCACCCTCGAACGCGCTCCCCGAATGCTCCTCCATCCGCTCGGCGCGGAGTTCCTGGGCGTCTTCGACGATAGACTCGACCTTGTTCGTCGTCTCGCCGCTGCCGGTGATAAACGAGACGTGGCTCTCGTCGAGATCGTAGGCGGCGGCCATCGCGACCGTCAGCTCGCGGGGCTTGCAGTGGTGCGTCATCGCCGCGAGGAACGGGATGACGTCCCGGCGGGCCGTACCCATGCTGACGCCGCTCTCCTCGGCGATTTTCTGTGCCACGTAGTCGGCGGTCTTGTTCGAGCCGGCCCAGAACTGCGGGCGGCCGAAGCGCGTCCAGCCACCCTTGGTCCCGTCGCGGGCAGCGGCCACTCCGGCGGCGGCGTTGTCACCGGCGTAACGCCAGTAGGAGTAGTTCTGCGAGGCGCGGACGCGACCCAGCCACCGGTCGGCGTTCGCGAGGAACTCGTAGGCGCGGGCCAGTTCTTCGCCCTCGTAGACCTTCGTGATGTTGCCCTCGATCCACTTCGTGATGTCGTCCGGCGTCTCGTCGACTGCGTAGGAGGACTGCAACGCCTCCTGGGGGTCTTGTTCCTTCAACACGGCGTCGAGGAACTCGAAGATGCCCATGCTCTGGTCGCGCGAGCCGGTGGCGATGGTCTCCAGCGTGACCTTCTCCTCTCCCTCGGCGGCCGCCTGGAGGTCGTTGACCGCGCCGCGCAGGTCGCCGCCGTTGGACTCGGCGATCTGCTGGAGGGCATCCGAGTCGTACTCAAGCCCCTCACGGCGACAGATGTCGCGGAGGACAGGCACAATAGAGCGCGCGGAGACGTCGCGGAACTCGATGTCCTTGCAGGCGTTGCGCAGCCCGCGGCTCATGTCGTAGAACTCGTTGGCGATGAGGACGATGGGCTGTTCGGACTTCTTGACCAGTTTCGTGATGGCCGAGGCTCCGCCGCGGTCGTAGTTGCCGTGGATGTTGTCGGCCTCGTCGAGGATGACGAGCTGGCGGTTCTGCTTTTTGTCCGTCTCGGCGTCGCCCGTCTTGTTCGACGACCCGGCGAGCGTGGCGTTCATCGCAGCCCGCCCGGCGAACCGCTCGATGACGTCGCCCGTGCGTTTGTCGGAGGCGTTCAACTCCACCGTGTCCCAACCCATGTCGTTGGCGAGCGCGTGGGCTGCGGAGGTCTTGCCGATGCCCGGACTGCCGTGGAGGATGACGGCCTTCCGGTGGTCGTCCCACGACCGGCCCCACTTCGCGAAGGCGTCGCGGGCCTTGTCGTTGCCCCGGACCTCGGAGAGCGTCGTGGGGCGATACTTCTCGGTCCAATCCATTTACCGGAGGTTGGCGTGAGTCGCGTTTAGTGGTTGCGGAGCGATGATTGTGCGCGGCCACGGCCGTCGAACCGATTTCGTATCGCAGTCTCTGGTTTGTCTGTGCCGAGAGTCCCGTTCGTGTGATTCCGGCTACAGCTTTTTCCACACTGGGCACGTATCTCTGGTATGGAAGACACTCGGTCGGTCACGATGAGCGACGAAGAGCGCGACGAGTTCCTCGGCGCGGGTGGGACGGGTGTCGCCTCGTTCCCCCAAGCGGACGGCGAGGCTCCCTACTCCCTCCCGGTCTCCTACGGCTACGACCCCGAGACGGGAGGGTTCTACTTCCGGCTCGCGTTCGGTCCCGACACGTCGAAAGGCGACGTCGTCACCGACCGAACCCCGATCACGTTCGTCACCCACGAGCAGACCGACACGGGCTGGCGCAGCGTCGTCGTCACCGGAAAGCTCCACGAGGTGACCGAGGCGGCGATCAACTCCGAGGTGGTCACGGCTATCCGCCGCATCCACATCCCGCTCGTGGACGTCTTCGACCGCAATCCCCGCGAACTGGAGTTCCGCTTCTTCCACCTCGACCCCGAGGAGGTCCACGGCAAGAAAGAGGCCCGCACCGAAGCCGACGGCGGGAAGTAGCGACTTCCGCTCGCGTTCGGAGGCTCACTCCCTCAGGGGTTCACTCCCTGCCGAAGACGCGCACCAGCCCCGCGCTCGACACCATCTCGACGACGCCGAACGTGACGGCCGGGAGTGCTGCGACGGTCGGAAAGCCCGCGGCGACGACCAACGCCGCGGCGACGGCGAAGTCGCGCATCCCCACCGAGAGCGTCGTCGCCGTCCGCGTCGGTCCCGCGGCACGTCGCCCGCCGAACCAGCCGAGCGCGTAGCCCGCAGCGTTCAGCGCGACCGCTCCGAGCGCGACGGTGGCGACGACCGCGAGGTTCGACCGGACGAGTCCGGCGTTCGCCGCGGTCACGCCGCCGATGATGAGAATCACCATCACCGCCGAGACCGTCGTATACGAGTCCTCGTAGGAACTCACTCGGTCGTCGTACCTCGCCCGGACAGCGAGAGCGACGCCCATCGGGAGGACGACGGCGAGCAGCAGTTGCTCAACAATTGCCCACGAACGCACCTCGACTCCCGACCCGAGCAACGCGGTCACGACTACCGGGACGAACACCGTACTCCCGAGACCGCCGACGACGAGTGCCGTCGACGCGAGTGCCGTGTCGCCCCCGGCGAGTTCCGTCATCGTCGGCGTCACGAGTTCGGGCGTCACCGCGCCGAGCAGGACGAACCCCGCCGTGAGTGCGGGCGAAAGCCCGAGGAGTCGAGCGATGCCGAAGCCGAGAAACGGCATGGCGACGTGGCCGACGAGGACGACTCCGAGCGCCGAGCGGTCGACCGACCGGAACTCGTCGACCGTCAGCGTGAGCGAGATGCTGCCGACCATGACGGCGAGGATGGGTGTCGACGCCCGCGTGACGATGGCGACGTCTGGGACGGCGAGACCGACACCGACCGACAGCAGAATCCAGAGGAGGAGATAGTCGTCGACGACCGAGGAGACGCGCATGGTCGGTCGACGATGCGGCCGGGGTCAATAGCTTCGGTCTTCTCGGAGACCTACTCCAAGAGCGACTCGCCCGTCATCGCGGCGGGCTTCTCTATCTCCATCAGTTCCAGCAGGCTCGGCGCGAGGTCACAGAGCGACCCACCCGAGCGGAGCGTCCGGCCGCCGTCGTCGCCTTCGGGCGTGAGGTAGACGAGCGGAACCGGGTTGTAGGTGTGGGCGGTGTGGGGCTGTTCGGGCGTCCCCATGTCGTCGGCGTTGCCGTGGTCGGCGGTGATGAGGACGTGGCCGCCCGCCGCCCCAATCGCGGCGACGAGTCGGCCGAGCTGTTCGTCGACGGCTTCGACGGCGGCGACAGCAGCATCAAAATCGCCCGTGTGGCCCACCATGTCCGGGTTGGCGTAGTTGAGCACGAGGAGGTCAGGGTCGTCGCGCTCGATGCTCTCGATGGCGGTGTCGGTCAGCTCCACCGAACTCATCGCGGGCGTCTCGTCGTAGGTCGGCACGTCCGGCGACTGGACGATGTGACGCATCTCGCCGTCGAACTCGACCTCGCGGCCGCCGTTGAGGAAGTAAGTGACGTGGGCGTACTTCTCCGACTCGGCGAGTCGCAACTGGGTCATCCCGTGTTCTGAGACGACCTCGCCGAGGGTGTCCTCGGGCTGGTTCGGCGGGAAGGCGACCGGGAAGTCGAACGTCTTGTCGTACTGGGTCATCGTGACCAGCTCGATCTCGGGCGGTTCGAGGTCGTAGTCCCAGTCCGGGCGCGTGTTCGTCAGCATCCGACAAAGCTGACGGGCGCGGTCCGAGCGGAAGTTGAAGAAGACGACGGCGTCGCCGTCGTCGAGTGCGGGACCGCCCTCGACGGTGGTGGACTCGACGAACTCGTCGGTCTCGCCGCGGTCGTAGGACTCCTGGACGGCGTCGACGGCGGAGGCGGCCTCGAACTCGGCCTCCCGCTCGACGATGGCGTCGTAGGCGCGCTTCGTGCGCTCCCAGTTCTGGTCGCGGTCCATCGCGTAGTAGCGCCCCGAGACGGTGGCGACGTCGCCCGTCCCGTAGTCGGAGACGACGCCCTCCAGTTCCGCGAGATAGTCCTCGCCGCCGTGGGGGTCGGTGTCGCGGCCGTCGGTGAAGGCGTGGGTGACGGCCTCGACGCCGCGGTCGGCGGCGTGTTCGATGAGCGCGTGGAGATGTTCCTGGTCGGAGTGGACGCCGCCGTCGGAGACGAGCCCCATGA
Source organism: Halogranum gelatinilyticum (assembly GCF_900103715.1). Classification (NCBI taxonomy): domain Archaea; kingdom Methanobacteriati; phylum Methanobacteriota; class Halobacteria; order Halobacteriales; family Haloferacaceae; genus Halogranum; species Halogranum gelatinilyticum. The sequence goes on along the minus strand of NZ_FNHL01000002.1, from coordinate 406,262 downwards.
AGTGCACGCGGCCGTCGTTTTCCTCGGCGTAGTCGAACGCGGAGGTGATGGCCTCATTCGCGAAGAACGCGCCGTCGGAGGCGTCGCCCTCGTCCATCCCGAGGTCGCCGCGCGAGCGGGAGATGGCGTCGTTGATGCGGGTGTAGGCCTGCATGACGACGCGGCCCGAGCCGATGTTGATGTGGCCGACCTCGCTGTTTCCCATCTGGCCGTCCGGAAGGCCGACGCGGCGGCCCGAGACGTCCAGTTGGCCGAACGCGCCCGCCTCGGCGAAGCGGTCGAAGTTGGGCGTGTCGGCGGCTTTCACGGCGTCACGTCGGTCGTGGTCTCCGAGTCCCCAGCCGTCGAGGATGACGAGGGCAGCTTTCATGCTCGACACAACCCGGTCCGGTCGTAACTACCCTTCGCTTCGGGCACTCGCCCCGTCCGCCGACCACTCGGAGTCGACACACCGCTCATCGGGTTCGGTCGTGTCGTATATGTGTCTCGGGACCGCACGTCCGGTCAACATACGACGCATGGCATCCAGAATCCCCTCCCTCGGTGATCTCTCGCGGCGACAGGTCCTCGCGGCACTCGGCACGGTCGGCGTCGTCGGCGGCGGCGCGGTCGCTGGCGGGTCGCTGCTCGGCGAGCCCGAGCCTATCGAGACGACGACGCCGGACGATAACACCTCACAGGAACTCGCCGAGCGTCACGCCCCGACGCTCTACTTCGGCGCGCGCGAGAAGTGGTTCCCGACGGACCCCCGAGAGTTCACGACCCAGCAGGACGGCGAGACCGTCCTCGACGGCTTCACCGCGTTCGACGAGTACACCCGGCGGTTCATGGAGTCCGGCGACCCGCCCGCCCCGGCGGCCTGCTACCACGTCGTCGAGTATCCCGACCGCTCGCTCGTCGCCGTCCAGTACTGGTTCTACTCCGCGTTCGACCAGTTCACCACCAACTTCCACTGGCACGACTGGGAGGTGCTGCACGTCTTCGTCGACACGGAGTCGGAGGAGCCGGTGCTCTACGTCGCCAGTGCCCACTCCACCTCGGTCCCCAACAACGAGTTCCTCGACCCCGAGACGACCCGGCCGAGCATCATCTCGGAGATCGGCTCGCACTCCAGCGCGCTCGGCGTCAACGACCAGCGCGACTCCTTCCAGCGGGTCCCGCTCGACGGGCTCATCGCCGACATCACCAACGGCCCGCTGGAGCTCGCCGACCTGGCGTCGTTGCCCGTCGCCTACGGCCTGCCCCGCGACGAGGGCTTTCGGCTCCCCTTCGCCGTCCCGGAACTCGACGGCCAGCCGGTCTACGAGGACGACCGCCTGCCCAACGTGACCGCCGACGACCTGCTCGCCGCGGACGTGACCGTCCGGTCGTTCTCGGACCTGTCGTCGCCCCCGGGTGATCTGCCGATGCGGGAGACGGGCTATACCTTCGCGCCCGCCGTCGCCGACGGGACGGAGGGGACGGGCGTCGACACCGAAGTCGACTACGAGTACGACCTCGTCCCTATCGAGGAGGTTCGGGACATCACGGAACTCACGGGACCGCAGTTGAGCTTCGAGTTCGCGGTCCCGACGGCGGCCGAGAACGCCATCGCGAGCCACCTCACCGCGCCCGACCTCCCGTGGGAACAGGACCGCTTTACCGACCCGTCGCTCGACGTGAGCGACGGCCGCCACCGCGAGGCCTTGCGTGAGCGATACGGTATCGAGCATTCGAACACGGGCGACCGGCTCGTCGGGGCGATTCGACAGGCGGTACCCGCCCCCGACGCGCCCGACGGTGAGGGCGTGACGACCCAGGAGTCGGGCGTCGAAGGCGTCTGCCTCCTCGAAAGCGACCCGGTCGCCGTCCCGACGTTCAACGGCGTCGTCGCGTTCCAGGACGTCCCCGAGGGCGACCACCGGCTGACCGTCAACGGCGCAGGACTCGCCCCCTACGCCGAGGAACTCACCGTCGAGCGCGGGCAGGGAACCGGCACCATCGGCGTCGACGGCGCGGTCACGACCGTCGCCAACGAGGACGCCGTCCGCGTCGAGGCCGACTCGGAGTCGAACCTGACGAACCTGACCGTCACCGACGACGTGGGCGGCCGCCTCTACGACGGCACCCCGCCGGGCGAGAACGGCTTCGCCGTCTACGTCCACAACGCGGGCGCCTACACCGCGGAGGTGACCGACGAGGACGGCGGGTCGGCGGCCTACCGGGTCAATCCGAACGTGGGCGACGACTCGGTCGGGCTCGGGACGGTTCGGACCGGGAAGGTCTCGTACATCTCGTTCGTCGTCGACATCCTCTCGGAACTCCGCGCGTCGGTTCGGGCGGAAGCCGGACTCGACGACGAAGATGGGGAAGTCGACGCCGACGCGGAACTCGATGGCGACGCCGACGCGACCGTCGAAGCGGACGCCACCGTCGAAGCGGACGCCACCGTCGACGCCGACGCGGACCTCGATGGTGACACCGACACGAACACGACCGTCGAGGCAGACGCCACCGTCGACGCCGACACCACCGAGACGCTCTCGACGGAGACAACCACGACTACGGCCACCGACACCACGCTCGACGGAGACGAGACTGACGACGCCACGCGACTGACGACGGAGACGACACGGACGGCGACAGACCGGCAGACGGAGACGGCCACGCCGACCGAGACGGCCACGCCGACTGAGACAGCCATACCGACCGAGACAGCCACACCGGCGCGTCGGCCAAGCGACGTCGAGGCACTGGTCGACGCCATCGAACTGTCTCTCGTGACGGCACGGCTGTCGTTGGAAGCGGCGGAGGCGGGTGACGAGGAAACCGCGAACGACGGTCTCCGGGTGCTCCAAGAGCAGCTGGAGGCCATTCGGGGCGCGCTCGACAACGACGACGGCGGCGTCAGGCTGTCCGGGCAGGTCCGTGGGCTGGTCCGGCGTCGTCTGCAGGTCGCGCAGAACCGGACGGAGACCGCGTTAGAGACGCCGCTGTAGCCACCTCGACAGCTTTTACCCGACTTCGGCCGACAGGTCGCACGAATGGATCTCTCGCGACTGCTCTCCGACCGCGCCATCGAGGAGTATCTCGGCTCGGGACCGACGCTCGTCTGGCTGCTCGTGGTCAACGCCACGGCCTTCCTCGTCGGCATCCGTTTCTACGTCGAGACGATGCCGTCGGTGCCGACGTTCCTCTGGCCGCTCTACGGCGACTCGCCGATGGCACTCGCGTTGGCGACGCTGTCGCTGGCGACGCTCCTGCCCGCGCTGGGGAGTCGCGTGCTGGACACGCCGATGAACCGGCCGCTCGCCTATCTCCACACCCTCTCGTTCGTCTGGCTGGTGAAGTACGGCGTCTGGACGGCCATCGCGCTCAATCTCCGGCCCGAACTCTACTTCGGCTTCGACGCCCGCGCGCTCTACGACTACTGGTTCATCATCGGGACGCATCTCCTGTTCGTCCTCGAAGCCGTCGCCATCGCTCGTATCGGCCGGACGACCCGCGGTGCCCTCGGCTTCGCGCTGGTGCTGCTCCTCGCCAACGACATCTTCGACTACTGGTTCGGCTTCCACCCGCCGCTGCGGTACACGCCCGACCTCGTCCTCCCGGCGGTTACGGTCGTCCTATCGTTCGGAACGGTTCTTCTGGCAGGCCGCGTGTTCGCTCCGCTCTCGGCGCGAACCGAATAAACGGTCGACAACGAGTCGATGACGGCGGATGAACGGAACGAACGAAGGCTGCGTTTTTTAGGCTGTATCGGCAAGAGTCGACTATGCGACTCACCACTGTGGCCGTCGTCGCCCTTCTCGTGTGCGCCTCGTTCGCACCCGCGGCCATGGCGCTCGGCGAGTCGAGCGCCGACCGACCCGGCACGTCCGCCTCGGCCGACCTCGGTGACCGGGCAGGTGTGACACTTCAGACCGGGGAGACGACCACGTCGACGACAACCACGACAACCACGACGAGTCAGTCGAGCGAGACGGAGACGTCGAACGACACGAACGCGTCGGACGCGGCTCTCGGACACCGTGTCTCGTCGTTCGTCCAGTCCACTTCGTCGGAGACCGAGGGGTCCGTCGACAGCGGGATGTGGGCTGCGGACGTGACGCGGTCGAACCGGCCCGATGCGGTCGACCGCCGCGTCACCCAGCTTCGCGAGCGAGTCTCGACGCTCCGGGCCGAACGGGCGGAACTGCGTGCGGCCTACAAAGCGGGTGAGCTCTCCCAGCTCCAGTACCGCTCGCGGCTGGCCGAACTGAACGGGCAGCTTGCGGCCCTGTCGACGGCGACGCAGGACACCGAGCGCGCGGCGACGCGGTTGAACACGCACGCGCCGGGGCTGCAGCGCGTTCGCGAAGACATCGACGCCGAGCGTCGAGGCAATGGTCTCGGTGTCGGACGGCCGACCACTACCGACCCGACGGACACAGCCGACGGGAACGAGTCGACGACCGACGCCCCGGAACCACGGCGTGGCGAGGGAAATGGGAACGGCGGTAACGGTGTCGAAGGCAACAACCGTGCCAACGGTCCCGGAGACGACACCCGCGGCAACGGCGACGACGACGCGGCCGATGGCGTGACCGTCGACACCGCCGTCGTCGGGCCGCTGCCAGCCGCAGTCTGAGCGGTCGACTGCGCCCCAGTCACACGGTTACCGTGCGGTCGGTGCACACGGGGCGACCCCCGTGCTGTCACGCGGTCGGTGAGTCAGCCTTTTGAGTCCAGGCGGCATATCACACTCCATATGGATTCCGCGGTACTGCTCGATCTCCTCGGTAACGAGAACCGCCGGCGCATTCTCCGGCTTCTCTCACACAAACCCTGTTACGTCACGGAGATCAGCGAGTATCTCGGCGTCAGTCCGAAGGCCGTCATCGACCATCTCCGGAAGCTGGAGGAGGCGGGTCTCATCGAGTCACGGACGGACGACCAGCGACGCAAATACTTCAACATCTCGCGGAACCTCCGGCTGGAGGTCAACGTCTCGCCGCACGGCTTCGGTGCCAAGAGCGCGTATCCCGCCAGCGCGAGCCTCGACATGGCTGGCCGCTGTCCGCACGTCTCGCTGGACGTGAAGGCCAGCGAAGAGGACGACGACCTCTCTGATCTCGCGACGGAACTCGCCCAACTCGACGAACTGGAGAACGAACTCTCGCTCGCCCAGCGGTGGGTCCACGGCCGGATGACGAAGGTCTTGGACCGCCTGAACGACGCCATCGGCGCGGACGCCGACAGCCGGTTCTACGCGAACGTGCTCGCGGCCATTGCCACGGGAAACGAGACGACCGAGACCATCAGCCGCGAGGTGGACGCGCCGGAACACGTCGTCGCCGACGCGCTCTCGCGGCTCGCCGAACGAGAACTCGTCGCCCGCGACCGCGAACAGGGCCGCTGGGTCATCGTTTGAGGCGAATTAGACACTCTGAGGCGGATTAGACGCCCTTCGTCAGCCCGTCGCGCAGGTCTCGACCGAAGTAGTGACCCAACAGTGCTACGAGCATCCCGGCGACCGCCCCACCGCCAGCGATGGCGACGCCATACTGGCCCAGCAGGTCGGCGGCGACCGGCAGAAATGTCGCACTGAGCGTGCTCAGGAGGAAGCCGAGCCCCGAGGCGACGCCGCCCGCGGCGGCGACTTCGAGGTAGTGGCGGCGTTTCGCTACGAGGCCGACGGCGAAGGCCACGGCGAAGAGACCGACGAACCGGCCGACGAAGCCGACGAGCGGGATGGAGCCGCCGACCGCCATCGCGACGACCGTGAGGAGCAGGGTCGCGAGGAAGAGCTTCGGTGAGAACAGGCGGCCGAGTCGCCCCCGGATACCGGTTCGGCCACTGTCGTCGTCGGCGTCGCGCTCGGCTTTTCGGTCGGCCCGCTCGATGTCGGCTTCGATACCGGTGAGCAGGTCGTCGTCCGCGGAGGGCGCGCCGAGCGTCTCCTCGGACTCGGCGTCGTCGCTACGCTGCATGGTGGTGAGTGTCGCGCCGGACGTATGGCTCTTACTGCGATGATGGGCTTTCGAGGTTGTTGCGAGCACGGTGTCCGGGTGGAACGGTCTCTCAGGAAGCACTGCACTGTCCCGCGTCGTTGATTCGGATTCAGAGAACCCCTCGAAAGCCCACGCGCGCTCGACTCGCGCGAGTCGCTGTGCTCCTCGCCTCACTTCGTTCGGCTGTGGTGCTTACGTCCTCGTGCTTCGCCGAGCGCGCGTCCCCTTTCAGTCCCACCCACCGCTCTCCGCACAGCCACACCCTCCCCAACCGATTCGCTCACTCGCAGGCTCGTTCGCTCATCCCTCGCACGAGTGGCTCGCGCCGACGAGACGGCGCGAAGCCACGCGCCACACCGGGTTCTCGTTCAGCGTCCCTCACCCACTCCGAACAGTCGAACGAGTGGATTCAAGTCCGGTCGCGCGGAACGAGCGCGTATGAACGCAGGGGACCGCGTCCGCGTCGACCGCGCGGGCGTGACGAACGAAGGCGTACTGATGCCCTCCACGACCGCGGACTACCTCGTCGTCAAGCTCGACGGCGGCTACAACGTCGGAATCGAGCGCGAGGACGCGTCGGTCGACGTGCTGGAGACGGACGTCTACGACGTCGGTGACGTGGGCGACGAGGACGACGACAGCGAGGCCTCGGTCGTCGACTTCGACGACGACCTGCCGACGATTTCGCTCATCTCCACCGGTGGCACCATCGCCTCCACCGTCGACTACCGGACGGGTGCCGTCACCGCCCGCTTCGACGCCGAGGACGTCCTCCGGGCTGTCCCGGACCTCGCAGGGCGCGCGAACTACCGCGGCCGCGTCGTTGCCAACATCCTCTCGGAGAACATGACGCCCGCCATCTGGCAGGACCTCGCGCAGGCTGTCCACGAGGAGATCGAGAACGGCGCGGACGGCGTCGTCGTCATGCACGGCACCGACACGATGCAGTATTCGGCGGCCGCGCTCTCCTACATGCTGGACACGCCGGTCCCCATCGTCTTCACGGGCAGCCAGCGCTCGGCGGACCGCCCCTCCTCGGACAACGTGATGAACGCCGTCTGCGCCGTCGAAGCGGCCAAGGGCGACGCCGCGGAGGTCATGGTCTGTATGCACGGCTCCGAGTCCGACGACGTCTGCGCACTCCACCGCGGCACGCGCGTCCGCAAGAGCCACACCTCGCGCCGTGACGCCTTCCGGACCATCGGCGCGAAGCCGCTCGGCGAGATCGACTACGATACGGAGGAGATCACCTTTCGGCGCGACTACGCCGAGCGCGGCGGCGTCGACCTCGACATCGCCGACGACCTCGCCGAGGACGTCGAACTCGTCAAGTTCACGCCGGGTATGGACCCCGCAGCGTGGGACTACCTCGACGGGAAGTCCGGCATCATCATCGAGGGGACGGGCCTCGGCCACGTCCACACGGACCTCATCCCGCGCATCGAGGAACTCGTCGACGGGGGTGCGACCGTCGCCATGACCAGCCAGTGTCTCGAAGGCCGCGTCTGTGACCGCGTCTACGACACCGGCCGCGACCTGCTCGACGCCGGCGTCGTCGAGGCGGGCGACACCCTCCCCGAGACGGCGAAGGTGAAGCTGATGTGGGCCATCGCGAACACCGACAGCCCCGCCGAGGCGATGCAGCGGGACCTCGCTGGCGAGCTGACGGAGCAGTCGCGGCCGTGGACGTGATGGCCGAGGAGCCAGCCACAGAGGAGTACGAGATTCGACAGGCCACCCTCGACGACGAGGAGGCCGTCGTCGACCTCACGTCCCGTATCTGGACGGACCGCGGCGGCGACTACATCCCCCGCATCTTCGACCGATGGATCGCGGGCGACGGCGAACGCCAGCGCACCTTCGTGGTCGACGTGGTCGGCAGCGACGACATCGCCGCGCTCCTCCAGTGCGTCCTCCTCTCGGAGCACGAGGCGTGGGCGCAGGGGATGCGTGTCCATCCCGACTACCGCGGGCAGGGCCTGAGCACGCGCATCAACGACGCCGCGTTCCGCTGGGCGCGCGAGCGAGGCGCGACCGTCGGCCGCAACATGGTCTTCTCGTGGAACGTCGGCGGGCTCGGCGGGTCACGCGCGGCGGGTTTCGACCCCTGCACCGAGTTCCGCTGGGCACAGCCGACGCCCGACGCCGACGCCGAACCGGTGCTCGACATCGTCGGCAGCGACGGCGACGAGACGGCCGGAAGCTACGCGACCGACGCAGCCTGGGCGTTCTGGACCGCCAGCGACACCCGAGTGGACCTGAAAGGTCTCGCGCTCGACGGCGACGAGTCGTGGGCCGTCTCGGAGCTGACCCGCGAGAAGCTCCGGCGCGCTGCCGACGAGGACCGGCTGTTCGTCGTCCGAGACGACGGCACGCGCGGCTTCACCTACCGCAACCGGACCTACGAGCGGCCGACCGACGACGGCGAGGAGGAGACGTGGGCCGAGTACGCCGTCGGCGCGTGGGCCGACCTCGATGCCTGCAAATCGCTCTTCGCGGCCGTCGCACGCGACGCCGCAAGCGTGGGTGCGGAGAAGACACGCGTCCTGATTCCCGAGTCCGCTCGGTGGGTCAGCGACGTCGCCGCCTCGCGTGTCGGTGTCTCCGACGAACCGGACTTCGTGATGGCCGCCGATCTGACGAAAGACCGGTTCGCCTGACGCACGTCCGCTCTGTCGCGGGCCAGTCAGGTTTCGCGTTCTTCTCTTTTCGACGGCGGTCGGTACCGTCGCGCCGCGTCACTGCTGGTAGCGGTCGACGACGAACCTGCCAACTAGCCCGCCGAGATAACCGACGAGCGACCCAGCCAGCCCGAGCGTCGCGTAGACGAGCAGCAGTCCCCACAGCGGTGCGTCACCCTGAGAGGTAATCGCGCCGGTCGAGAGTGCCCGGAGGAGTGTGTCGGCGACGGCGACAGTCCCGAAGACGAACGACGGGACGAGGGCGACGACGACGCTCGCGAGGAGACCACCACCGCGGTACGCGCTGGCGGCCGAGACGAACGGCACCGAGTAGAACAGTGCCACGGGGAGTGCCACGTTGGCGACGAGTCGGCCGGTCGCGCCCACGACGGGGGCGAGGAGTCTGTCGAAGGTGAGCGCGACGAGAAAGAGGGCGAACAGGGCGAGCGCGTAGCCGCCGACGAAGGTCAGCCAGTGGCGACGCTGGTCGCGAGGCTGCCCCCACAGGAGCCGTCGGAATCCGGCCGTGTGGGAGCGAGCGGTGGAGGAGGGCATTCGCTCGGGGGGAGAGGTGGCGACGGGAAAAAGATTCGCGTCGTGTCAGCAGAGCGGCAGTCCGCTCAGCCCAACAGCCGCTCTTTCAGGCTGCGTTCGCGTTTCTTCTCGGCGAGCAGCACCGAACACTCCACGTCGTTGACGACGTCGAGCACGAGCGCGCCGGAGACGAGCCGCGAGAGCAGCCCGCGCTCGGTCGCGCCGACGATGAGCATCGACGACGCGGCGGCGTGCCGTTCGATGGACTCCTCGACCCCGCCGGTGTCGACGACGAGGTTCGCATCCGAGAGGTCGTGGTCGGCGGCCCACGCTTCGAGGAACGACATCCCCTCCTCCTTGTCGTCGGCGACGTGGAGGAGCGTGACGCGCGCGCCGTACTCCTCGCGGAGGATCTTGGCGACGGCCGCCGAGAGGTCCGAGTCCGGACCACCGGCGGTCGGCACGAGCACCTCGGAGGCGTCGAAGCCGCGGTCCCGCAGGACGAGGAAGTCACACGGCAGGTCGTGGGCGAGTTCGTCGATCGCACTCTCCGCACGTCCCGGCGAGCCGTGGGAGTCCGGTCCCCAGCCCATGACGGTCATGTCGGCGTCGTAGGTGCGCGCGGCGTCGAAGACCTCCTCGAACGTCCGGTGCGAGAGGATGGTGTGGGTCTCGACCGGCACGTCGAAGGTCTCGGCGTCCGCGCGAGCCTGTTGGAGGATGCTGTGTGCAGCCTCGTGGTCGCCCTGGTCGCGAGCGGCCGAGAGGGCCGTCTGGTCGGGCACCTGTTCGATGTTGACGGCGACGACCGTCCCGCTGCGCTGCTTGGCGACCGCGCTGGCCAGCGTGATGAGGTCCTTCTCGCTTTCGGGGTTGGAGAGCGGCACCATCACGCGGAACTTCCCGCCGTCGGGCTGGACCGACGACGCGGCCGAGACGGCCGAGTCGGGCATCTCGTCTTTCCGCGAGAGGATGTACTGGCCGAGGATACCCTGTTTCTCCGTCTTCCCGCGGGCGTACAGGAGATACCACAGTGCCGCGAAGCCGACCAGGAGGCCGGTGAGACCGATGACGAACGGGTCGATGTACGCGACGAGCGCGAAGGAGATGATCGCTCCCAGGATGGGAAGCACCGGGTAGAACGGAATCGTGTAGTCCGGATTGTAGTCCTCCGGGTCGGCGACCCGCATCACGATGAGCGCGATGTTCAACAGGCCGTAGATGACGAGGTGGAGCGCGCTCCCCGTGTTCGACAGCAGCTGGAGGTTGCCGAAGACGATGAACGCGAGGATGAACGCCCCCGTCAGCGCGATGGAGCGGTACGGCGTCCCGAACCGCGGGTGAATCTCGTTGAGTTCCGGGGTGACGATCTTGTCCCGTCCCATCGCGAAGTTGATGCGTGAGGACGCGAGAATCGACGCGTTCGCCGACGACGCGGTAGCGAGCAGCCCGCCGAACAGCAGGGCGACGGCACCGACCGGTCCCAAGAGGATGCGGGCGACGTCGACGACGGCGGTGTCGTTGTTGGCGACGACGCTGTTGTCGACGGCCGCGAGCACGACGAGCAGGACGAGCGCGTAGATGGACGTCACGATGAGGACGCTGCCGATGACGGCTCGCGGTAGGTTCCGGCCGGGGTCTTTGATCTCCTCGGCGACCGAGGTGATCTGGACGAAACCGAGGTAGGAGACGAAGATGAGTCCCGTGACGGGCAGCAGTGGGTCGGTCCCGTAGGGCGTGAACGGTCGGAGCGTCTCCAAGTTGGCGTTCAGCGCGCCGACGAAGGTGAAGACACCGAGAATACCGACCAACGTGATGACGATGATGTTCTGCAGTCGGCCGGTCTCCTTCGCGCCGACGTAGTTGATACCGATGAACAGCGCGGCACCGCCGAGCGCGACGACCTTCGCCGGGTCGAGACCGAGGACTGCCGGGACGGGTGCGAACTGTATCACGTACTGGCCGAATCCGAACATATAGAACGCGGACGCGAACGCGAGACCGAGCCAGTTGGCCCAGCCCGCGACCGATCCGAACAGTGGTCCGAGCGCGTGGTTGACGTAGTAGTACGCCCCGCCGGATTTCGGCATCGCCGTCCCCAGCTCACTGGCCGAGAGTGCGGTCAACAGCGCGATAGCACCGCCGAGGACGAACGCCCCGGCCGCGAGCGGTCCCGCCTCCGCGACGGCGACGCCGGGTAGCACGAAGATACCCGCACCGATCATGGTCCCGACGCCGATGGTCAGGGCGGCGAGCGGGCCGAGGTCTTTGGCGAGTTCCTCGTCACTCATCGCGAGTCACCTCCGTCGTGGACGGCGGCCGTGGGTAACGAGGGGGTCTCGCCATTCATTCGTCTCCACCCGGAAGGACGACGACCGGTCGGTCGCTGTCGTCGACGAGCGTGTCGCGGGCGTCGTGGCCGAAGATGTCCCACCACTTCTTGCCCTCACGTGGGGTGAACACGATGGAACTCGCGTCCGCGTCGCGGGCGGCGTCGAGGATGGTCTCCCCGATGTCGGTGCCGTAGAGCAGCTGTGTCTCGACATCGACGCCGGCCTCTTCGGCCCGCTCGCGGACGAGTTCGAACAGCTCCTCGGCCAGTTCCTCTCGCTGTTCGACCGACGCCTTGTCCGGCGCGCCGCCGGCCTTCTCGACGACGTGGACGAACAGGGCGCGGCCGTCCGCGTCGGCGACGTACGGCAGAGCCGCGTCGCAGGTGGTGACGGCGTCGTCGTCATTGGCGACGGGAAGCAGCGGAACGTCGAAGAGCTGCCTAACCATGGGTCCCACCTCCTCCACTGTCGAACGAGGTGAACGGACGGTTTAGAAACGTCTGTGTGACTTTCCGTACGGGATTCATACGAGTCGCTATGTTGCGACCACTCTTAGTTCGTTCCCTTACCGACATCTGTGCAGGGGTAAACGGGTGACGAATCAGAGGGCGACGACCCACGCCCGGTAGTCCTCGTCGCGGCCGTAGACCTCCTGGAACGTGCGGTCGACGAACGCCGAGAGGCGGTTGGCGTCCGAACGCGCCGAGACCCGGACGTTCGTGCCCTCGGCCGTCTCGGGACTCTCCAGCTGGTCGATGCGGAACTCGGGGAACTCCTGCAGCATCGCCTTCAGCCGTTCCAGCTCCTCGTCGGTCACGTCGAGGTTGAACGTCTTCTCGGAGAACTGGACCCACGCGGTCGGCAGCGGGTCGCCGTCGTCGTCCGTCCCGTCGAGGTCGGGGTCGGGGTCGGCCTCGATGGTGAGATAGGCACTGCCACGGTTGCGGTGGGCGACGATACCGTCGGCGAAGAGCTTCCGGCGTTCGGCCGGGGTGTCGGCCTCGAATCGGGTCATGGCCGTGCCTACGCGGAGACCACTGAAAAGCGGGGCGGCCTCGGTCGCGGGCGGCGACTCGTCACTCGATCAGAACAGCGTCGTCACCGCGAGCAGCGTCACGCCGCTCACGACGAGCAGATGGACGAGGACGACGAGCGTCGGCGACAGGCCGGTGTCGCGCATCTCGGCCAGCCGGATGTCGAAGCCGAGTCCGACGAACGCGAGCGTGAAGAGCCAGTCGGCGGCGATGTCGATGGTCGACAGCGTGCCGTCGGAGAGCAGCCCCGCGTTGGCGACGGCGGCGACGAGGAAGAAGCCGACGAGGAACTTCGGGAACTCCGTGACGATGCGGCGGAACTCCGGGCTTCGCGTGTCGCCCGTGGCGTACCGGACCGCGTACGCGAGCGCGACGACACCGAGCAGCGAGTTGCGGGTCAGCTTGGTCACCGTCGCCCACCGGCCCGCGACGGCGGAGTGGGCGAATCCGGCGGCTGCGACGGGACCGGTCGAGAACATCGACAGTCCCGCCCAGATGCCGAACTGCTTGCCCGTGAGACCGAGCAGGTCGCCCGCGACGGGGAACGCAAGGAGCGTCGCCGCGTCGAAGAGCAGGATGGTCGCGACGACGTGGGTCAGCTGGTCGCCGTCGGCGTCGATGGTTCCGGCGACGGCCGCGGCGGCCGAGACGCCACAGATGCTGGAGCCAGCGGCCAACAGTGAGGCGGTCTTGTCGCGGAGACCGAAGCCGCGGCGTGCGAGCAGTTCGACGCTGAGGACGCCCGCGGCGACCGTCACGACGACGAGACCGACGACGAGCGGGCCGGACGCGCGGACCTCCGCGAGCGAGACACTCGCACCGAGGAGGACGATGCCCGTCTCCAAGGAGAGCGAGCCGAGACCGATGCCCGGCGCGGCCCAGTCGGGCTTGCCGAGCGTGTTGGCGACGAGCGCGCCGAGGGCGACGGCGACGATGAGCGGGCTGAGCGCGGGAAGCACGCCCGCGAGGAGATGTGCGAGAACCGCGAGCACGACGAGAAACCCCAGACCGGGCAGCCGCTCACGGAGCGCGGTCGCCGTCGCCATCAGAGTGTCTGCAGAAGGACGGTTCCACCGACCACGCCGATACCGAGCACCGTCGCCTGCCAGCCGCGGTCGAGGGCGGCCCACGCGCGGACCACCGACCCGGCCGGACCGTCCACGTGTCGTACCGAGGAGTTGTCGGTCGCCATTTGGTGGTGTTTCCCGAAGGCCGCAGTTGAACCTATCGCTCTCTGTCACGAGTAGCAGCGAGTGTTGCTGGTTCGCGGCCGAATCGACAGGATTCGGTCGGCGGTTGGCGAGAGAGCCGACAGTGATAGCGGAGATTTCTACTGGATTCCCGTGCCCACAGTGTGACGGACGGCCGTGTCGACAAAGCCGCGCGTTTCTACAAGATTTTAAGCCCGGAGTGGGACGGGTGAGACATGAGCAACGAACACGTACTCCTGCTCGGACCGCCGGGAGCCGGCAAAGGAACGCAGAGCAAGCGACTGGCCGCCGAATTCGACCTCGAACACGTCACCACGGGTGACGCGCTCCGTGCGAACAAGCACATGGAGACCGAGTACGGGACACCTGCCTCGTTCATGGACGCGGGCGAACTCGTCCCCGACCCGGTCGTCAACGAGATCGTCAAGACGGCCCTCGAAGACGCCGACGGATACGTCCTCGACGGCTACCCGCGTAACCTCGACCAGGTCGAGTATCTCGACAGCGTGACCGAGCTCGACTACGTGTTCTATCTCGCCGTCGACGAGGACGAACTCGTCCGCCGCCTCACCGGCCGCCGCGTCTGCCCGGACTGTGGCGCGACCTTCCACACCGAGTTCGACCAGCCCGAAGAAGAGGGCGTCTGCGACGAATGTGGTGCTGAACTGACCCAGCGCGACGACGACACCGAGGACACCGTCCGCGAGCGGCTCCGCGTCTACCACGAGAACACCGCGCCGGTCGTCGAGCACTACCGTGAGACGGGCACGCTCGTCGAGGTCGAGGGCGAGGGGACGCCGGACGAGGTCTTCGACGAGCTCGCGACCGAACTGCGAGACTGAACGGGTCGCGCCGCCGACACCGCCTCGTCGCGCCGCCGATTCGACAGTTCGACTCATCTCCCGTTTTTCTCCCGCTCGTGAGCGTCAGCACCAGTATCAGCCCCATCGCGAGCGGCGCGTCAGCGGCAGCGAGAGTAAAAGCTTGATAAACGGTGGTTGCTAAAGGAGGGTAATGGCACGTATCGAAGCGAAGGTTCGGTCGCTCGTCTCCGACGACCCGGAGATGCGAGGGGCCATCGAGACCGTCCTCGACCGCTCGGAGGACGGCGAGATCAAGTGGGTCGACGTCAAGAACGACCTGTCGAGCGGGCAGTGGGGTCGGCTCATCGAGAAGGGCGTCCTCGTCGACGGCGACGAAGGCTTCGCGCTCGCCGACGTCGACGCCACCCGCGAGGGTCTCGAAGAGAAGTCCGACGACGGGTCCTCGAGCTCCGGTTCCTCGGGCGTCGACGACGTCGAGGGCACGAGCTGGTCGAAGTACGACAAGGGCGCGGCCCTCGTCACCGTCGGCCTGTTCGCGGGCTACTCGCTCACGGAGGTCCGCAACGTCATCGGCGGTGTGATGGACATCATCCTCGGCCCGCTGGCCGAGGTGCTGCCGTTCTACGCCGTCGTCATGGTGCTCGCACTCGGGACGGGGCTGTACTCGACGCTCCTGCAGGCGAACCTGATGAACATGGACAAGATGGGCGCGTACCAAGAGCGGATGAAGGACATCCAAGAGCGCCGGAAAGAGGCCAAGGAAGCCGGTGACGACGCCGCCCTCGAACAGATCCAAGAGGAGCAGATGGAGGCGATGGGCGACCAGATGGGGATGTTCAAAGAGCAGTTCCGCCCGATGGTCTGGATCATGTTCCTCACCATCCCGGTGTTCCTCTGGATGTACTGGGCCATCGGCATCGGCGGGAACCCGGTCCACGTCGACCTCGGGAACCTCGTCCTGCCGCTCGCTGGCGAGGTCACCTGGAAGGAAGGCATCCTCGGTCCGATGCAGACCTGGATTGTCTGGTACTTCCTCTGCTCGATGGCGTTCACGCAGGTCATCCGCAAGGGCCTGAACATCTCGACGACGCCGTCGACGAGCTAACCGCGGTCTCTCCTCTTTCGTCTCTCCGACGCCGAGTGCCGACAGCCGCAGCCAGCAGTCCGCGCCGTCGACGAGAGCACGTTTCCGTTGCAAACCGTACACTCCCCTCCGAACGCGCCGGAGTCGACGACGCTCGCGGACAGCGTGGTGCGTTCGCACGGGCCATCCCCTGACGCAACGACAACCGTTTTGAAGGATACCGCCGCAGTTACCGTATGTTACTGACCGTCTCTGGCCCGCCGGGCAGCGGGAAGAGCACGACCGCGGCCGCCCTGGCCGAAGCGTTCGGTCTCGAACACATCTCCGGTGGCGACATCTTCCGCGAGCTCGCCGCCGAGCGCGACATGACCCCCGTCGAGTTCAACGAACTCGCCGAGGAGGACGACCAGATCGACCGCGATCTCGACCGACGGCTGTACGAGATCGCCCAGGAGCGCGACGACGTGCTCCTCGAATCGCGGCTCGCGGGCTGGCTCGCGGCCGACCAGGCCGACATCCGCATCTGGCTCGACGCGCCGCTCAACATCCGCGCCGAGCGCATCGCCGACCGCGAGGACAAGCCCGTCGACGTCGCCCGCGAGGAGACTGACCGCCGCGAGGCCAGCGAGGCCAAGCGCTACCGGGAGTATTACAACATCGACATCGACGACCGCTCGATCTACGACATCGTCTACAACACCGCTCGCTGGAGTCCAGAAGGCGTCCTCGGGATGCTCACCACGGCCGTCGACTCCTACGACCCCGACAGCGACGAAGGCAAAGCACCCGTCGACGGCGTCGTCTACGACTTCTAACCATGCGCGGACCACCCGAGGAGCGTTCCGTCGACGAACTCCTGAACTTCGGTGTCGTCAACCTCGACAAGCCGCCGGGTCCCTCCGCCCACCAGGTCTCCGGCTGGGTTCGGGATCTCGCCAGCGTCGAGCAGGCAGCCCACGCCGGGACGTTAGACCCCAAGGTGACGGGCTGTCTGCCGGTTCTCCTCGGGGATGCGACACGGCTCGCGCAGGTCTTCCTCGAAGGCTCGAAGGAGTACGTCGCCGTGCTCGAACTCCACGGTCCCGTGCCGACGAACCTCGAACGCGTCGTCGCGGAGTTCGAAGGCGAACTCTACCAGAAACCGCCGCGCAAGAGTGCCGTCTCCCGACGACTGCGAACGCGGACGGTCCACGAGCTGGAGGTCCTGGAGGTGAAGGACCAACAGGTCCTGCTCCGCATCGGCTGTGAGAGCGGCACCTACATCCGCAAACTGTGTCACGACCTCGGACTGGCACTCGGCACCGGCGGCCACATGGGCCATCTCCGCCGGACCCGGACGGACCCCTTCGACGACACCGACCTCGTGAACCTCCACGACTTCACGGACGCGCTGGCCTTCGCCGAAGAGGGTGACGAGGAACTGCTCCGAGAGGTCGTCGCGCCCGCCGAACGCAGCCTGACGCATCTCCCTCGTGTGACCATCGCACCGAGCGCGGCCGAGCAGGTCGCCCACGGCGCGCAGGTCTACGCGCCCGGCGTCATCGACACCGACGACGGCATCGCAGACGACGCGCTCGTCGCCTGCTACACGCCCGACGACGCGGTCGTCTGTCTCGGCCGACTCGTCGGCGATCCCGACGCCGAGTCGGGCGAAGTAGTCCGCCTCGAACGCGTCTTGGTCTGAGCCGAATCACCAGTGACGCGTGGCACCGGCTGTCGCTCTGACGACTGAAACGAAGCCCTTAAACGACAGTCGGCCGTCGCCTGTAATGCGGAAAAACAGCAGACACCAAGGGACCGTAGGGTAGTGGTATCCTCTGCCGATGGGGTCGGTAGGACCTGAGTTCGAATCTCGGCGGTCCCATACTAAATTTTACAGGTCGTCAACATCCAAAAGCTGAGAGTACCCTCTCTACCGAAATCGACGTTTGGGGGGTGTGCTAAATGGCGAGTGCGAACTCGCCGACTGTCGGGTGGCGACTGCTCGAATATCGCTGCCACAGCTGTCACTCAACGTGCCTCGTCGACCACCAGGAACGACGGGCCAAGTACCGCGAGTGTCTCTCCTGTCACCGCGTTCCTGTCCTCGATCGAGGCGAACCCGTCGACCATCGTCTCACCTCTCTCCTGTGGGCCTTCCACGCTGTCTCCGAAACCACCGCAAGGACCGGAGAGGCCGCCGAGGTTCTCGGCGGGCGCGAGTGCCCCGAGCGCCCGCCCTCGGCTGCCCGCCGGAAGCGACCCCTCGCGGGTCGACCCGGAAGCCGGTCCGCAGCCCCCGAGCGGAGTGAGGGGGCAACGAGCGAGCCACAGCGGCGTCTGAGCGATTTTATTCTCTCTGACGGTGGTTCCAGTGAGTGACACTGAAAGCCCTGGAGCCGCCGGTTCGTCCACATCGGACAACGGGGCTGCCTCTCGGCCTTCCAAGGAGACTAACTCTGTAACCGGCGGAAACGAGCGAATCGGAGAGGACGACTACGACAAGCTGGTCCACGAGCGTGTAATCGAGTTCATGCACGAGTACCCGCACTTAGCTGACCTCCCGATCTCCCGCACGCACGGCCGGAAGCTCCGCCGGATCGTCACCGAAGCAGAGTGGCACGACGTGATGGTTGAATCCGACCAGCCGACAGAGGGTAGTTTTCAAGTGTCGGAACTCGCTCGGCGAGACGCGGCCACATGGGCTGACGCACTCTCCGCGTTCCTCACCGCGCACACGAAGTACGAAGGACTGCTCGCACGTTTCGCGACCGGTGACGGCGACCAGTTCGACGTACCGCTCGCTGACGCCTGGGGTGAAGAATACTCGAAGAAACAGTACGCTCGCGCGCTCGCACTCCAGCGACAGATGGCCGGTGGCGACCGGCCAACTGGAGGAGAGGCCGTCGCTGCATGGGAATCACCCGCGACGGCTATGCTGACTCTCACCGGCTCGTCGGTTCCCGGCGGAAACCGCATTCCGCCGGTCGAACACACCGACGCACTTCACGACTCGTTTTCGTACAACGGCGTCCGCGACACTCTGCGGAACACGATGGAGTACCATCTCGGCCTCGAGGCCGACGATTGGGGGTACTGGCTCCAGGCGGAACCACACGGTGTCGGTGACGCCGCTGACCCTGACGCTTCACCCGGCATGAACGCCTGCTACACTCACCTTCACGTCGGCGTCTACTTCGAAGCGACTGACCTCAACCTCGAAGCCGTGGGTCCCGAGTTCGAGCGGGTCGTCGACAAACACGTCGCTGAGTGCGAGTACGCCACCTTCGACGCACACGACTACCGGAACGTCGACTATCTCGAAGACTCCCACGGCTGCATCAGTCTCAACGCTGACGTGGGCAACATGGGTTCGTACCTCGCGACGTACATGGGTGGCTACACCGAGGATCTCCTCGACAAGCCCATCGAGTACCTAGCGTGGGGTGCGATTTACTGGTCCGCTGCTCGACGCCGAACCTCGCGCTCGAAGATTGTGACCTCCGCCGTCAAAGCCGACGCCTGTGAACAGCGGGCTGAACATCCCGAGTCTCGCCAAACACTAGCTCACGGTGAGGACGTGAAATGGAACGACGGCAACGGTCTCGACGTGGTGTGTTCCTGCTGTGGCTCCGGCTGGTCCGTCGATCAAACACAGCTCGATGAACCAATTTCAGACGAGGAACTCACTGCTGCTCTTGATGATGATACGGAGGACAGAGTGCTGTCGCTGAGCGAACGCTGGCCGTCCGCGAAAGAAGCGGCGTCTATCGGAGAACTACCTACTCGTGCTCGAATCCGCTCGAAAGTCGAGGAGTACCTCGAACTCTACGACCCCAGTCCCGTATTGATTCCACACCTCCTCGGTGAGCTGATGATCGACCCGATTCACGCCCCGATTGTGCGTGAGGTCGTCGACGGCCAAGAACCAGAACCCGAGTCGTTCCGTCGACCCATTTCCTCCGACGAGTGGGAACTCGTTGCCATCGTCGACCGCGACGGTGAGGAACACCAACCCGGTGGCGGTGGTGTCGATATGGTCCCTCTGAAATTACCCGTTCAACAGATCCTCGACGAAACACGGCTTCGTCACGATCTCCGTACAGGTGAGGTGTGGCGCTGTTCGGAGTGCCGTACTGCGACTCACGACACTGTCTGGATGGCCCGACATCTGGTGGAAACTCACGGTCTCGACAGACCAGAGTCTGCCGACAGTGTGCTCCACGTTGAGGACTACTACGATCTAAATCGTGAGTGCATGAAGCATCCAGCTGAACGGGACCGACAGACTGGCTCCGTTGAACCTTCTTACTCGTGGTGATCTGTCGAATTCGAAGTTGTCTCCACAGCGAGAGATATGTGAGCCTTAGACATAGTTATTTAACTTCAGATACATCTCGGAGCAAAGTTTATATCCTTTGCTGACATTCTACTCTTACAGACACACCACATATCTTGGAGATCGCGACAGATCGCACGTTAGGCGCGATGTCGCCACCGGGCAAAGACTGTGCATCCCCAATGTGGAAAGGTGTCGGAGAGAATAAAATGAACCTCAAATCGCTGTTTACACAAGACGATCGCGCTGTATCGCCCGTTATTGGAGTTATCCTTATGGTCGCTATCACGGTCATTCTCGCGGCCGTCATCGGGACCTTCGTCCTCGGTCTGGGCGACTCCGTGAATGATACGTCGCCGCAGGCAAGTCTGTCGTTTGACTACGTTGACACTAATGATGACGGCGACGTTGACCGTGCAGTAGTCACCCATGAGGGTGGCGACCCTATCCCAACGTCGGCAACCTACACCATCATCACTGAAGACGGTACTACTGACGTATCGAGTACCGATCTTGGTAGCGAGTTGACTGTCGGTAACACGGTCACAATCGACCACGCATACGCCAGCGGTGACACGACTCGTATCGTCGTCGACGGTCAGGTTGTCGCCTCTAGCACCTACCAGGGCTAAACTGGCAAACTAATCCGTTTTTTGTAATGTTACAACCCTCATGAGTTACATCGCTACCGAACAGGATCTCGCACGAACTTACAAAACGCCGGGATACGCCGACCCTTACGACTGTGTCGAAGACTACCGTCGCGTAATGCGCTACGCATCAAAGCATCCGAACAAAGGAAGTCAAGCCGTTTCGACGCGTGTTGACCTGCCCCGTAGTCGTATCCGACCGTGGATGGACGGCGCGAAACCTGACGCAGTCCGAGGTATCGACGCAGCGGTGGGCCGCGAGTGGCTACCGCTTGAAGCCGACTCGAGGATGTTCGGCCCGATGGTCGAACTTGTCGCGTGGGTGTTTTCTGGAGGGTCTATCAACGACCGCTGGGTGCCGCACTTTTCGACGAACGCTCGCGAGGAACAGTCAGTGATTCGGCGCACACTTGAAGAGGTTGGCGTCAGCGCGAAGATTGTCGAGCGTGGGACAGGTCGCGCGACTGAGGTCGTGCCAGGCCAGGATGCCTCTGTCCTCGGTCGGCTACTGCACGTCCTCGGTGCGCCGATCGGGGTAAAGAATTCAGACACGAAGCTGACACTCCCCATCTGGTTACCGAGTGCCTCTACGGGAGTTCGACGTCGGTTCGCCGAGGTCTATCTCCAGAATCGCGGCCACCAGTTCGAGGACAAGGATACGGTGACATTCCGTGAATCGAGGTGTGAGCAGTATCTTTCGGAACTCGCGAACTTCCTTGCCGACGTTGCCGACGCCCCGGTTCGGGTTAATGGTAGCAATGTCGTGGTGTCGGCTGAGGCGGCACGCAACTTGGGCGTTTCACGCCGATTCGCGTGAACGGAAGGGTAAAGAGCCTGTAGAACGATTTTACCTCGTGGTCGTCAGACCACGAACAGGTAATACGTGCGAATCGCACGGGCGAGGGATGAATAGACTCGCCCTGTTCTCTCCGAGACACCGGCCGCGGTCTTACCCGGTCCGCGGCTACTCTCTCGTTTTAGAATCGTGAGCTGCCGCTGTTGGCACAGTCGTAGTGAACCGGCGATACCTCTCAAGAGATACTTCCACCGAGGCCGGATTGCGGTTCTAGTGGCCCCTCGACTAGATACATCTGTATCATGTCTAGCAACGATACGCCTTCGTTCGACGATCTGACTCCCGTCAGCGTCCCGAACGACGACGACAACGACGACGTTCCGGTAGTCAAACTCCAGCCCGGCGAGGACCTCGTGGCCGAAGTTCGGCACATCGAGCGCGGCGTCGGCAAGTACAAGAACAACGTCCTGCACCTCACCCGTCCCGACGGTCAACTCTGCAAGATGTGGTCGAACGGGACGATCGACCGCAAGCTCGACGCGGCCGACGTCGGCCCCGGAGACACGATCGGGATTCGCAAGAGTACCGACTCCTACGAGTACGAAACGGACGACGGCGACGAACGCGAAGCCTACGACTTCCAAGTCGCTGTTCTGGGGGACAACTGATGGCGACCTCCTACAAGTCGTCGTTCCTCAAGAACTACGGCGAGCTGAAGACGCTCCCGGCCACGCTGTCGGTGGCGTTCATCGCGGCGAGTCTCTACCAGTTTGGGGGGATCTCCGACATCACCCTCGTCTGGTTGTCGAACTACACCCTGACCGGGACTCACAGCATCATCGTATCGCTCGGTGCGTTCCTCGTGGCGTTCATGTCCAGCGAAACCAAGTCCTTCGAGCGGTACGAGGACTGGGAGAAGATCGCTATCCTCGCTGGCCCTGGTGTCATCCTCGGCTACGAGTACGTCACCGAGGTCGCAGACTTCCTCACCGGAATCGGTGATCCGCTCGGGATGCAGCTGGCCTTCCTGGCTACGCTCGTGTCGTGGGCCGTCGCAGTCCGGTAAACAACCCTCTCTCCACACTTCATGACAACTATAGCAAGGAAAGCGGTCGCTGCCCTGTTCGTCGTTCTGCTCGTCTCGAGCGGCGCGACTGGTCCGGCTTCGGCGGCTATCTTCCAAGACTGTGACGCAGCCGACAGCATGACCGCTGCGTTCGTCCGTGGTATGTTTAGCCCGAACGCTGACGGTGAGTGTCGATTCAACCCCGACGACCCACCCGCCGACACGCGGGCGAACCTCGACGCTCTCGCGGCAACACAAGAGTCGTCCAGTGAGCAGTACACGACGGCCATGTCCAACCGCCTCGAAGACACCCGCGCACAGGCCATGATGCAGGCTAAGCAGACCATCATCATGTCCATGAACGACGGCGACAACGCGACCGTCGCCAAGGAGAAGGCCACCAACACCGTCGAAGCGTACTACGCCACTATTCAGGAGAATATGCTGAACCGCTTCGAGACGGATATGCAGGCCGCCATGTACATGAAGAACGTCTCCGACGCGAACTCTGCTACGTGGCTGCGCGTCTCCACCGCCGGGGGCGACAATATGTACACCGAATCGTTCCGCGAGGACAACCACACCCTCGTCGACGGCTCCGAGGTAACGACTCACCTGTACGTCACGTCCAAGCCGGACTACACGTACAAAATCATGCCTCTCAACAGTAATCCCGTCAGTTCTCCCGCTGCTAATGCGTGGAACGACTACATGGGCGACCCCAGCCCCGATTACCGCGCCTACAAGCCGGTTCGCTACGTCAACTCGACGGGCACTGAGAAGGTCGTTGTCGACACTCAGGGCTACGCCGACGTCTGGCACGAAATCGTCCAACAGAGCGAATGGGCCAAGAGCAACACCGACACGCTCGCTACTGAAATCTACAACCAATACAACGCTGGTGAGCTGAACGTCTCGGACCTTTACGACCCGTTCACTATCGGTGTTCAGAGTGCGACTGCCTACAACAGCACCGGAGCGTACAGCTTCGCTGCCTACCAGATGGCCGCGCTCGGCTACTCGGGGAACCTCACGGCCTCGCACACCATCGAGGTCTACAACTCGACGGGAGGGACGATCGAGACGCTCGACGGCACCCTCTACTACACTGCCGACGACCTCTCGACGCTCGAAAACAATGTCACGTACACGCTCGCAGACTACAGCGGTCGTTTCGTGATGGCGGTCCAGCCTGCTGACTCGAATCAGTCGGCCTACATCCAGGACCTCGACGAGATCTCCGGTGCGACCTCGTTCGAGATTACCTCAGCGGTCAACACGAAGACCGGTGAATCGGTGTCCAACACGACCATCGTGAAACACGTCTACGAGACGACGGACGTGAGCAACCTCGAGGAGCAGATCGACCAGCTCACCAAGCTCTACGAGGAGCAGCAAGAGGCCCAATCCTCCGGTGGTGGGGCCTCCAGCGGTTGGACCTCGAACAAGATCGTCGTCGCGCTGGTCGCGGTGGCTGCCATCGCCGTCTATGCCAACAAGGACAGCTGATGCTGTTCGTTTGGCTCATCTTCCGTGTTGTCCCTCTCGGCCAGATCGCTGGTGTCGTCCTAGTGGTGGCGGCACTGCAGTTCCTGGGAATCGACGTTCTCGGGATGGGCTATGACTGGCTCGTGAGTTTCCTCGAGGGCATCGCGCTCGACGCCCTCGCACCCTGACAGACTGGTGTCTCTGAGGGGTTCGATTCCCCTCCTGTCCCTTCGGTCATGAAATCCAACCACCGAACTGTGCTTGTCGTACTGTTCCTCGCGCTCGTCGCGACGGCTCCCGCAGCGGCGCAAGAGTCGACGACCTCGACCACCACGTCGACGCCGAACTCGACCGTAACCTCGTCTCCCGATCAGAACGCTTCGACGGTCCAAGTAATCGGGCCGCTGACTCGCATCACCGAGTGGGACTACTCGGACGGAACGTTCCGGCTCACGATCGAGGCGAAGGCTCCGACGCTACTCACCGTCACCGAGGCCGTGACCTCCGACTCGTCAGGAACTGGGACGGGCACACTCGTCAGAAAACGTCTCTCGAAGGGGACGAACGTCGTGCGAATCAACGTACAAGACTCGTCGAATCCGGCACTGTCGCTTACGACTCCCGGCTCTATCGAGAACAACGAGTACGCCTGGGTCAAAGTCGAGACGAGTTCCTCCCTGATCGGCGGCCCCTTTGACGGCACGGACGTTCGTGACGCTGCCATCGGCGGGGCGCTCGCCATCGTAATCGCCGTCCTTGACGAGGCCGTCGCTGCCAAGGTTGGATCGAACCTCGGACTGGAGCGGTTGGCATGAGTGACGCTGACCTCGCTCCACGGGAGCAAGCCGACAACCCGACCGAGGACCCTTCGACCTCGTGGTACGAGCTGGCCGTCTGGTGCGTCGACAACCGGATGTGGATTCTTGGGGGCGTTGGCCTCCTGGTCTTCGTCGCTGGCTCGCTGCTCGGTGTCGAGATTCCGCGCAACCTGCGAATCGTCGGGATCTCCGTCGCTGTTCTGACGCCCCTGGTCGGCAAGCCGTTCGGTCGGCGGGTTCGCTCGATGCTGTTCGACCCGTCGCTCATCACCATCGTCGACGTGGACGCGGCGGACCCATCCGGCGCGGGTGTCTTTCAGGTCTCCTCGCAGGAGTTCCGCGACCTCGAGGTCGTCGAAGGCGCGCTCGACTGGATACACCCGACGCTCGTCTTCGCTCGCGACGTGAACGAGGACGAAGGAACTCTCCGGGGGACGTGGCGTGGAACGCTCACTGATCGAGAGCTGCTCGCATCGCTCCACGCAGTCCAACGCTGTCGCGGCCAGCTCGAGAAAGACGCCCAGGAGGGATTCGCGCTCAAGTCGCAAGCGTGGTCCGTCGTGCGTGAAGCGGCTCGCTCGGCCACCATGTCCGTGGTCTCGACGTTCAAACGCGGCTCGCTGCCGGACGAAGGTGAGGGCCTGGACGATGCTATCGAGTCGGCACTCGAAGACTTCGGCATCGAGCGCGACCTCGACGACACGGACGAGAACAACCCGCTCGGGAACCTCTCGGAGATGGTCGAGAAGATGGAAGAGAACGGCAGCCCGTCGACGAACTCTGCCGACGCTGCCCAACCGGAGGCTCCCGCCGATGACTGACCTCGACGTGCTTGCCCTGCTCGTCTTGGGGAGCTTCGCGCTGCTGGTCGGTGTGCAACTCCTGCGCGAAATGCGACCGAGTACCCGTGATTACCCTACTAATCACGAGTCCAGAACCAAGAACGAGGCGAACAGATGACTGACCGGAGTGTGTTGGGTGCGACCTGGATTCTACTCGCGACGGGAGTGACGATGAAGGTCATTGAGCAAGGCCAAGACAGTGCTCTTGTCGCGTCTCCCGCGCTCTTAGTCATCACTGCCGGTGTTCTCAACTGGATGCTCGCGAAGGGTGTCACGCTGTCCGCAAGCGGGGAGGACTCAGATCGATGACTGACGAACACCTGCTCACGATGGCGAAGCTCAGAGAGCAGCTGCGCGGTCGGATCGACGGCGAGGCGCTCCCGCACCGTCACGGTGTCGTGACCTCGAATCGAGAGGACCGAACCGCCCTGTCGTTCGTCGAATCCATCTTCGAACCGGAAGCCCTGGACGAAGACGTAGAGACGGACGTGAGTTCGTTCTTCGACGACGACCTCGGACAGATTCTCGCGCGGAAGAACTCGACGGACGTGATGACCGACGCGGTTCACCAGGGGAACTCGTCGGTCGCGTCGCACCTGGTCGGCGTCACCGAGCAGGACCTCGACGCCTCCTCGATGACGCTCCCGCTCCGCATCCTCGACCGGCTGGAGAACGACGGCGCGACCTCGTTCGTCACCGGCATCGGGAACCCGAAGACCGGGAAGACCAACACCATGTCGACCATCGCCGAGATGCGGAAAATCCAGATGGGCGAGAACTACCTCGTTCTCTCGAATATGCGCTCGTGGGACCTCTGCGACGTGTTCGTCGGGTCGGCACACGACCTCACCGTCGCGCTGCTCGAACACCGCGACGTGCCGAAGTTCGTCTTCGTCGACGAAGGCTCGACGCACTTCGACGCTCGAACGAACTCCTACGAGGTGGCCTCCCAGTGGACGCCACTCGCCAAGCGCATGGGCAAGATCGGGACGGACGTGTGCGCGGTCGTCGGCCACACCGGCAAGGACCTTCACCCGGAGATGAAGCGGCTCACGACGACAGCGTTCTTCAAGAACTCGAAGGAGTCGGTCGACTTCTTCTCCGGCTGGAACCCTGACTCGGACCGGCCGAGTGGGGCGCTGTTCGGTGGGTCGCTGGAGCCGATCGAGGCGACGAGTTCCGAGTACGACCCGAACGACCTCGCGCCGTGGGACTGGAACCTACAGCCTGAGCTGTTCGCTCGTGACCTCGACGCGGCGCAACTGCTCCGCACGCTCAAGAGTCAAGGCCCTGCCGAGTCTTAGAATCTTGACTCTGTTGAAAATCCACATCCGCTGGTAGTTTACTTGAGCTCTGCTCAATTCAGCGCGCGGTCAAGAGATTATAGTAGATTGGTTATTAACCACGATGTTTGACCAGATACCTACCAATAGACTGCAATCGGATCAACAATAACAGCAGGTCCCTCAACAGACATATCTTTATCCTCAATATCTATTTTTATAGTATGCATTGATTTGTTTTCATCAACTTCTTCAGACATGTTCTCAATGTCCATTTCGGAGAAATTCGGAACTGGCACCTCCTTGTCAAATCCGTCAACCAACTCGATGAGATCTGATATGACCTCACGAATAGTTGACATCGATTCGTCTCCCAGTACAGTACTAGTCACACGGAATACGTCGATATAGTCCCAGTCATTATCTTCGCCAACAACACCAATGACACGACCTAAAACGGTGTACTCCTTTGATCCTGAGAATTCTCTTCGAGGATTATCTATCCACAGCTTGTCATCATCTAATGCCATCACATAGTTCAGGTCACTATCTGAAACATCGACTTTTAGACCTATTTGGTTTCCATAGACGGCATCGCGTACTTCTTCAACAGTATCCTGGTTGATGTTCTCAAGTTTTTCTGGGTCGTCAACATCAAGGTATGGTGTGAGCAGAGATATTGACCGAGTTACTAAAGAAATAACATTCATCATGCGATAGAGAGGGTCTGTTTGGGCAGTTCCTCTGAATTCAACAATATCCATCTCTGAAGAATCAAGATTGTAATCATCCGGGTTGTTTCTCCAATCTGCCGGTAGAACATCTATTTTTCCTCTGTCTTCCAAATTAGAGTATAGCTCTTTGAACCTATGTTGATCGTGAATTCTTTTATTTGTCTCCAGAACTTCCTTTCCTGTCTCAGAGTTAGACATACTGAACCCACCCTCTATTTTTCCAACCTCAGAAGCTTTGACATTAGCAGATGTAGTGGTCGTTTGTTGTTTTGTCTGAGACCGTTCTGATAACTCTCTGACTGACTCGGGTGTGCCAAATTCTATAGATGCAAGGAGACTTTGTATTGAGAGAGAATCGAGATATATAAACTCTCTAAGTTGGTCATCACTATTTTCTGGGTTCTCAGTTTCCGTTTCTTTTTCTTCTTTGCCTCCAGAAAACATATCTCTCAAATCTTCGGCCAAACTGGTGGCGAAAATAAACCCAAGTAAGGCCAAAAGTAAGACCCAGAGGAATAGTACTCCAGAACCAAATGAAGAAATTTCTAAAGTTGAGAGCGATACAAAGACAGAGGTGATAAATACAAAAATGATTCTTTTCTGTGGACTCGAATCTTGGCGGGATTCATTCATTCACACAGTGCAACATCATCTAAGCTGATAAAAATATGGAAGGATCTTTAGCACGCCGATAATGTCTGGTTCGGAGGATTTCAACAGACCGACAATCCCTACTCCTTCTTTACGGCGTAACGAAAACCCTGCCAGAAACTCTAACTGCCACCCGACCGCCCGCCCGAATCCCCCTCAATGGGGGTGAAGGGTGGTGTGGTCAGGTGTCCGCAAGGTCCAGTTCCCCAGCGAGGTACGCTCGACCCTTCTCCGAGATTCGGTAGTAACCCTTCTCCCCGAGAATCTTCTCGACGAACTCGTTCTCGTGGAGCTGCTTCAACCGTCGACGAACAGTACGCTGTGAGAACGTCGCTCCCTCCAGACGAAGATTCTCGTAGATCGGCGTCGGCGGGAGAGCGATATCCTTGTCGGCGAGGAACTGCAGAATCGCCTCGTCCCGCCGATTCGGTCGCATTGTCTACTCTACTCACCCTCGTTGTATAATAAAATCGGTACTATTGGTTGCTGGACACAAACAAGTCCATATGGACGTATTCACGGACAGTTTTATTACGCCGCTCGTCTCAAGAGACTGATAACGGAAGCTACGATTTGCCAGAAAGTCTGGTCGATGAGAAACTGAGCGGACCCAGTGTAGCACCACTGGCCCGCTGTGGCTCCCGTAAACAGGGTACGGAAGCATGAAAGCAGACACGCCACGGGGTCTTGAAGACCTCGCACGAACGGATAGTACCGACTCGCCGAGTTTCACTTTCGCCGATACAGCCACTTTCACTCCGCGCATCTGGATGGCGTATTTAACCAGCGCGGCACAAACAGTCGACAGGCTGACGGTCCCCTGCGGGGGCAACCTCACTACCAAGATCAGTGCCCCCGCCCCGGACCGCGGCTCCAAGATGGAAGCCATGACAGGATACCAATCCCCATACCGTAAGCGTAGCGAATGGACCGAAAGTAGAACACGCGGAGGTGTCCAATGAGCGACACCGAGCTGAAGCCACTGCACCCGCGCGAGGCGATGGAGATGTGGCTCGATCGCCAGCGTTCCGAGCGTGCAGAGGAGACGCTTCAATCGTACTTCTACCGACTGAATACCTTCGTCGAATGGTGCGAGGAGAACGGGTTCGACAACCTGAACGACCTCACTGGCCGTGATATGTTCAAGTACGATTCGCACCGTCGCTCCCTCGACCTCAGTCAGTCGACGCTGAATAACCAGCTCGGGACGCTTCGGCAGTTCATCTCGTTCTGTGCCGACATCGAGGCGGTGGATTCGGAACTCCCGCTGAAGGTCGACGTCCCACAGCTCACCAAGAAGGACCGGACGAACGAGGAGAAACTCTCGACCGAGCGTGCCGAGGTCCTGCTCGAGGACCTCAAACGCTACCGTCGCGCTTCGCGTGACCACGCGCTGTTCCTGCTCGCCTGGCACACCTGCGCTCGTCTCGGTGGCCTCCGGTCGCTCGACGTGCAGGACTGCTACCTCTCCGAGGACGACCTCGAACGCCTCCGCCACCAGGACGACGTGGACGACGAGATCCTCGAAGAGGTCTCCATCCCGTTCATCTATTTCCGTCACCGCTCGTCGACGCCGTTGAAGAATCAGGAGGAGGGCGAGCGTCCGGTTGCCATCTCCGAGGAGGTCGCTGACTTCCTCGACGAGTACATTCGCGTGAACCGTGTCGCTGGTCGCGACGAGGACGGGCGCGAACCACTCTTTTCGACGAAGAAGGGTGAGGGCCGGATGACGAAGGGCGCGCTCCGCTCGCGCATGAACATCATGACCCAACCGTGCCGGTTCGGCCACGGCTGCCCGCACGGTAGGGAGATCGAGTCGTGCGAGGCGCGTCGTTCGCCCTACGAGTCGCGGTGTCCCAGCTCCCGTTCTCCGCATCGGGTTCGGACGGGTGCGATTACGCATCACCTCGACTGCGGCTGGCCGATCGAGCAGCTCGCCGAGCGGGTGAACGCGACGCCCCAGGTCATCCGCGACCACTACGACCAGCCCGATCTCCTGAAGCGGATGGAGAGTCGGCGGTCTCACCTCGACCGGCTCGACGGGGAGGACGAGTGATCATGTCGTTGCTACGCTCGCCGGTGGGTCCTCGAAAGCCTCGTTTCGCGTACCTCGGCGGTCCCACTCAATTTCTCACGGAAGCTATACGCCTGAGCCGTTAGCTCGCCGACGCGTCACAGTAGCTCTCGCCACCTCTCTCGATGAGGAAACCGACGAACATAAGCAACCTATCACTATGGATTCGGTATGCATCTCCTTGCCGCCACATCAGCGGGCCTGTTTCGCACACCGCTTCCACCCTTCGACGACGGCGTCGAACGGGTCCTTCCCCACGCGACCCGGCGGCTCCGCGAGGGACCGGAGGGTGGTGTCTACGCTGCCACCGAGTCGGGAGTCTCCCACGCAACGGGCGAGAGCGACTGGACCGAGTGGACCGACTGCGACCTCGCTGCCGACGCTCGAGACGTGCTCCCGCTCGGCGACGCGCTCTACGTTGCCGGGTCGACAGCGACGCCGACGATCTTCCGCCGCGACGACGCGAGCGGCGAGTGGACCGAGCACCCTGTAGCCGACGTCTCGGACACCGACTCGTCGCCGACGGACTCCTCTCGCGACGGGGCGCGAATCAACGCGCTCGCTGGCCATCCCGACGCTCCCGACCGTCTCGTCGTCGGTCTCGAACGCGGCGGCGTCGCCGTCAGCGACGACCGCGGCGAGACCTGGCGTGACGTCTCGGGAGACCTCCGGGTCGACGACCCCGAAGCGCCAGAGCGGAGCGACGACGTCCACCGCCTCGTCAGCGTCGGCCCGGACCACTGGCTCGCGGCGACCGGCGGTGGGGTCTACCGGACCCGCGACGCTGGCGACCACTGGGCGCGACTGCACACCGGCGACCGGCCGTACGCCCGCTCGGTATTCGTCAACGACGGGCGACTCTACGCGAGTCTGAACCGGTCGTCGCCGGGGGAGCCGTCGGACGGCACCGACGCGGCGATCTACGTCGGCGACGTCGCGAGCGACGACCCCGGTGTCGCCGAGGTCGGCGAGCGGTTCGCAGTCTCCTTCGCTTCCGCCGGGCCGACCGTCCTCGCGGGCTGTGCCGACGGGACGATACTCTCCGGGCCGGGCTTCGACGCCGCGGGACAGCTACCGGTGAGCGACGCGACGGCGGAGGCGTCCGGCGTCGCCGACCTGTTGCTCCGGCTGTAGTCGGCCGATACTGTGGGTGATAAACCACCGACATATTTTTGACAGATCGCCGAGAGCGAGTCAACGATGCCCTCCACACCAGAGACAGACAGCCGTTCTGACGTCTCGATCCGCTCTCTCGCGTCGAATCGACTCGGAGGCCTCGGCCAGTGGCTCGGCCGACAGCTCGCAGCCGTCGGCCACGCCGCCGCCGGTGGCTGGCGACAGCTCCGGTGGCTCGCCGTCCGAATCGCATCGCTCCTCGCGGGCGGCCTACTCACGGTGCTCGGTGCGACCGGAACGGCCGCGACGAGCGACCGGGGTCGCCGACTGGCGAAGGCGTTCGGTGGATTCCTCTTCGGCCAGCGCGTCGAGGTGACGTTTCTCACCGTCCTGCTCGCACCTGTCCTCGCGCTCGCGACGGCGTGGTGGATCGGCACGGGAATCGGCTACCACGCCGTCGAGGCGTGGTTCGTCGGGACGTGGACCGGGACCGACCCGAACTGGCTGCTGTTCGTCGCTGGCGGCGTCCTCGTCGGCATCGGCGCGACGAGTGCCGCGTTCAACTCCGGGCTGGTGCCGACCGTCCTGCTCGTGGCGGCGCCCGTCTTCGGACTCGGGACGACGCGCTACGGGACGACGCCAGCCTACCACCACTACAACGAGGTCGTCTCACTGCCCTCGGCACTCGAGATCGGGGCGATACTCGGCGTCTCGTTCGGCGTCCCGCTCGGCGTTGCTGGCTTCCTCCTGGGCGTGAGTCTTCGACGAGTTCTCGGCGTGCTCACAGCGCGACACGAGTCGCTCGCGTTGTCGGAGTCGGCCTGAGAAAACAGCGAGAACCGAATCGAATCGAATCGACCCGCTCAGTCGTCCTTCTTGACGCCGGGATTCGTCACCGCGCCGTTGGACGCCGACCCGAACATCATGCCGTACTTCGCCAGCACGCCGGTCGTGTACTTCGGTTCCGCCGGTTCCCACTCGGCGCGGCGGGCTTCGAGTTCGTCTGCCGAGAGGTCGACCTCCAGCGTTCGGCTCGGAATGTCGACGGTGACCTCGTCGCCGTCTTCGAGCAGGGCGATGGGGCCGCCGTCGGCGGCTTCGGGCGCGACGTGGCCGACCATCGGTCCGCGAGTCGCCCCGGAGAAGCGGCCGTCGGTCAGCAGTGCCACGTCGTCCTCGTGGCCCTGACCGACGACAGCGGCGGTGACGCCGAGCATCTCGCGCATCCCGGGACCGCCGCGCGGCCCCTCGTTGCGGATGGCGATGACGTCGCCGGACTCGATGTGACCCTCCTGGACGTAGCGCATCGCCGCTTCCTCGTTCTCGAAGACGCGGACGGGACCGGTGTGGTGGAACGCGTCGTCGCCCGTCACCTTGAGCACCGCGCCGCCGGGTGCGAGGTTGCCGGTGAGAATCTTGATGGCTCCCTCTGACTGGTACGGTTCGTCGACGGTGTAGAGGAAGTCTTCGTCGATGTCCTCGTCGTCGGGCAGGTCGAGCTGGTCGAGTTCTTCGGCGACCGTGCGGCCGGTGACCGTCATCGCGTCGCCGTGGAACAGCCCCGCCTCGACGAGTCGGCGGACGACGACCGGGATGCCGCCGACCTCGTGGAGGTCGTTCATGACGCGCGTGCCGCCGGGCTGGAGGTTCGCGATCTTCGGCGTGCGCCGGGAGATCTCGTCGAACTCCTCGATGTCGAGGTCGATACCGGCCTCGGCGGCGAGCGCGAGCAGGTGGAGGACGGCGTTGGTCGAGCCGCCGATGGCGACCTGGAGGGCGATGGCGTTCTCGAAGGACTTCTTCGTGAGGATGTCGGAGGGACGGCGGTCGTTCTCGACGCAGTCCAGAGCGGCCTCGCCGGCGCGGCGGGCGACCTCGTAGCGCTCCTCGGACTCGGCGGGCGCGGAGGCGGAGCCGAGCGGCGCGAGACCGAGTGCCTCGCTGATGGAGGCCATCGTGTTGGCGGTGAACATCCCACCGCAGGAGCCGGCACCGGGGCAGGCGTGGCGTTCGAGGTCGTCGAGTTCCTCGGCGCTCATGTCGCCCTCGGCGTAGGTGCCGACGCCCTCGAAGACGTTCTGGACGGTCACTTCGCGGCCCTCGTGCTGGCCGGGCATGATGGAGCCACCGTAGAGGAAGACGCTCGGGAGGTCGGTGCGGATGGCGGCCATCATCATGCCGGGGAGGTTCTTGTCACAGCCGGCGACGGTGACGAGCGCGTCCATCCGCTCGCCGAAGGCGACGAGTTCGACGGAGTCGGCGATGACCTCTCGGGAGATGAGCGAGGCTTTCATCCCCTCGGTCCCCATCGAGATGGCGTCGGAGATGGTGATGGTACCGAACTCGATGGGCATCCCACCGCTCTCGTCGACGCCGTCGATGGCACCCTGTGCGACGTCGTCGAGGTGGACGTTACACGGGGTGATGTCGGCGGCCGGGTTGGCGACGCCGACCATCGGCGACGAGAGGTCCTCGTCGTCGAAGCCCATCGCGCGGAACATCGCACGGTGGGGGGCGCGTTCTGCACCCTCTGTGACTTCGGTGCTGCGGAGTCGCGGGTCCTTGCCGCCCGAGAAGGGGTCTCGCTCCTCGGACGTCTGCTGGTTGCTCATAGTCGGAAGTTGCTACGGAGCCTGATAAATGGACGCGACACGACAAGGATTGCTGTCGAACCGGTAGTGTACGCCTCACTCTCGTTGCCGCCGTCTCACTCTTCGCCGCCTCACTCCTCGCTCTCGTCTTCCTCGCGCCCCGCCAACCCCGCGAGATGGCTCGCCTCGTGGACGATGATCTCCTCGATGCCGAGCCGTGCAGCGTTCTCGCTGCCAGGCAGACAGAAGACCGGGACGCCGTCGGCGACGCCAGCGACGGCTCGCGTCCCGACGACCTTCGTGCCGATCTCGTCGTAGGAGAGCTGGCGGAACAGCTCGCCGAACCCGGGCAGTTCCTTCTCGAACAGCGGGTTGGCCGCCTCGACGGTCACGTCGTCGGGGGTGACGCCCGTACCGCCCGTGGTGACGACGACGTCGACGTCGCCGCGGCCGACGAGGTTGTGAATCTCCGCCTGCACCTTGTCGTAGTCGTCGGGGACGAGGTTGCGAACGACGACCTCGCCGCCAGCGGTCTCGGCAGCGGCCGCGATGGCGTCGCCCGCAGGGTCGTCGTCGA
The DNA here is from genome assembly GCF_900103715.1 of Halogranum gelatinilyticum. NCBI lineage: Archaea > Methanobacteriati > Methanobacteriota > Halobacteria > Halobacteriales > Haloferacaceae > Halogranum > Halogranum gelatinilyticum. The sequence continues at coordinate 371,585 of NZ_FNHL01000002.1, read as the reverse complement.
GCGAGCGCGAGGAGGAGACGGTGACGATACCGTAGCCGACGGTGTCGACGTCGTGGTGGTGGTGGTCGTGATGACCGTGGTCGTCCCCTTCATCGTCACCGTGGCCGTGGCCGCTGTGTTCGTGACTGTGGTCGTTCTCCTCGCCGTGGTCGTGATTGTGGCCATCGTGGTCGTGGTCAGTCATGGCCGTCGCTTCGGAAGGCGTGCGGAAAAACCTCTCCGGTGTTCACTTCCGCTCCGCTCTCTCGACAGACGTCGAAAGGCTGCAAGTCGTTCCACGAACATCAGGGTTTTACACCACCGGGTGGACCGGGACAGTACATGAAGGCAGTTCAGTTCTCGGAGCACGGCGACCGCGACGTTCTGACCTACGACGAGTTCGACGATCTCGAACCGGGCCGCGACGAGGTGCTCGTCGACGTCAAGGCGGGCGCGCTGAACCATCTCGACATCTGGACACGAAAGGGGCTGCCGGGTGTCGACCTGGAGATGCCACACATCCCCGGCAGCGACGCGGCGGGCGTCGTCGAAGCCGTCGGCGAGAACGTGACGCGCTTCGAAGAAGGCGACCATGTCGCCGTCAGCGCGGGCGTCGCTTGTGGGCAGTGTGAGTTCTGCCGTGACGGCGACGAGTCGCTCTGCGTCCGCTTCCACATCATCGGCGAACACGTCCGCGGCGTCCACGCCGAAGAAGCGGTCGTCCCCGAAGCCAACCTCGTCGAAGTGCCGAAACACGTCGACTGGGAGGTCGCCGGGTCGGCGTCGCTCGTCTTCCAGACCGCGTGGCGGATGCTCGTCGACCGCGCGGGCCTCGAAGCGGGCGAGAAGGTGCTCGTCCTCGGTGCGTCCGGCGGTGTCGGCCACGCGGCCGTCCAGATCGCCGACTACGCGGGCGCAGAGGTCTTCGCGACCGCCTCGACCGACGAGAAACTGGAGTACGCCCGCGAGTGCGGCGCGGACCACGTCATCAACTACGAGGACGAGGACTTCGCCGCCCAGGTCAAGGAGCTGACGGGGAAGCGTGGCGTCGACGTCGTCGTCGACCACATCGGCGAGGCGACGTACCAAGACTCCCTGAAGAGCCTCGCGAAGGGCGGCCGTGTCGTCACCTGCGGGGCGACGACGGGACCGAACCCCGACGCGGGTCTCAACCGCATCTTCTGGAACCAGCTGTCGGTCATCGGCTCGACGATGGCGACGCCCGGACAGGTCGACGACGTGCTCGAACTCGTCTGGGACGGCACCTTCGAGCCGCGCGTCCGCGAGACGCTGCCGATGAGCGAGGCCGAGCGCGCCCACGAGATGATCGAAAACCGTGAGGGCTTTGGCAAGGTGGTCGTAATCCCCGATAGTGAGCTCTGAGACCGACACGGACGCGGAGAGCGACGGGGGATACGTCCACCGCCCCGGCGAGGACGAGACCGTCGGCGACGACGGGGAGTCAGCGGGCAGCTTCGGCGGGCAAGGGTGGATACTCGTCGCCATCGTCGTCCTCTCGTTTCTCGTCGTGCCCGGTCTCATCTATGTCTTCCCGAGCATCCCGGCGTCGTTCGGCATCCCGTATCTCGCGGCGTTCCTCGCGCTGCCGATGATTCCGGCTCTCTTGCTCGGACTGACGGCCGTCTGGACGATGACGGCCGCGACGAACGGTCGCGACTGAGTCGACCGCGGAAGACGCCGGTAGGGTCTCCCTACCACCTGTTTTCGAGATTTAAGCGGTGCGTAGCCGGACGGCATGGGACACAAGTATATCCCCTGTCACAGCGTACCATAGTTGATGACCGAACAGTACGTCAACCACGGGCTTCCCCGTCCCGACCCCGAGCTCTCCCCCGAATCGGTGGTGCAACTCCAACTCGACGCGCTGCGTGTGAACGACGAACCGTACGCCGACAGCGGCATCGAGACGGCGTTCGTCTTCGCGTCGCCAGCCGTCCGCAGTGTCGTCGGGCCCTTCGAGCGCTTCGCGAGCGTGGTCCGCAGCGAGCGGTACGAACCGCTCATCGACTTCGACCGCGTTGGCACGACGCCCATCGAACGCTTCGGCGACGACGCGAGACAGGAGGTCACCGTCGTCGACGGCGACGGCCACGAGACGGTCTACGAGTTCCGTCTCTCCCGGCGGGTCACCGGGAAGCTCGCCGGCTGCTGGCTCACCGAGGCCGTCGTCGTGCTCGCGTGACGACGCTCCGTCCCTCCGCCTCGAACCTGCGTAGCCGCTGATTCTTTCTCTCCGCGTCTGACTCGCGCAACCGCTAATACGACAGCGCGTGCAGTGTTACCGATGAACGTCGACACCGAGACCCCCGAGGGCTACCCCGACGACGAACCCGGCGAGTCGGTCTTCGTCGAGACGAACGGTGTCCGGCTCCACACCGTCCAGGCCGGTCCCGAGGACGGCCCACTCGTCCTCTTACTCCACGGCTTCCCCGAGTTCTGGTACGGCTGGCACGACCAGCTGCGGCCGCTGGTGAACGCCGGCTACCGCGTCGTCGTCCCCGACCAGCGCGGCTACAACCTCAGCGACAAGCCCGACGGCGTCGACGCCTACCACATCGACGAACTCGCCCGCGACGTCGTCGGTCTCGTCGACGCGCTCGGCCGCGAGAAAGCCCACGTCGTCGGCCACGACTGGGGCGCGGCGGTCGCGTGGTGGGTCGCGCTCCACTACCCCGAGCGCGTCGAGAAACTCTGTGCGGTCAACGTCCCTCATCCGCACGTGTTCAGCCGGACCCTGCGGCGACGGTGGGACCAGAAGCTCAAGAGCTGGTACGTGCTGGCGTTTCAGGTCCCCGCAGTCCCCGAACTCCTCTCTCGCGTCCACAACTGGGGCCTGCTCGTCCGGACGATGCGCCGGACGAGCCTCCCCGGCACCTTCACCAGCGCCGACTTCGAGCGGTACCGCGAGGCGTGGAACCAGCCGGGGTCGTTCCGCGCGATGGTCAACTGGTACCGCGCCATCGTCCGCGACCGTCCCAGCCCGCGACGCACGCGGGTGACGGTCCCGACGCTCGTCTTCTGGGGAGCGCGCGACCAGTTCCTGAAGAAGTCGATGGCCAGAGAGAGCGTGAATCTCTGTGACGACGGTCGGCTCATGCTCTGTGAAGACGCAACTCACTGGGTCCACCACGAGGAACCGGTCCGCGTCGCCGACGCGCTCGTGGAGTTCTTCGCGGAGTAGCTCGAGAAAGTGCCTACTCGCCGAGCGTGACGCTCATCGTCGCCGAGTTCCGCAGGGCGTCCGACCGACCGTGGGTGCCGGGGGCGATGGCGAACGTCTTCATCCCGTAGGCGTTCGCGACCTCCAGGACGGGCTTGAAGTCGGTATCACGGGAGGCGATGGCGAAGGTCTCGGCGCGACCTTCGACGGCGACGCGGGTGGCGTCGACGGCGAGTTTGACGTCGACGTCGCCGCTGGTGACGACGACCTCGTAGCCGAAGGCTTCGGCCGCTTGGATCAGGCCGGGGGTCGCGTGCTCGTCGACGTAGAGGCGGATGGCGACGAGTCGACCGGCGTCCTTCGCTGCTTCACGGATGTCTTCGAGGTCGACGTCGAACTCGTCGCGGAGGATGTTCGGGCCGTCGACGAACAGTGCCACCCCTTCACGGTGGCCACGACTGTCGTCGACAGGGCCGTCCAACAGGTCCATACTCCTCGATGGACGGTGGGTGCCATTATCCCTGCTGATTTCTGCCGACAACTCGCACAAACGAAAAGAACGTTCATATAATACAGTTGACTTTTAATATTCATACATAAATACAAGAAACAAAGAAAAAATATAAATGAGAGTGCACCTCATGTGAGTTCGCAACATGACGCAAGATGGCACCCCGGACCTGAACCGTCGACGGTTTCTCCAAGCGACTGGCGCGGTCGGTCTCGCTGGCGCGTTGGGCGGCGTCGCGAGCGCGACACCCGGCCGGAGTCCCGGCCCGAAAGAAGACGAAATTCTCGTCGGCGTCGCACAGGGCGACGACAGCCCGGCCGACGTCGTAAAGAAGGCCGTCCCCGGCAAGGCGCGTATCGTCCACGAGAACAAGACGCTGAGCTACGTCGCGGTCAAGTTCCCCTCGCAGGCGGCCGACGTCGCCCGCGAGAACTTCATCGAGGCGGTCACGAAGAATGACCGCGTCAAGTACGCCGAGAAGAACGCGACGCTCTCGACGTCGCTCTCGCCGAACGACCCACGCTACGGCGACCAGTACGCCCCGCAGATGGTCAACGCCGACACCGCGTGGGACACGACGCTCGGCTCCTCGTCGGTCACTATCGCCGTCGTCGACACCGGCGTCCAGTACGACCACCCGGACCTCGCCGGAAGTTTCGGCTCGAACCCCGGCTACGACTTCGTCGACGACGACGGCGACCCCTATCCGGACGTCCTCGCCGACGAATACCACGGCACGCACGTCGCGGGCATCGCGGGCGGCGTGACGGACAACGGCACGGGAACCTCGGGCATCAGCAACTCCACGCTCATCAGCGGCCGCGCGCTCGACGAGAGCGGCCGCGGCTCGACAGCCGACATCGCCGACGCCGTCGAGTGGGCCGCAGACCAGGGTGCGGACGTCATCAACCTCTCGCTGGGTGGCGGCGGCTACACCAGCACGATGAAGAACGCCGTCTCGTACGCCACCAACAACGGCGCGCTCGTCGTCGCCGCCGCGGGCAACAATGGGACCAGTAGCGTCTCGTATCCGGCCGCCTACAGCGAGTGTCTCGCCGTCTCCTCGCTCGACCCCGACGGCTCGCTCGCCTCCTACTCGCAGTACGGTAGCTCGATCGAACTCGCCGCCCCCGGGTCGAACGTCCTCGCGACGCTGCCGACCGACGATTACGGGGAACTCTCGGGGACGTCGATGGCGACGCCCGTCGTCGCCGGCGTCGCCGGACTGACGCTCGCGCAGTGGGACGTCGACAACGTCACCCTCCGCGACCACCTGAAGAACACAGCCGTCGACATCGGCCTCTCCAGCAGCCAGCAGGGCAGCGGCCGCGTCGACGCGGCCAACGCCGTCGAGACCGACCCCGCCAACGGCGGCGGTGGCGACGGCGGCGACGGCGGCGACGACGGTGGAAGCGGTGGCTCGACGAGTGCCTCCGTCACGGACTCGCTCACCAACTCCGCCGACTCGAAGTGTTGGACTTACGCCTTCGAGTACTCGAACCCCTCGACGGTCGTCATCAGCCTCGACGGCCCCTCCTACGCTGACTTCGACCTCTACGCGAACGACGGCACGGGCACGTGTCCGTCGACGAGCAGCTACGACTACCGCTCGTGGACGACGACCAGCCAGGAGAGCATCACCATCGATAACCCCGACACGTCGGCGGATCTCAGCATCCTCGTCGACTCCTACTCGGGGAGCGGCAGTTACACGCTCGAGATCGTCGAGTACGAGTAACGACCGCTGCCACGGCGGCACCCACTGTCACTGTCACCGACCGCCGTGGACGCTGTTCTCTCTCGGGCTTCGCCCCGTCACCGTGCCGCGACCGACGGCAGCGACGGCTGTGCGTCGGCCGCCACAGAGCGGCAAAGACCCTTGCTCTCCCCGCCCGTCGTCACCGCCATGAGAGAGGGTTCACGCGTCGCCCGGCGCGACGTACTCGCATTCGGTGCTGCCGGCCTCGTCGGTCTCAGCGGTCTCAGCGGCTGTCTCGGCGGTGTCGGTGGCACTGGGTCCGGAGGCGACAGCGGGACCTCGACGACCGCCGACGGCGCGAACCGGTCGCTCGCAGACCACGAGGCGGCTGTCGGTCTCGACGCCCAGCCCTCACTCGGTCCTGACCCCTTCGAGGCGACGGCGACCATCGTCGCCTTCGAGGACCCGTCGTGTCCGACGTGTCGGCGCTTCGAGCAGAACGTCGTTCCGAGACTCCAGCCGGCCATCGAGAACGGAACGCTCTCGTTCGTCGCCCGGAGCTACCCCGTCATCTACCCGTGGGGCAAACCCGCCGTGCAGGCACTCGAAGCGACCTACGCCCGCGATGAAGACGCCTTCTGGGGGCTGTACCGCCACTACTTCGAGGAACAGGGGACGTTCTCGACGGCCAACGTCCTCGATTTGACGCGCACGTGGCTCTCGGCCAACACCGACCTCGACGCCGACGCCGTCGTCGCCGACGCCGAGGCGAAGCGGTACGACGACGCCGTCCAGAGCGACCTCGACGCTGGCGACGCGGCCGGTGCCAACGGCATCACTCCGTCGCTCTTTCTGTTCCGTGACGGCCAGTATCGGACGGTCGTCCGCGGGAGTGCTGCCAACTACGACGTGATCGCCGGGACACTGGAGCTATGAGCCTCGGCGTCGGTGCGGTAAAACTCCCAACGAGCCGCGACGACTGGCGACTCACGGCGCGAACCGCCCGGTTGGTGCTGACGATACCGACGTATGCAGTCGTCGCGCTCTTAACGGGAATCGTCGCCCTCTCCGTCTTCGTGCTGACGCAGAACCTGGCACTCGTCGGCGACGTCGTCCTCAACGGGACCATCCCGCTGGCGAACCGGCTCCGTGTCCTGTTCGGACAGTATCCGTTCCTCGGCGGCGCGTTCACCCCGACGACGGCGGTCGCCATCGTCGCTATCGCCGCACTCGTCGGTGTCGACATCGCGATGGTCGTCTACCACTTCCGCGAACACGGCGTCTCTCCCCGTGAGAGCAGCGGCAGTGCGGTCGGTGTCCTCCTCGGGACCCTCGGTGCGGGCTGTGCTGCCTGCGGGTCCGTGCTTCTCGCCGGACTGTTCTCGTTGGTCGGCGCGTCCGGTCTCCTGCTGCTGCTCCCGTTCGACGGGTTGGAGTTTACCTTCCTCGCGCTGTTTCCGCTCGTCCTCTCGATGTACTGGATCGCCGACGGGATGCGGGGTGGCGAGATCAACGGCTGTCCGGTCGACGTCGCCCGACGGTAGGGTCGCGCGTGCTGCGGTGCGTTGAAATAGCTTCGGCGAGACGTTCAACCGTGGAACAGAACGTCTCGTCAGCAGTCACTATCGACGACTTCCTCGCGACTGTGTCGGCGAGCGTCGGTGACGACCTCTTAATCGAGGGACCGGCGATGAGTGGCAAGCATCTGCTGGCGTACCGCGCGCTGGCACAGGCAGCGAGCGACTCGCGTCCGATCTGCGTGACGACGACGGACACCTCGAAACGAGTGCGCGAGGCGTTCGAGTCGGCAGGTGGTGACAGCGACCGACTGCTCGTCGTCGACGCGGTCTCGCGGCAGTCCGGAGTGGCGACCCGCGAGGACAGCCGCACGCGGTACGCGTCGTCGCCCGCAGACCTGACCGGTATCGGAATGGCACTCACGGGACTCCTCGAACAGACGTCGGAGCAGCCGGTCGTTCTCGTCGACAACATCTCGTCGCTACTGCTCTACAGCGAGCTTGACACGGTCTTTCGGTTTCTTCACCTGCTGACCGGCCGGGTCGAGGCAGCCGAGGGCCGTACGATTCAGCTGCTGAACACAGACTCGCACTCGTCGCAAGACCGCGCCTCCATCACCCAACTGTTCGAACTACTCGTCGACCTTCGACTCGACGACGACAGCCGCTCGGTTCGGCTCCGAGGTGGCGACGGGGTACAGACCGACTGGCAGCCGCTGGACTTCGAGACGGAGGGTGGCCGATGAGGGCCCTCTACGACCACCTCGTCGACCACCGTCGGACGCTCGCGGTTCACAACCCCGACCGGTCGGTCGACCTGGAGCCGATCCGGTCGCTCCTGTCGGCACACGGAATCCAACTCTCGGTCGTCGAGACTGCGGCCGCGACACCGCCGGGGTTCTGTGTCCTCTACGACGACGAGGGCGTCCTGGCGACGACGACACTGGCCGAACTCGACCAGTACACGGAGCTGGAGGCGTCGCTCGCAGGCGACACGGTCCCTTCGGTTCTCTCGGCCGTCGACCCCGAGACGACCATCCTCTTCGAAGAATCGATTCCAAAGTTGGCCTCCATCTCGCGGGAGCTGGAGGCGATCGCCTGGCGGGACGGTGGCGGTCGGCTCGTCGTCGGCTTCCAGGAGCTGTCGACGTTCCGCAAGCAGTCGCGGACGCAGGAAGTCTACGACGAACTCGTCCGTGCTGGACTCGACGTGACGGTCTGTGGCTACCCCGACGTCACGGTGGACGACTCGCTGGTGTCGATCTACGAGGACCACGAGAAGCAGTTCGCCGACTACTGGTTCGTCCTGTTCGACGGGAGCGAGCGAAAGGGCGCGCTCATCGCCCGAGAGACCGAACCGGACACCTTCACCGGTCTGTGGACGAGAAACGGCCCGGTCGTCGAGGAACTGTTTGCGATGCTGGAGTCGAGATATCCGGAGCTTCTCGAGGACTGAACTCGGGACGCGGCCGTGAGAGAGCAGCGAGGCGAGGACGGACAGACGACAGCGAAGGGGATTCGAAGCCGCGAGCGTGGCTGCCGTGCTATCGCGGCGACGCTCGCGGGGGCTCGTCAGCGCATACGGGCGGTGGCCGCGTCTTCCGTGAAGAACGTTCGCTCGCGCTCGGCGTGTCGCGTGTCGAAAAAATCCGGGTCAGTGCAGAGGAACTACTTCTCGTGGACTTCCAGCACCTTGCCAGCGGCGATGGTCTGGCCCATGTCGCGGATCGCGAACGAGCCGAGTTCGGGAATCTCCGACGAGGGTTCGATGCTCAGCGGCTTCTGTGGGCGGAGGGTGACGATGGCGGCGTCACCGGCCTTGATGAAGTCCGGGTTCTCCTCGGCGACTTCGCCCGACTTGGGGTCGAGCTTCTTGTCGATTGACTCGAAGGTGCAGGCGACCTGGGCGGTGTGGGCGTGGATGACCGGCGTGTAGCCCGCGGTGATGACCGAGGGATGTTGCATGACGACGATCTGCGCCTGGAAGGTCTCGGCGACCTTCGGCGGGTTGTCGGCGGCACCACAGACGTCGCCGCGGCGGATGTCGTCCTTGCCGACGCCGCGGACGTTGAAGCCGACGTTGTCGCCGGGACCGGCCTCCGCGACCTCCTCGTGGTGCATCTCGATGGTCTTGACCTCGCCGCCGGAGCCGGAGGGGTTGAACACGACGTTCATACCCGTCTTGAGCATCCCCGTCTCGACGCGGCCGACCGGGACCGTCCCGATGCCGGAGATGGTGTAGACGTCCTGAATCGGCACGCGCAGCGGCGCGTCCGTCGGCGGCGACATCTCCGGGAGATTGTTGAGTGCCTCGAGCACGGTCGGGCCCTTGAACCACGGCATGTTGTCCGAGGATTCGGCGATGTTGTCGCCCTCGAACGCCGAGATCGGGATGAAGCGGGCGTCGTCCGAGTCGAACCGGACCTGCTTCAGGAGCTGTTGGACCTCCTCTTTGACCTCCTCGTAGGTGTCCTCGGAGTAGTCGACGACGTCCATCTTGTTGACCGCGATGATGAGCGTCTCGATGCCGAGCGTCCGCGAGAGGAACACGTGTTCGCGCGTCTGCGGGGCGACCCCGTCGTCGGCGGCGACGACGAGGATGGCGTGGTCGGCCTGGCTCGCGCCCGTAATCATGTTCTTCACGAAGTCGCGGTGACCGGGTGTGTCCACGATGGTGAAGTAGTATTTGTCCGTGTCGAAGCGTTGGTGGGCGATGTCGATGGTGACACCGCGCTCGCGCTCCTCGGCGAGGTTGTCCATGACGTAGGCGAACTCGAAGCCGCCTTTGCCCTTCTCCTCGGCCTCCTGTCGGTGCTGTTCGATGACGTGCTCGGGGACGCTACCCGTCTCGAAGAGGAGCCGTCCGACGAGCGTGGACTTCCCGTGGTCGACGTGGCCGATAATTGCCAGATTCTGGTGTGGTTTGTCTGCCATGAGTATCACGACGCTGGTGCGCCTATCAGAAACGATACGTCGCGGGAGGACAAAACGGTTCGCTCGCCAACAGGTAGCACGGTTCGTGACAACGGCGCACTGGGTCGTCGACAGCCGATAGTCCGGAGAAGTGAGAGATTCGCGTCGGAATCAGAACTGCCGCATCGCCTGCGTCATCTCGACGAACGTCGCGGTGCGGCGGCGGGCGGCGGTTGCGTCGAAGTCGGCACGTGGCTCAGAAGAGTTTGCTACAATCATAGTAAATACTTCGGTCCGGGGCATATTAAAGATACGTGTGAGAACAGGTCTCGCGGATGAATCTCTCCAGCCCGACGTATGCGCGTTCGTGTTTGTAGAGCGCAAGAATTGGCACGAACACGCCACAGACTCATGTTTGTTCAGTGAGGAATATGCACATATCTGTATATCCGCGTCGTTGCAGTCGGCCGAGATACCAAAGCATTACTTCCCCCGACCCAAGGTCAGAACATGGCCCTTCGGAAGCCGCCGTTGCGAGCAGTACACGACGGTCGCGGGGCGACGTTCACCGAGTTCGGTGGGTGGGATATGCCGGTGGAGTTCGACTCCATCAAGACTGAACACGCCGCGGTCCGCGATACCGCGGGCATCTTCGACGTCTCGCACATGAGCGAGATTCGGGTGTCCGGGCCGGACGCGACCGCGCTGATGCAGCGGCTCACCTCGAACGACGTGACGCGACTCGACCCTGGCGACTCACAGTATTCGACCATCACGGACGCCGAGGGGACCATCCTCGACGACACGGTCGTCTACCGGCTGCCGCTCGACGACGAGCACGCAGCCGACGACGACCCGACCTACCTCTTCATCCCGAACGCCGGCCACGACGCCGAGATGTACGACCGGTGGACGAGTTACCGCGACGAGTGGGAACTCGACGCCGACGTCGCGAACGTCACCGACGAGTGGGCGATGTTTGCGGTGCAAGGCCCGGACGCCCCGGATCTCGTCGGCGACGCTGTCGGTGATGCCAGCGACGACGTGCTCGCGCTCTCGAAGTTCCAGGCCACCTGGGCCGACATCGAGGGGGCGCGCTGTCTCGTCGCCCGCACCGGTTACACCGGCGAGGACGGCTTCGAGATCCTCTGTCCGTGGGACGCCGCCGAGGACGTGTGGAGCGCGTTCGACTGCCAGCCCTGTGGGCTGGGCGCGCGCGACACGCTCCGTATCGAGATGGGTTACCTGCTCTCGGGACAGGACTTCGACCCCGAGGCGGAGCCCCGGAACCCCTACGAGGCGGGCATCGCGTTCACCGTCAAACTCGACACCGAGTTCGTCGGCCGCGACGCGCTGGCCGAAGTCAAGGAGAACGGCGTCGAGGAGACCTTCGTCGGCATCACACTGGCCGAACGCGGTATCGCCCGCCACGGCTACGACCTGACGAACGCAGACGGTGACGTGGTCGGCCACGTCACGAGCGGGACGATGAGTCCCACGCTGGGAGAGCCGATCGCGCTCGGCTATCTCCCAGTCGAGTACGCAGAGCCCGGAACCGACGTGAACGTCGTCGTCCGCGGCCGAGAAAAGCGCGCGAACGTAACCGAAACCCCCTTTCTGAACCAATGAGCTTCGACGTACCTGACGACCTCCGGTATCTGGAATCGCACGAGTGGACGAGCACCGACGACACGGTCAAGATCGGCATCACCGACTTCGCCCAGGACGAACTGGGTGACGTCGTCTTCGTCGAACTGCCCGGCGAGGGCGACGAGGTGACGAAGGACGAGGAGTTCGGCGTCGTCGAGTCCATCAAGGCCGTCTCTGACCTCTACTCGCCGGTCTCCGGCGAGGTCGTCGGCGTCAACGAGACGCTGTTCGACCAGCCGGAACTCGTCAACGAGGACCCCTTCGGCGAGGGCTGGATGCTCGAAGTCGAGCCGAGTGACCGCGGAGAGTTCGACGACCTGCTCTCTCCCGAGGAGTACCGCGACCAGATCGAATGACGCGCCACGAACGGGGCAGCCCGTACGCGCCCCACACATCCGAGGAGACGGCCGCCATGCTCGACGCTATCGGCGTCGACAGCGAGGAAGCGCTGTTCGACATCCCCGACGACGTCGCGTTCACCGGCGAGTTCGGTATCGAATCGCGCGGCGAGCGCGAACTCTGCGGCGAACTGTCGCGGCTGTTCGCGAAGAACGACGACCTGACGGAGTTCCTCGGCCGCGGCCACTACAGTCACTACGTCCCGTCCATCGTCGACCATCTGTCGTTGCGATCCGAATTCCTCACGAGCTACACGCAGTACCAGCCCGAGATCACCCAGGGCTTCCTGCAGGTGCTCTTTGAGTACCAGTCGATGCTGGTCGAACTCACTGGCTTACCCATTGCTAACTGTTCGATGTACGACGCGGCGACGGGGCTCGCCGAGGCGGCACGCCTCGCCAACCGTGTCCGGCGGACCTCGGGGTCGACCGTCCTCGTGCCCGAGTATCTCCGCGCGGGCAAGCGCGGCGTCTTGGAGAACTACGTCGACGGGACGGACCTGGCGGTCGAGAGCTACCCGATGGCTGACGGCAACGTCGACCTTGAGGCTCTCACGGACCTCGTCGGCGACGACACCGTGTTCGTCTACGCCGAGAACCCGACGGTTCGGGGGACCATCGAGGAAGGGCTGAAAGAGATCGGCGAGCTCGCCCACGACAACGACGCGCTGTTCTGTCTCGGCTCGGACGTCGTCGCCCTCTCGCTCCTGCAGGAACCCGCGAGCGTCGGTGCCGACGTCGTCGTCGGCGAGGCCGGCGCGCTCGGGATGCCCGCGAGCTACGGGATGGGGCTCGGTCTCTTCGCGACGAAAGAGGAGTTCCTCCGGCAGGTGCCGGGGCGGCTCGTCGGCGTCAGCGAGGACATGAGCGACCGCCGCGCCTACACGCTCACGCTCCAGACGCGCGAACAGCACATCCGCAAGGAGCGCGCGACGAGTAACATCTGTACGAACCAGGCGTGGGTCGCGCTGCGCGCCGCCATCCACGCGGCGTCGCTCGGCCCCAACGGACTGGTCGACCTCGCCGAGGACTGCGTCCGCGACGCGCAGACACTCGCCGCCCGCCTCGACGAGGTGTCGGGCGTGCAGGCACCGGTCCACGACCGACACCACTTCCGCGAGTTCGTCGCCCACACTGACCAGCCCGCGGCGGCCGTCGCCGAAGATCTGGAGGCGGAGGGCTTCGCCGTCCACGTCGTCGGCGAACACGAGATTCAGCTGTGTGTCACGGAGGTCAACAGAGACCGCATCGACACGCTCGTCGCGGCGATGGAGGAGGTGGCCTGAATGTACGACCAAGCACGATTCACCCAGAACGGGGAGTACGAACCGCTCCTCTCGGAGAAGGACAGCACAGCGGTCGATGTCGGCGGCGACGACTCGCCGCTCCCCGACGATCTGACCCGCGACTCGGTCGAACTGCCGGAACTCTCGGAGCCGGAGCTCGCACGCCACTACACGCGGCTCTCGCAGATGAACTACGGCGTCGAGACGGGACCGTATCCCCTCGGAAGCTGTACGATGAAGTACAATCCGAAGTTCACCGAGGACGTCGCCGCGGACCCGAACGCCGCCGTCCACCCCGACCGCTCGGAGCGGTCGACGCAGGGCACGTTGAAGATGCTCTACAACCTGCAGGACTATCTCGGTCGCATCGGTGGGATGGACGCGGTGACGCTCCAGCCCCCCGCGGGCGCGGCCGGTGAGTTCACGGGCATCCTCGTCGCGAAGGCCTACCACGAGGCCAACGGTAACGACCGTAGCGAGGTGGTCATCCCGGCCAGTGCCCACGGCACCAACTTCGCCACCGCGGCGATGGCCGGCTACGACGTGGTCGAACTCCCTTCGGGTGAGGACGGCCGCGTCGACCTCGACGCGCTCGAAGCCGCCGTCAGCGAGGACACTGCCGCGCTCATGCTGACCAATCCGAACACGGTCGGCCTGTTCGAGCGCGACATCACCGAGATCGCCGAGATGGTCCACGACGTCGGCGGGCTGCTCTACTACGACGGCGCGAACCTCAACGCGCTCTTGGGCCGTGCCCGCCCCGGCGACATGGGCTTCGACATCATGCACTACAACGTCCACAAGACGTTCGCCACCCCGCACGGCGGCGGTGGTCCCGGTGCCGGCCCGGTCGGTGTCGTCGACGAACTCGCCGAGTTCCTGCCGAGTCCGCAGGTCCGGCGAAACGACGGCGGGTTCGAGCTGTTCGACCCCGAGCGTTCGATTGGAAAGGTCCACGGCTTCTACGGCAACTGGCTCGTGCTCGTGAAGGCCTACGCGTACATCGCCCGCCTCGGTGACGAAGGCCTCGCCGACGCCAGCGCGAAGGCCGTCCTCAACGCCAACTACCTCGGCTCGCAGATCGAGTACGACATTCCCTACGGTCCGTACCACCACGAGTTCGCCGCCACGGCAGGTGACCAGGACGCCGCCGACGTCGCGAAGCGGATGCTAGACTACGGCGTCCACCCGCCGACGACGAAGTGGCCCGAGATGGTTCCCGAGGCGATGCTCACCGAGCCAACCGAAGTCGAGAACCGCGAGACGCTCGACGACCTGGCCGCGGCGTTCAACGCCGCCCACGGCGAGGACGACGACACCCTCGCGAACGCGCCGAACAAGACGGCCGCGCGTCGCATCGACCAAGTGGGTGCCGCGCGCAACCCACGGCTCTCGTGGCACGCGCTCGACGACGACTGACTCGTAGACGACTCTCTCCGTTTTCTCGTCCGTTTGCTCCTCGAGCGACAGGTTTCACTGTAATCGTCGGCTCCCGCATACCAGGCGGTTCTGTATCGCGATATCTGATTTATAGTGGCGTCTGGCAACAGTTGGGGGTACAGTCTCTGAGTGAGACGGGCCTGTTCACGGGCGTAGACGCCTCTCAACGAAGTTCGTCACGGCATCACGAATCCGACAGGGCCGTTCGTCACACCAACCGAACCTGACGGAGAAGCTCGTCACATCACGAATTACGAACAGAGAGAGAGTACGGAGCGACACCCGAGACTAGACAGCAACGAGGGGAGAGACGTCACTCGTCGGTCGCCGAAACGGCAGTGGGGGATTACGCCGAGCTGTCGACTTCGTCGTTGATGAGAACGAACCCGTAGTCGCACTCGGTGCACCGCCACTTCGTCTTCTCGCCGAGGTGGACCGTCGTGCTCGCTGCGCGGTAGAACTCCGTGGCCTCACCACACTCGGGACAGCTGTGTTCCATTTCCAGGCTCATACTACCGAATCCGGCGTGGGGTATGTTGAAGATGTTGATTCGGCGGGCTTCGATGACGCTCACTGCCCGCAACCCACACCTCCACAGGGACAGTCACAGCCGGTGCCGTCGGATCGTCGAGGCTGCCGTCGCTCTCTGTGGAGTCGGATGCTGACGGTGCTCGGTCGGCACGTCACACAGTAAATAAACCACATCTGGCGATACTGAATCCCCTGACTGAACGAAACAGGAAGTCCGGAGTCACAGGCACCCTCACCGGACAACAGGCGGGCGTCTCCCCGTTCACGACGCTTTTACTGTCGCCCGAGGCACACCACGTATGCGCGCAGCAGTCTATCACGGCCCGGAAGACATCCGTGTCGAGTCGGTCTCCAAACCCGAGTTGAGTTCGCCCGACGACGCCATCGTCCGTGTGACACACACCGCGATCTGTGGGTCTGATCTCTGGTTCTACCGCGGCGACAGCGACCGTGAGGCTCCCTCGGGCGTCGGCCACGAGCCGATGGGCATCGTCGAGGAGGTCGGCGAGGACGTCCGCTCGGTCGAACCCGGCGACCGCGTCTTCGCGCCGTTCGTCATCAGCTGTGGCTCCTGTGAGTTCTGCCGGAAGGGACTGCACACGTCGTGTGTGAACGGTGACTCGTGGGGCGGCGACAACGGCGGCTGTCAGGGCGAGTACATCCGGTGTACCCAGGCCGACGGGACGCTCGTGCGGGTCCCCGACCGCTACGCCGACGACGAGGAGGTCCTGCAGGCACTGCTTCCCCTGACCGACGTGATGGGGACGGGCCACCACGCGGCCATCAACGCGGGTGTCGAGGCCGGGTCGACCTGTGCAGTCGTCGGCGACGGCGCGGTCGGACTCTGCGGCGTCCTCGCGGCTCGACGGCTCGGTGCCGAACGCATCATTGCGCTGGGACACCACGAAGACAGATTGGAGATCGCCGAGGAGTTCGGCGCGACGGACCTCGTGACCGAACGCGGCGATGCGGCCATCGAGCGCGTGACGGAGCTGACGAACGGCGGCGTCAACCACGTGCTCGAATGTGTCGGTGCGGCGTCGGCGATGGAGACCGCGGCCGGCATCGCACGGCCCGGCGGGACCGTCGGCTACGTCGGCGTCCCACACGGCTTGGACGGTGGACTGGACGTGTTCTCCTTCTTCGGCAAGAACGTCTCGCTCCGGGGTGGCGTCGCGCCGGTCCGCGCGTACGCCGAGGAGCTGATGGCCGACGTGCTCCAGGGGACGCTCGACCCTTCGCCGGTATTCACGAAGACGGTCGACCTCGACGGCGTTCCGGAGGGCTACCGGGCGATGGACGAACGGGAGGCCGTGAAGGTCCTCGTCGAACTCTGAGACGGTCGGTGGCCGGTCGGGCCGTGCCGCTATACGTCTCCCACGTTCCACACGTCCTCACCGGCAGGCGAAGCTACTTGCCTCGGGCGTGCTAACGCAGGCGTATGTCGATTACGCTCTACGCGCTCGACGGCTGTCCCTTCTGTGAGAAGGTGCACGACGCCCTCGAAGACAACGGAATCGAGTACGAGACCGTCTGGGTCGAGGCGTTGCACTCGAAGCGCGACGAGGTCAAGCGAGTCAGCGGCCAGCGCGGCGTGCCCGTCCTCATCGACGACGAGCGAGGCGTGACCATGGCCGAGAGCGAGAAGATCCTCGAATACGTCGACGCGAGCCTCGCATGAAGATCTACACCGGCCGGGGCGACGAGGGACTGACCGACCTCCGCGACATGACCCGCGTCTCGAAGACCAGCTCGCGTATCGAAGCCTACGGCACCGTCGACGAGGTGAACGCGCTCGTCGGGACGGTCCGGCCGACCGGCTACGACGACATCGACGAGAAGCTCGTCGGCGTCCAGAACCGCCTACACATCATCCAGGCGGACTTCGCGAACCCGAACCCCGAGAAGGACGATCCGCAGATAACGGCGGAACACGTCGAGGAGTTAGAGGACTGGATCGACGAGGCCGACGAGGAACTCGACCCGTTGCGGTCGTTCATCCTCCCCGGCGGCAGCGAGGCGGGGGCGAAGCTCCACCACGCACGGGCGGTGTCGCGCCGCGCCGAGCGTCGGGCGGTCGGTCTCGCCGCCGACGAGGCGGTCAACGAACACGCCATCACCTACCTCAACCGGCTCTCGGACGCCCTGTTCACCTTCGCGCGACTCGTCAACAAGCGCGACGGCGAGCGCGAGGACACGCCGAGCTACTGACCGTTCAGGGGACAGAGAGATGGTCCCGTTTGGACCGAGATGATGCCCACGGTCGAACGGGAGGGAACAGACGCGGTGCACACGCTGCGTGTCACACCGTGTTTTAGGTTAGCCTAATCTACTCCATAAACGTGTCGATTTAGGTTTGCCTAAAAATATCTGCGTGCGTGTTATTCTGACGTAAGCGATATATCCGTTCTCGGCCTATGAACAGCTATGAACCGCCACTTTAGCGATGCATGGTACTACCTGAAGCGCGCCGGGTCGCATCTCCGGGCGGGCATCTCCGAGGAACTCGCGCCCGTCGCCGACCGCGCCCGCACGGCCGCCGGTCGCGAGACGCAGCCGGAGCCGAAGCGTCTGGAGAAAGTCCAGAAGGAACTCCGACAGGCTCCCAGCAGGGGGAAGCACGCACTGAAAGGTGCCAAGGGTCGCATCGACGAGTATCGCGGGACGTCGCCGGCGGAGTGACGCGACAAGGTAACCCTTAAGTGTCGAACTCGGGTATCTTTTGGTACCTGGGTTGGTGGTCTAGCCAGGTTATGACGGCTCCTTCACACGGAGCAGGCCGGCGGTTCGAATCCGCCCCAACCCACTTTCTGATTCCTCACACCGACGAGCGGCAGCGACGACCGTGGAGCGAATCCCCCACGCCCCTTTTCTCTCTCCCACCCCTAGCGCGTCTGTGACCGTCTTCGACGCCGTCCTGTTCGACCTCGATGGCACCCTCTGTCAGCACGAACAGGACGCCGAGACCATCTACTTCGGCTCGTTCGAGCGGGCCGGTATCGACCCCTTCGGCGAGCCGAGCGACCTCTGGAACGCCCTCGACGGCTCCCCTCCGGCCGACGAGGAGCGACACGCCGAGCATCTGGCCGCGGGGTTCACCAAGGTCGCCGCGCAGTACGGCCGCCAGCGTGTCGACGCCGCCGCCCTCGCAGACGGCTTCCTGTCGACCGTCGACTTCTCGCGGGTTGGGTTCCGCCCCGGCGCGGCCGACGCCCTCGAACGCGCTCGCGACGAGGGAGCCGTCGGTCTCGTGACCAACGGTCCCGAATACCGCCAGTCGGTGAAACTCGAGGCGCTCGGTCTCGCCGACGCCTTCGACACCGTCGTCTTTGCGGGCGACATGGCGCGGCGAAAGCCGCACGCGGACCCGTTCGACCGCGCCGTCGCCGACCTCGGCGTCGACGCCGCCGGGTCGCTGTACGTCGGCGACTCGTTGGAACACGACGTCGCCGGAGCACAGGGCGCGGGTCTCGACGTCGCCTGGTGTCCCCGTGACGGCGAGACCGACCCCGGCGAGTACCGCCCGGAGTACGTCCTGGCGTCGCTCGCGGACTTCGGCTCGGTCTTCGGAGGCCAGTGACCGATGGCTGACGGCGCGGACGCGACCACCGAACGCGAGATCGTCGCCCAGACGTTCCCCGAGCGAGCCGTCACGTCGGTGCGAACGGTCCAGCGGGGCAACCACAAGCAGACGGCCGTCGTCGAGTTCGCCGAGGCAGCGAGCGTCGTCGTCCAGTGGTCGACGCGTCCGGCGGCACTCCGAACGGAGTTCACGCTCGCCGCCGCGGTCCGCGAGCGGACCTCGCTGCCGGTCCCGGCCGTATTGGCCGCGGGCGAACTCGACGGCGTCGGCTACGTCGTCTGCGAACACGCCGAGGGTGTTGACCTTCACGAGGAGTTCGCCGGACTGGCTCCCGAGCACCAGCATGGACTCGCACGCCGGTTCGGCCGCTGCCTCGCGGAACTCCACGAGGCGTTCCGGTTCGAGGGATACGGACGCGTTCACGTCGCCGACGACGAGGGCACTGGCACCGTCGCTACGGTCGACGTCTCGGGGGACCAGCCGCTCAGAGCCGTCGGCTCGACCGACTGGGAAGCGTGGTTCTCCACGTACGCACGCGAGGGTCTCGCCGCGCTCCCGGCGGTGTTCGACGAGGAGCGCGCAGCGATTAAAGAGGTGCTTGCGACGGCCGATCTCCCGACGGTCCCGACGCCGCGGCTGTATCCGTGGGATCTCCGGCCGGGGAACGCGCTCGTCGCCGACGGCGAGCTGACCGCAGTCCTCGACTGGGGCGACCCGCTCGCGGCCGACGCCGGACTCTCACTCGCGAAGGCCGAGTACGTCGTCTGCGACTGGTACGTCGAGGACGGCGCGGCACTCCGGGCAGCACTACACGAAGGCTACGAGTCGATCCGACCGGTGCCGACGGTGCCGCTGGCGTACCGGCTCGTCGCCGTCGCGCGCTCGGCCGTCGACTCGCGGGGCGTCGTAACCCGGCCGGGATTCCCCGAGCGCGAGGGGGACGCCGCCGTCGCGTTCCACAAGGCACGACTGGGCGAGTTGCTGGCCGAGTGCTCGGAGTGACGGTACGGTCGAACGCGTCGGTGGCCGACAGACAGCTCGGAGAGTCGTGTGGCAGTACGTTGCTGTTCTGCCGACTCTGTTGTTTAGATGTGCGTTTAGACAGCTATCTAAATATATAACTGGCCAGTGGTGGTGCGAGTGAACCAGAGCAGCCGTCGTCTGTCGGTGCCGACGTGGTGTTCGCAGCCGACGGCAGCCGAGGGTATCCAACGACGTCCAACAGCGTCCGACTGCATCCGACTGCATCCGACGGCATCCGGCAACACAGTTCGGTGTACCAACGCTTAACGGCACGAGACTGGAACCCTGGGTGAATGGCAGAAGGGTCGGTTCTCCGCGTAAACCTCTCGACGCGGACGGTCGCGCGCGAGCGAGTTCCCGAGCGGTGGCTCCGCGACTATCTCGGTGGCAAGGGTCTCGGCGCGCGCTATCTCTACGAGGACGTCCCCGCCGGGACCGACCCCCTCGGTCCGGACAACCTGCTCGCCTTTCTCCTCGGTCCGCTCTCCGGCGAGCTTCCCGGCGAGACACGCTATGCGGCCGTCACGAAGTCGCCGCTGACGGGTGGGTTTCTCGACTCCTACAGCGGCGGCCAGTTCCCCCGACGGCTCGCGGGCTCGCTCGACGGCGCGCTCGGAATCCTCGTCGAGGGAGCGACCGACGAGCCGGTCGTCCTCGTCGTCGACGAGGGGGACGCCCGCATCGAGCCTGCGGCCGACGTCTGGGGCCGCGACACCGTCGAGACGGCCGACGCCTTCCCCGAGGCGGGCGTCGCGTGCATCGGTCCCGCGGGCGAACAGCTCGTGGAGTACGCGACGGTCGCCTCGGACCGCGGCGACCACCACGCTGGCCGCGGCGGGGCGGGTGCGGTCATGGGTTCGAAGGGGCTGAAGGCGGTCGTCGCTCGCGGTGACTCCCCCGAGCCGTCACCCGTCTTTGCCGACCTCCGCGCTCGCGACGGCGGGACCTACGCCGACGGCGACACCGGCCGCTGGCTGGCCGCTGGCGAGACACTGGAATCCGTCGACTTCGCCAACGAGGTCGGTCTCCTCGCCACGGAGGGCTGGCAGGGTGGCCAGTTCGACGGCGCGGGCAGAATCGGAATCGAGGCCGCCCGCGACGTCGCCGTCGGCCGCGAGAACCCCGACGACGCGGTTCCCGGTGGCTTCCGCGTCCGAACCGACGATGGCGAGAGCGTCCCGCGCGGGGCCGTCCCGATGACGCTCGGCGCGGGGCTGGGTATCGACGACTTCGACGTCGTGGCGACGCTCGGCGCGACCTGCGACCGGCTCGGACTCGACGTCATCAGCGCGGGCAACGCCGTCGCGTGGGCGGTTCGGGCGACCGCCGAGGGGCGGGTCGCCACCGGCGACGACGGCGAGGCCCTCGCGTTCGGCGACGGCGACCGCGCTCGCCGACTGCTCGGCCGTATCGCCCGACGTGAGGGCGCGCTCGGCGACGCACTGGCCGACGGGGTCGACGCCGCCGCCGAGCGGTTCGGCGGCGACTACATCCCGACGGTGAAATCGATGGCCGTCCCCTCCTACGACCCCCGCGGGGCCGTGGCGATGGCACTGGCCTACGCGACGAGCGACCGCGGCGGCTGTCACCGTCGCGCCCGGCCCGTCGAGCGAGAGGCGTTCGCCCGCGACGACTGGGACACCGAAGACCGCGTCCGCGCGGTCATCACCGCCCAGACGACCCGGTCGGTCCTCTGGAGTCTCGTCGCCGACGACTTCGCCGGCGAACCGCTCTGGACGGATTTCGGCCGCGAGTGGCTCGCCGCCGCCGGGAGGGAGTACAGCCGCGACGAACTGCGCGACACCGGCCGTCGGATCTGGACCCTGATTCGGCTGTTCAACGTCCGCGAAGGCTTCACTCGCGAGGACGACGCACTGCCCGCGACCTTCCGGCAGCCGCTCCCCGACGGGCCCGCCGCGGGCCACCGTATCGACCCCGAGCGGTTCGAGGACCTCCTCGACGCCTACTACGCCGCCCGCGGCTGGGACGGTGATGGGCTGCCGACCGTGGCGACCGTCGACCGTCTCGGTCTCGCCGACGTCGTCGACAGCGAGACGCCACTGGCGACCGAATCGCACGAGCAGGACTCCAGTCGGCCCCGTTGACAGTGTGGTGTGTCACCGTCACACACAAGTCGGTTCGGTCCTGAAGGCGGTCATGGAACTCGTGTTCCGTCTGCTCGTCGCCGGCGTCCTCATCGTCGCCCCCTCTCTCCTCTTTCTCGGTCTCTGGCACGGTCTACACGCGCTGCGTGACGACGAGCTCATCGCCCGGATGAACCGCCACACCGCAGGCTCCTTCGACGACTCGCCGCTGGTGAGCGACTTCCTCCCGACCGTCGACACCGACGCCATCGGCCGCGAGTCGTTCGTCGCCTGCGGGACCTGCGGGACGCCCAACCCCGACGACGTCCGCTTCTGCCACGAATGTCTCTCTCCCGTCGGCCGGTGACGAACCGGTCTCCGTCGTGATGAATCTCTCCTCGGAAACATCGGAATTTCGAACAGTCTCCCGAAAACGAGACGGAGAACGCCTCGAACAATCGTTATCCTGTGTGTACGACCGTGACAGAATTGTCAGCTAACCACAAAACTCATATCCGAGTAAAGATTTAGAGTAGATATGAACTGGACGCACAAGCGAGATCAGTCGAAAGCCGAGCAGAAGAAGACGGAATCCCGCAGCGGGACCAAGTGGTCCTTTGTCGCGGCAGCCATCACCGTCGCGTAAACGGTCAGAAGCGGCCGTCTCGGCCGCCTCGACCGCCTCGACGGCCGCTGTTCGATCTAAGGCCGTCGCGTCGACGGCTGCGGAGACTCGGCAGTATCGGACGGTAGCTATCTTCTCAAAAAAGACTCCACGAACCGGGAGCCGCGGGCTTACAGGAAGCTCTCGATGTGGTCTGCGACTTCCTCGGGGGTGTCACCGACCGGGACGCCCGCGTCGTTGAGCGCGCTGATCTTGGACTCGGCCGTGCCCGTCCCGCTGCCGGAGACGATGGCACCCGCATGACCCATGCGCTTGCCCGGCGGTGCCGTGCGGCCAGCGATGAAGCCGGCGACCGGCGTGTCCATGTGTTCGGAGATGAACGCGGCGGCCTCCTCCTCGTCCTCGCCACCGATCTCACCGCACATGACGACGGCCTCGGTCTCCTCGTCCTCCTCGAACAGTTCGAGGGCGTCGACGAACGAGGTGCCGATGATGGGGTCGCCACCGATACCGATGGCGGTCGTCTGACCGATGTCACGCTGGGTCAGGTTGTCGACGACCTGGTACGTGAGCGTCCCCGAGCGGGAGACGAGACCCACGTTGCCGTCCGAGAAGATGTTCCCCGGCAGGATGCCGAGCTTCGCCTCACCGGGCGTGATGATACCCGGACAGTTCGGGCCGAGCAGGCGCGTGTCGGTCTCCGAGAGGCGTTTGTTCACCTTGGCCATGTCCTGCGTCGGGATGCCCTCGGTGATGGCGACGACGAAGTCGAGGTCCGTGTCGAGTGCCTCGAAGACGGCGTCTCCGGCGAACGCGGGCGGCACGAAGACGACCGAGGCGTCGGCGTTCTCCTCCTCGACGGCTTCGTGGACCGTGTCGTAAACGGGGACGCCGTGGACCTTCTGACCACCTTTGCCGGGGACCGCCCCGGCGACGATGTTCGTTCCGTACTCCATCATCTGCTCGGTGTGGAACTTGCCCTCCCCACCGGTGATGCCCTGTACCACGACGCGAGTGTCGTCGTCGACGAGAATGCTCATTGGTTTGCCTCCTCAGCGTTCTTGACCGCACGCTGTACTGCTGCTTCGAGGGTCGTTTCGACTTCTACGAGTTCGGTGTTGAGGATCTCCATCCCCTCCTCGGCGTTCGTGCCGGCGAGGCGGACGACGACCTTCTTCGGAATCTCGTCGAAGGACTCCAGTGCCTCGTTGATACCCTTGGCGACCTCGTCGCCGCGGGTGATACCGCCGAAGATGTTGAAGACGACGGCGTCGACGTTGTCGTCGGAGAAGACCATGTCGAGTGCCTGCGTCACGCGCTCGGCCTTCGCGCCGCCACCGATGTCGAGGAAGTTGGCGGGCGCGCCGCCGTAGTAGTCGACGAGGTCGAGCGTCGTCATGACGAGACCCGCGCCGTTGCCGATGATACCGACGTTACCCGAGAGTCGGACGTAGTCGAAGCCGTACTCGCCGGCCTTCTTCTCGAGTTCGTCCTCGTAGGTCTCCTCTTCCATCTCGGCCAGCTCGGGCTGGCGGAAGAGGGCGTCGTCGTCGATATTCATGACAGCGTCGGCCGCGATGACCTCGTCGTCCTCCGTGATCATGACGGGGTTGACCTCGATCTCCGAGGCGTCCTTGGACTCGTAGAGGTCGTAGAGCGTCGTCAGAATCGAGGCGACGTCGAGTGCGACTTCCTTCGGGATGCCAGCCTCGTAGCAGACCTTCCGGGCCTGGTAGGGATGCATGCCGAAGGCGGGGTCGATGTGCTCGCGGGCGATGGCCTCGGGTGTCTCCTCGGCGACCGACTCGATGTCGACGCCACCCTCCGTCGAGACCATCGCGACGGGCTTGCCCGCCGCGCGGTCCATCGTGACACCGACGTACAGTTCGTTCTTGAACTCGACGCCAGCCTCGACGAGGACTTCCTCGACGGTGTATCCCTTGAGGTCCATCCCGAGGATGGATTCGGCGGCCTCGCGGGCCTCCTCCTCACTTGTCGCAATCTTGATACCGCCAGCCTTGCCGCGGCCGCCAACGTGGACCTGTGCCTTGATCGCGGCCGGATAACCGATGTCCTCGACGGCCGCCATCACTTCGTCAACGCTCGAAGCGAGCCGAGACTCGGGGACGGGAATCCCGGCATCAGCGAAGATGCCCTTCGCTTGGTATTCGTGAAGTTTCATGCGTCCGTAAGCGGGCGAGGTATGTGCTTAAATCCCATTCATCCGTGCCAAGACCTGCCGGAGACACCGCTCTCGCCTGCCGGTTCCCGGGAATATTTACTCGGCTCAGGGTTCCCATTGCAGTTCGGCGCGAGCGACGCCGACGACACCGACGAGGACCCCGAGTACGGCGAGTGCAGCGCTACCGAGAACGAGGTTCGCGCTCGCGACCGAGCCGAGTATCTCGGGCGTGACCGCAGCGAGAGAACCGACGAAGACGCCGATACCGAACAGCGAGAGTCCGACTCGTTTCAGTCCCATGGCCGCTGTGTCGTCGCCTGCTGTCAAAGCAGTTCGGACTTTCGGCCGCACCGACAGCCCACCGCGTCGGTGTCGCCACCCCGCAACTTATCCTGTCGCTCGGTGAGACCTACCCATGACAGTCCTCGACCGGTTCCGACTGGACGGACAGACAGCCATCGTCACCGGCGGCAACCGCGGCATCGGCCGCGAGATTGCCCAGGCACTCGCCGAGGCGGGCGCGAACGTCGTCGTCGCCAACCGCAACAGCGAGTCGGGCCAAGCGGCCGCAGCCGAGATTGCAGAGTCGACCGGCGTCGACACGCTCGCCGTCGAGACGGACGTCGCCGACGAGCAATCGGTAAACGCGATGGTCGACGCCGCCGTCGACGAGTTCGAGACCATCGAGATCCTCGTCAACAACGCGGGCATCGTCGTCCACGAGGCCGCCGAGACGATGACCGAGGAGGAGTGGGACTCCGTCGTCGACATCAACCTGAAGGGGACCTTCCTCTGCTCGAAAGCAGTCGGTCAAGAAATGATGGAATCCGGCGGCGGCTCCATCCTCAGCGTCTCGTCGATGTCGGCACTCATCGCCAACTATCCGCAGCGACAGGTCGCCTACAACGCCTCGAAGGGCGGCATCGAGTCCTTCACGCGACAACTGGCCTCCGAGTGGGCCGAACACGACATCCGCGTCAACACCATCGCGCCGGGCTACATCCGCACCGACAACACCGACCAGGCCGACGCTATCGACCCCGATATCGACGAGGTCTGGAAGTCGGAGATGCTGATGGACGAGATCGCGGGCCCGGAGGACGTCGCCCCCGCGGCCGTCTTCCTCGCCAGCGACGCCTCGCGGTATATGACCGGCGCGCGCATCGTCGTCGACGGCGGCTACACGGTGCGGTAACTCCGCTTCTCGGCGACGACGTTACTCCTCGTCGAGGTCGGCGTAGAGCCGTGTCAGCCCACACTCCGGGCAGACGTGTGCGGTGACGCCGATGGTCTCTTTCATCCCGAGCGAACCGAGCAGCCCCTTCGCCCGCTCGGCCGTCCGCAGTTTCAGCACCTCGCTGCCGCCGCCCACGACGACGGGTGTGGTTCGTTCCATCGTCACGCCACAGTCCGGGCAGCGTCGTTGCTCGGGGAAGCTCATGTCGAAGAGAGAGGATGTCGACCAGCATAAGCCAGTCCCTGACGGCGAGCGGGAGGTGACGTGCTCAGTCGTCACCGACGGCCCGAACGGTGGTCACGGCTCCGGCGACAACGAGGAGGATGGCACCGCCAGCGGCGTACAGAGTCACTGGCCGACGCTGTGCACCGGACGCGAACGGGTCGGCGAACGCCCCGGTGGCGGCGAGCGCGCCGAGTACGAGGAGACCGACGGCGGCGACGCCGACACCCCAAGCGAGCTCTCGGTCCACACAAAACAGTCAAATTGTCATCACTTCACGCTTCCGGCTGGCGGCGGGGCGATGCAACCGACGCCCGCCTTCCGCTTCTCGCGGTTTTATCTTTCTCGCCGTGGCACACCAGCACATGCACGCAGTCAGGTTCCACGAGCACGGTGGCGGCGACGTCCTGCAGGTAGACGACATCGACCGGCCCGAGCCAGCGGCGGGCGAGGTCCTCGTGCAGGTCCACGGCGCGGGCGTCAACCCCGTCGACACCTACTTCCGCGAGGGGTCGTACCAGCCGTTCACGCTCCCGATGATTCCGGGCGTCGACGTCGCCGGCGAGGTCGTCGCGGTCGGCGACGGTGTCGAGGGCTTCGCCGAGGGCGACAGCGTCGTCGGCACAGGCATCGGCAAGGACCACTACGGGGGCTACGCGGAGTACGTGGCCGTTCCCACCGACCGACTCGCGACTGTCGGCGACGACGCGGACCTCGTCGCGGCGGGCGGACTGGGCGTCGCGGCCGTCACAGCCTGGCGAGCACTCGTCGACCACGCGAACCTCAAGCCCGCCGACGTCGTGCTGGTCCACGGCGGGAGCGGCGGCGTCGGCCACGCCGCGGTCCAGATTGCAGCGGCGACGGGTTCACACGTGATTACCACCGCCGCGCCGGAGTACCACGACGAAGTCGAAGCACTTGGCGCGGACGTCGTCCTCGACTACGCTCGCGACGACCTCGCCGAGGCCGTCAAAGCGGCGGGCGACGGCGGCGTCGACGTGGTGCTCGACCACCGCCTCGACGACTATCTCCAGTTCGACGCCGACGTGGCGAACGTCGGGGCACGGGTCGTCGGCATCGGCGAGAACGACCCACAGGTCGGCTTCTCGCAGTCCTCCGCGGCACGCGGAAAGGACCTCCAGGTCACGCTGATGAGTATGTTCAACACGCCGGACCTCTCGGCGGCGTTGGAGAAAGTCGGCTATCTGGTCGACTCCGGCGACCTCGACATCTCGGTCGCGGAGACGTACGACCTCGACGAGGCGGCCGAGGCCCAGCGAGCGGTGATGGAGGACAGCTTCCTCGGGAAACTGGTCATCACGCCGTAACCGTCTTCTGACGCGGCACAGTCGCCGAACCGGCTGACGGCCACGACCCGCGTCACAGATTCGCACAAGGGTTTTGTCTCGCGGTCTCTCACTACCAGTATGAACATCTATCGGAGCGTCCGCGCAGTCACCGGTGCCTCCGGCACGGGCATCGTCGACTGGGACGCCGTCGCCGAGGCCGCGAAAGCCTCCACGCCGCCCGGCGACCTCACGCTCTCCGAGGAGGAGCGACTCGGCTACAAGACCGACGTGCAGGACGCCCGCGAACGGCTCCGGACGGTCGGCGAGGTCGAATTCGACCTGCCGGACGTCGTCGAGGTGCAGAACCGCCACCACTGGATCGACGCCAACGTCGCCACCTTCGAGCGGGTCATGCAGCCCCTCGAGGAGAAGGGGACGGGCGTCTTCCCCGGTATCGCCCGCGTCGCCAACACCGGGACGATGGCGTTCATGCTCTCCTTCTTGGGTAAGAACGTCCTCGGGCAGTACGACCCGCTCCTGTTGGCCGAGGGCGACGACGACCACGGTCTCTACTTCGTCCATCCGAACATCACGAAGGTCGCCGAATCGCTGGACGTCGACTATCCGCGGTTCCGCCGCTGGATCGCCTTCCACGAAGTCTCTCACGCCGCCGAGTTCGGCGCGGCTCCGTGGCTCTCGGACTATCTCGAAGAGCGGATGGAGGAGGGAATTGACGCGCTCTCGGAAGGCGGGCTGGACCGCACGGCCTTCCGCGAACTCGACACGGCGATGACCGCTGTCGAGGGCTACGCCGAACTGCTCATGGACCGCGCGTTCGACGACGACTACACCGACCTCCGGCGGAAGCTCGATGCCCGCCGTCGCGGTGGCGGCCCGATGGCGACGCTCGTCCGTCGGCTGCTCGGGCTCGGTCTCAAACGGCGGCAGTACGAACGCGGCGCGAAGTTCTTCGAAGCCGTCGCCGACGCACGCGGCGTCGCCGCGGCGAGCAAGGTGTGGGAGCATCCCGACAACCTGCCGACCGACGACGAGTTAGACCACCCCGAACGCTGGATGCGTCGGGTGGCCTAGAGGGTTAGATACGGAACCGTCGCCTGCTGTTCCGCGCTGTACGCCAGCGCGTCCGCGTTGGTCACGCCCTCGGGCGTCGCGAGGTCGATGACGTTCGGGTTCGCCGAATCGTCGCGGCCGCCACCGAAGACGTAGGCTCCGTTACTCGCCTGCACCGGCCGGATGCGTCCGGGACTGAACCCGTCCTGTCCCAACACGAGCGGGACGAACGCCAACGAGTCGAGCGAGCCGAGTCCCGAGAGCGACGACTTCGGGATTCCCACTTTGATGGCGTCGATAGACTGGTACGCCGTCAGTTCCACGTCCTCGGTCACGACGCTGCCGTCGGCGGCTTCGACGCGCGGCGCGAACTCGTTCGTGAAGCCGTCGGCGGCGACGCGGCGGTGGTAGGCCGACTCGAACGTCGCGTTGACGCCCTCGCGGGCCTCGGTCGTGCCGCCGGAGGCAGCCGGGTCACGGATATACAGTTGGAGATGCTGGACGGAGAAGCCCCCCGAGCCACCCCACGGGTTCGCGACCGGGCCGACGAAGCGGTAGAGGAACTGGTAGCGGTCGTCGGTCTCGTAGACCTCCAGCGCGTCCAGGTCGAAGACACCTGGCTTGAACACGTCCGCCGTCGGGTAGGTGTAGCTCCCCGGCCCGGCGTCGTCGCCCGCGGGGTCGTCGAAGGCGGCGACCTGCTCGCCGAGGTCGAAGACGGTCACTGTCTTCTCCGCGAGCGTCGTCCCCGTCTCGGCCAGCGAGTCGGCCGCGTCGGCGGCGACTACTTTAACCAAGGACTCACCGTCGCCGAGATCGATCTCGGTGCTGAACGTTCCATCAGTCGGCTCGACGTGGACCCGCTCGGACTCGGAGAAGACGACGACGTCCGTTGCGTCGGTCGTCCCCGACACGGGCTGGACGCTACCGACGACGCTGTCGTCGGGGAACTCGACGGTGAGCTCGGGGCCCTCCGCCGGCTCGCCGTCGACGTAGCGGTCGCGGACGACGGCGGGCGTCTCGACGGGTTCGCCCGCGTCGATACCGTGGGCGAGCCGGACGTACTGCGCCATGCTCCACGAGAGCGGCGTCGCACTCCCCGTCCCCTCGCCGAACTCCCAACCGAACTCGGTCTCTTCAGGTCTGTCCCACACCTGTTCGGGAATCATCCCACCGCTGTTTGCGAAGTCGGCCATCGCCCGCAGCATCGTGTCGGGTGCGGTCGCGCCGGAGTCGGTGTCCGCCAGAAGTTCGTACTCGGCGCGTTCGCCGGTGAAGATGGGCCACAGCCGACCCTTTCCACCATAATCGCCGTTCAGGCCCCACGGCGCGCCCGGCGGGAGACTGTCGTTGGGGTCCTGTCCCTGCTCGCCGTAGCCGTCGCCGTTGTAGCGGTAGAAGGCCGGCCCGTTCGGCGTGTCGACGCGGATGGTGTCGTCGACGACCTCGAGGGAGTTCCGAACCACCGAATCGTCCCACGGCTTCACGCCAAGGCGGACGAGTTCGAGGAAGCCCGCGTCGACGACCTCGCGCTCGTCGAGTGACGGGCCGCCGTTGTTGATGTCCAGCGTCGCCCCGTCGTCGGGGTCGCGGTCGTCGGTGATGCGGACGTAGTAGGGGTCGGCGGACTTCGAGCCGGTCGTCGTCGCCATCCAGTTCGCGGTGTTCGCCTGCCAGTGGTCGGCGAGGCCGAGGTAGACCAACGCGTCGGCACGGGCATCGTCGTCGCCCTCGTCGACCGCGAGACTGGCCGCGCAGACGAGGCCCGCAATCTCGGCGGCGGTCGTGCTCGGCGAGTAGCCGCCCTCCTCCTCCCAGCGCTCTTGGGCCGTTTCGGGGCCGTTCGTGGCGACGTAGTCCGCCGAGCGCTTGACGTTCGTGTAGTCGTAGCCCGCGTCGCCGAGGTCGACACCGTGGCGCTCGGCGAGCTGGTAGGCCATGATCTGCGGGAAGGAGATGTTGTCCATCTGTTCGCCGCCCCACCGGGTTCGGCCGTCGATGAAGGTGTTCTGCGGGATGAAGCCCGCGTCGTCCTGCTGGTACTCGTAGATGTACGCGACGGCCTCGGTCGCGCTGTGGACGTCGCCCGCGGCGAGGAGTGCGGTGAAGGCGTTGTAGAGGTCGCGCGACCAGACGAAGTTGTAGCCGTAGTCGGCGGGGTCGTTAGCTTTGGTGCCGTTGCCCCACGGGACCGAGAGGCTGGCGAGACCCGCGCCCGGATACTGCTTGGAGTCAGCGGCCTTCAGTGCCATCGCGGCGACGTCGTACTGCCAGCGGAGGTCGTCGTCGCCGACAGCGTCCGGCACGTCCAGTTCGGCGAGATAGTCGCGCCACGACTGGCGGTACGTGGCTCGCGTCCGGGCGAAGCCACCCTTGTCGAGCGCGCCAGTCGCTTCTGTTGTGGCTGCCGACTCGTCGGCCTCTTCGGCGAAGCCAAGCGAGAGCGTGTCCGAGAGCGAGGTGACGCCCGAGCCGAGTCGCCCCACGAGCGCGACGTTGCCCTCCGCGTTCTCGTAGGTCGTGCTCGCATCACCCGTCGTGAGCAGCGGCGAGAGGCTGTCGCCGCCGACGACGTCGACAGTGGCCCAGTCGAAGCCGCGGTCGGCGACGAACGCGGCGGCGACGTTGTAGGCTTCGCCGTCGGCGTCGCGGAAGGCGGCCGCGTCGTCGTTCGCGCCGGTGTCGCGGGCGGTCAGGACGGGACCGCCGTCCTGTCCCTTCCCCTTACCGTTGCCCTTCGCCGTGCCCTGCTTCTTGCCATCCGAGGCGGCCTGTCCGGGGTCGCTGGCCCCGGAGACCCGCGCCACGTCGGCCTTCCCGCTGTTCGAGAGCGACGGGTCGAGCACGGCGTAGACGTCGTAGTTCGCGCCGTCGCGGGCCTCGAAGGAGACGTCGGCGAGGAGCGCGTCGTGCTCGCTGTCCGTGGCGTACTCGACGGTCAGCGTCCAGTCGCGGCCGCCACCGGTCTCGCTGACGACGTGTCGGAAGAGCAGCGCGTCCTCGGCGGTCGGTTCGACGCGACGCTCCACGGTCGACGTGTCGTCGTCGGTGCGCGAGACGTTGTGCGTTCGCGCGGCGTACTCACTGTCAGTGTCCGTGACCACGAGGTCGAGCGTGCGGACGTTCAGGAAGTCGACCCGCGGGAACCGGACGCCCGTGAGCGCGCCTTCGGTCAGTGCGAACCAGACGCGCGACGGGTCGTCCGTGCCGTGGTCGGCGACGGTGCCGATGCCGTACTGCTCGCCGGTGGTCCACGTCGCGTCGATGCCACCCGCGGGTGCTGGTGCTGCTGTGGTCAGGGCCGTCCCCCCGAGCGAGAGCGCGCCACTGGCGGCGAGCCCACGCAGGAAGTCTCGTCGTCTCATTGCCATTTTGTGCGAAGAAATACTTCTTCATAATTGTTTGGGCGAGTTGATTCGTGTTAGAAATCAAGTAGTATCCACTACTGTAGTCGCTCGCTGTCGGGGGAGAAACCGCGGGGAAAGAGTCCGGTTACCGGCCGGTAGAGGGGACGATATGCGAGAGGTAGACGACGAGTATCCAGCCGAGGAGGAGACCGACGACGGTGAAGACCCCGGCCTGGAGGAGCGACCCCTGCACCTGTAGCGCGGTGATGCCAGCGGAGACGCCGACGACGAGGACGAACCCGACCTTGAGGCGGAGCGACGCGGTGCGTCGTTCGTCGTCGGTGTAGCTCGGCCCGACCATTAGCTCTCGAAGGGGTAAGGGGCGCTCACGTGCATCCCGACGAACTGCCACTCGTCGTCCTCGCCGTCACGCCGTTCGAGCGTGCCGGACCAGCGACTGTCGAACTCGTACTCGTGTTCCGTCTCGGTATCCGTCCACGCCATCCGAACGTCGTCGCTGAAGGCGGCAAAGCCGTCGCCGCCGACGACCCGGAGTTTCCGGCTCTCGACGTGCCAGTCGTCGGTCGTGCGCGACTGTTCGCGGAGTCCCTCGGCGACGGCGTCGTAGCCGGTCAGTCGCTCGCCGATGCCGAACTTCACCACGTCGCCGTCCTCGGCGAAGTACGGATACAGCGGTTCGCCGCGACGGAGTGCCTCGTAGTAGTCGAGGACCGTCTCTTCTGCGGTCATAGCTGACACCAGGGGCGCGAGGCATTTGAACGCTCCCCGATGGATTAGTAAAAGCCGCGGCCGACCTCATCCTCCTCGATGAGGTCGTCGAGTTCCGCCGAGAGCAGCTCCTCGGCCTCCTCGAACGTCGACGAGAGGTCGTCCAGCCGGTCGGGTCGTTCGGAGAGTTCGAACTCCATCGGGCCGAACGCGGGGCTGTCGAGTGCCTCCATCACGTCGGTGAAGAAGTCCTCGCCCGTCGTGGGTGCCTCGGCGTGGACCCTGACGGTCTCCTCCAGTCGCTTCGCCATCGACTTCGCCTGGTCCTCGTTTTCCGGCCTTCCTTGCACGGCGAACCGGCCGGTCGAGTCGTCGCGCTTGGGGAGCAGCGGGTCGATGTCGCCGTCGACCTTCCGGGCGACTCTCGCGCCGACGCCTTTCACGTCGTAGGGGTTCTTCGCGTACGTCTTGAGCTGAAACACGCCGACCGAGGGGTGGCCGAGATAGAGATCCTCGCCGACGCCGCCACGGCGTTGTCCGGCGACCGCTCGCCAGTCCTCCGGGTCGCCACTGCTCTCGGTGACGTCACGCAGGATGTCGGTCCAGTCTCTGACGCGCATGGGCTGTCTTGGAGCGAGGTGAGAATGAGCGTGTCGGTCCGTCGCACGGGTCGGGATGTGGTCGCCGTCGCCGTCGTTGCCGTTGCCGTCGTCGCCGACAGTGGGAGAAACCGCGGTGAGAATCGAACTCAGTCGCCGAAGGTCAGTTCGCGCGTCAGCAAGAGCGCGCCGACGCCGAGCAGGAGGAGCGTGACGAGAGAGTCGTTGCCGCTGACGTAGCTGACGAGTGCCCAGGCGACGACGCCGATGTAGAGGGCGATACGGAACCGTTTGGTGTCGAAGCCGCCGCGGAAGACCGCGAGCGCGACGAGACCGACGACGTAGAGGCTGACGACGACTTCGAGGAGCGCGGCCGTCCCACCGGTCTGCAGCTGGAAGTACGCCCCGAGCACGACGAAGACGACGAGCACGAGGACGAACGCCCGTGTGAGAAGCGTAATCTGTCTGTCCGAGAGCCAGGCCATGCCCCCTCTCGGGCGGGCCGCTACTTCGGTGCTGTGGTCGGTCCGACCGACAGCGTTTTTCGACCCGACGGACACTCACCGGTAGTGAACGTCCGGGGTCCCATCGTCGCCGTCGGAGAGTCGCGCAGTGTCGACACCAGCTACGGCGAGCGCGACCTCGTCGAACTCACGGTTCGGCCCGACGAGGCACCAGCCGACAGAAGCGAACCGGTCACGGTCACGCTCTGGGGGAAGTGGACCCACACCGCCGAACACGCAGCGGAGGGGATGGAGTTGCTCGTCACGGAAGTAGAAGAAAACGAGTTCGGCGGCGAGGTCGGCTACACTACCTCCAAAGAGTCGTACGTCGTCCTCGAACCCGGCTTCCTCGTCAACGTGACCGCCATCCGCTCGTGGGTGCAGTGCCCGCGGATGTACTATCTGAACAAGCTCTCGGGCATCCCGCTCAACTATCCCGTCGTCAAGGGGACTATCGTCCACGAGGTCTTCGGCGACCTCCTCCGCGGGCAGGATCTCGAATCCGCCATCGAGGAACGCGTCGAGGAGGCCGGACTCGAACTCGGCCTGCTCGGTCGCGAGCGTGAGGAGGTCGAAGACGAGGTGCGGCAGAACGCCGCCGCCATCGAGGGGTGGCTCTCGCAGGGCACGCTGAGCGAGGAGGACAACTGGCGCTCGGAGTATACGCTCATCTCGCCGACCTTCGGCATCAAGGGCCGCGCCGACGCGCTCCGCCGCGGGATGCCGGTCGAACTGAAGACGGGCAAGAACACCAAGCGCGACCCGCGCTTTCAGGACAAAGTGCAGGCGGCCTGCTACGCGCTGATGCTCGCCGAACGGGGCGTCCCGGCCGACACGGGCACGCTGCTCTACACCAAGAACACCGCACTGGACCGAAACGAGGAGTCAGGCGACCTCTCGCCCGCGAAGGACTTCTCCATCGGCAAGGGCTTTCTCGACTTCGTCGTCCGCAAGCGCAACGAACTCGCGGCGATGGAGTTCGATATGTCCGTCCCCACGGGCTTCGAGGCGGACGCGAAGTGCGAATACTGCTTCGAGAAGGACACCTGCATGGTCGTCTCTGGACGGCTTGACCAGGAGTCGAAGGCCGGCAAACTCGCCAAACCGCTCCCCGAGGAAGAGCGCGACTACTTCGACCGGATGTACCGCGCGCTCGAAGAGGAACGCCGCGAGACCCACCGCGAGTACCGGAAGCTGTGGCAACAGTCGGCAGAAGAACGCGCTGCCGACGACCGTGCCATCATCGGTCTCGAACCAGTGAGCCAGACCGAAATCGACGGCGGACGGTGGGAACTCCGCGCGAAGAAGACCGACGACGCGGTCTCGAAGCTCCGCGAGGGCGACATCGCCCTCGCCAGCGACGGCGACCCCGTGACCGGCCACGCCGAGCTGGGCCGCATCGAGAAACTCGGCGACGAAGTCGTCGTCACGACCGACGAGCCGACCGAACTCCGGCGGCTCGACGTCTACCCCTCGGAAATCTCGGTCGACCGGATGCTGACCGCGCTCCACGACGCGCTGCTCAAGGGCGACCCCGACCGGAAGGACGTACTGTTCGGTCGGCGAGAGCCGGAGTTCGAATCTGGCAGTCAAACCTTCATCGACAACAACGATTCGCAGAACGCTGCGGTCAACCTCGCGGTCAACGCGAAGGACTGCGCGCTCATCCACGGCCCGCCGGGCACGGGCAAGACCTACACCATCGCCCGGACGATTCGCGCGCTCGTCGACGACGGGAACCGAGTCTTGCTCTCTGCGTTCACGAACCGCGCCGTCGACAACGCGCTGGAAGCCCTGCGCGACCAGGGGTACGAGGACAGCGCGGAGCAACGCTCCGCTGGCAATCGGACAGAGTCCGATTACATTATTCGCGTCGGCACCGAAAACGGCGTCCGCGCGGACATGCAGGACCTCCGACTGGAGCAGGCCGGGGAGCCGAACGACCGCGTCGCCGAGTTGGCCCACGCGCAGGTCGTCGCCGCGACGACCTCGACCTGCGGCTCTCGCGTCATGCGCGAACAGGAGTTCGACGTCGCGCTCGTCGACGAAGCCTCCCAGTTGACGGAACCGGGGACGCTCGCTGCGACCAACCTCGCCGACCGGTTCGTCCTCGTCGGCGACCACGAACAGCTGCCGCCCGTCGTGCGCGCCGAGAACGACCTCTCTACCTCCTTGTTCCAGCGGCTCATCGAACGCTACCCCGACGCCTCGGTGATGCTCGACCGCCAGTACCGGATGGCCCAGCGGATTCAGGCGTTCTCGTCGGTCGAGTTCTACGACGGCCGCCTCCGACCCGCAACGGGCGCAGTCGCCGCCCAGCGGCTCTCGGACCTCGCGGGCGTCGACGTGAGCGCGCTCCCCGACGACCTCCGAGACACCGTGAGCTTCGTCGACCCCGAAGGCGAGCGCGTCGGCAACACCAACCCCGTCGAGGCCGACCGCGTCGCCGACGTCGTCCGGTCGTTCCGCGCTGCCGGCGTCGACGCCGACGACATCGGCGTCATCGCCCCGTTCCGGGCGCAGGTCGCCGAAATCAGCCGCCGCGTCGACGTGACCGTCGACACCGTCGACCGCTTCCAAGGCTCCTCGAAGGAGGTCATCGTCGTCTCGTTCGTCGCCACCGGCAACCTGGAGGAACCCATCTTCGAGGACTACCGTCGACTGAACGTCGCGCTAACGCGAGCGAAGAAGGGCTTGGTGCTCGTCGGCGACCCAACGGCACTGGCCTCCGAGCCGTTCTACGCTCGGATGCTCGACTGGGCGCGCCGGTAGCTTTTCTCGGCCCGCCGCCGACGTCCGCCCATGGAACTCCCACTCGGCTCGGGAACTGTCGAATTCGACCTCCCCGAGTGCGACGTGACCGTCTGCACTCCGCCGGGCGGCGAGGCCGTCGACCCGCGCGAGGCCGCAGAGGGTGCGATGGCCGACCCCCACGGTCCCGCGCTCGCGGACCTCACAAACCCGGACGACGACGTCGCAATCGTCGTCACCGACGTGACGCGGGCGACGCCGGACGACGTGTTGCTGGACGCGCTTCTCGCCGAACTGCCGGTTCCCCGTGAGCAGATCACCGTGGTCGTCGGTCTCGGTCTCCACCGGCCGATGACCGACGCGGAGCTTCGCGCGGGGCTGGGCGAACACGCCGACCTCGCCGTGAACCACGACCCCGCCGAGACCGTCCGCGTCGGCGACGTCGACGGCTGTCCCGTCGAGGTCAACGAGCGCGTGGCCGACGCGGACCTCGTGGTCTCGACGGGAATGGTCGAACCCCACCAGTACGCGGGCTTCTCCGGCGGCGCGAAGACCGTCGTCGTCGGCGCGGGCAGCGAGTCGCTCATCCGCTACACGCACGGCCCGGAGATGCTGTCGCGGGAGGGCGTCCGACTCGGCCGCGTCGCCGACAACCCCTTCCGCGAGACGCTGGACCGCGCGGGCGACCTCGCCGGGCCGGACTTCTGTTGTAACGTGACGAAGGGACCGAGCGGGATTCTCGCCGCCAGCGCGGGCCGTCCGCGCCAGGTCGTCGCCGACCTCGCCGAGCGGGCGAAGGCGGCACTCTCGGTCTCCGTCGACCGCGAGTACGACGCCGTCGTCGCGGGCGTCGGCGCGCCGAAGGACGCGAACCTCTATCAGACGACGCGGGCGGCGACCTATCTCGTGCTCGGCGACCGGAACCCGCTCCGACCCGGCGGGCGGGTCGTGATTCCGGCACTGCTGCCCGAAGGTGCTGGGGAGGGGAAGGGCGAGAAGCGGTTCTACGACCGGCTGTCGACGGCGACGAGCGCGAGCGAACTCTACGAGGAGATGCGTTCGGGCTACGAGCCCGGCGCGCAACGGGCGTTCGTCGTCGCCCGCGCGCTCCGCGAGCATCCTGTCTACGTGACGAACAGCCGGTTGCCCTCGGTGGTCGAGGACTGTCTCATGCACGCTCGGCCGTCCGTCGGCGACGCGGTCGAACCGGGCAGCGACGTGCTCGTCGTCCCCGACGCGTTGAACACGCTGCTCGTCGACTGAGTTGACTGAGTCGGCTCAGTCGCCGTCGAACGGCCGTCGGTCGAGCAGTTCGAACAGCGGCTCGATGTCGGCGACGGTGTAATCTCGGAGGAGATCGGAGAGTGCACGGAAGGTCACCGTCTCTTGGGCGTCGACGGCCGCCAGCGCGAGATACCGCTCGCCGAACTGTGGCACGTCGGTGTTGACGACCTGCTTCTTGCCACGCTTGCCCAGCGGTCGCCAGTCGTCGGGATGCATCCCGTGCTCGTAGTCGGCCCAGTGGGTCTCCGGCACGTCGACAGCGAGGTCCTCACAGACCTGTTCGAGTCCGCGGAAGCCGCCGTAGACCCGACGGGTCTCGTCCATCAGGTCGACGTGCTGGAGGTCGAGAATCCGGTCGAGTCGGTCCCGCGGGGTCATGTCGCCGACGGCCTCGCCAGCAACCGCAGCCCGGCCGGGCAGATGCAGGAGGTCGAAGCCGTCGCCGTTGTAGGTGACGAGCCTGTCGGCCGGGCGTTCGACACACCAGTCACAGACGGCGTCGACGAGCGCGAGTTCCGATTCGGCGTCCTCGCCGTCGCGGAAACAGACCGTCGTCTCGACCGGTTCGCCGGGTGCAGGGCGAAAGCCGAGACCGACCGCGAGCAACTCGAAGTACGAGGAGTCTCTGAAGTGAGCCTGGTCGGTCGGCTCGCGGTCGGGACTGACCGTCTCGATGTCGAGTGCGAGTGTGCCGGACATGGACGGTGGGAGTCGACAGGGCTACTTGAAGCTGCCTCAGTCGGCGCGGGCGACGGATTCAGGTCCCCCGGTTCTGTCGATCGACCCGTGCCACTGCTCCAGTTCGACACGACCCTCGACCTCTCGGCCGACGAGAAACGAGCGTTCACCGACGCGGTGACCGAGTTCTACACCGACGAGATGGCGACGACTGCGGGCCACGTCGCCTGCGTCGTCCGCGAGCACGAGGCTTCAAACCTCGCGCTCGGCCGCGCCGTCGACGGGCCGCTCTTGTTCCTCAACGCCGACGTCCGCGAGGGACGGCCCTTCGAGCGCAAGCGCGCCTTCGCGCTGGCGACGATGGACTACGCCCACGCTGAGTTCGGAGTCCCGGAGCCGAACCTGAAGGTCGTCTTCTCCGAACACGAGGGACAGGACATGATGGGCGTCGACCGGGTCGGCGGCGACTGGGCCGCAGCGGAGTAGTCAGTCGACGTCGGCCACGGCTCCGTCGGCGTCCTCGCCGTCATCGCCGATCTCGGCCAGTACGCGCTCGTGGAACTCTTTCAGGACCGCCGACTCGTCGTCCGCGAGCACGACGTCCGAGGCCATCAGCGTCGCCAGGCCGAACGCCCGCGGCGACGGATAGTCGTGTTGCTGGTGGACGACCTCGATTTCTTCTGCCTGGACGGCTTCGACGAAGTCACGAATCGCGCCGACGGCGAGTTTGTCCTCCAGAATCTCTCGATAGGTTTCCTCGATGACCGCGAAGGAGTCGAGATCCTGGGCAAACGAGAGCAGCATCTCGCTTGAGACCTGCTGTTCGGCGGCGGACTTCTCGTAGCCCTTGTACCGCTTCAGAATCATCAGCGAGCGCGTCGCGTTGATGCGGAAGTAGCGTTTGAGGAGGTCGGTCCCGTCGAGTGCGGCCCGGAGGTCGCTGCCGACGGCCGCGGGGTCCAGCCCCCTGACGACGCCAGCGACGTCGACCTTCCGGTTCAGCGGCATCGACACCGAGAAGCCGTTGTCGGCGACGGCGACCTGGACGTTCGTGTTCGCCTGCTGGGCGCAGTGGTAGGCGACGAGTCGCGAGAGCCCGTCGTTGAACTTTCTGCCATAATTGGAGTGGACGTGGTAGTGCCGACGGTACTGCTCGCGGTCCAGGACCTCCTCGACGGCCAGGCGGTCGTCGGTGCTGACGCTCTCGGGACCGGCGTACTGCAACTGCTCGTCGTACATCCGCGTGATGGCACGGACGCTGTTCTCGTCCAGCGGGAAGCCCCGGAGCCAGTCGCGGGCGGCGGGGCGGCCGCCGGACTGGAGGCGCTCGACGAGGTCGCCCTGGAACGAGATGATCTCGCGTCCGAGGTCGTAGGAGAGCGGAAGCCGCTCGGAGAACCACGAGGGGACGGTCGGCCGGGCGCTCGTCCGGTCGACGTAGACCTTCGACCCGCGGCGGTAGCTGAACTCGAAGTGGTCGCCGCCGAGGACGAAGACGTCGCCCTTCTCCAGCGTGTCGAGATAGTTCTCGTCGAGGTTGCCGACCCACTCGTTGGAGCCGCGGGTGTAGACGTCGCAGGTGAAGGAGTCGGGAATCGTCCCGATGTTGGTCATGTAGATGACGCGAGCGAGTCGCCCACGCTTGCCGATGAGAGGTTCGCCCACCTCGTACTCGTCATAGTGGTACTCGCCGTCGGGGGCGTCGTTGGTGTCGCGCCAGATCTTGGCGTAGACGTTCTTGTCCTCCATGCCCTCGTAGTCCGCCGTCAGGTAGCGAAAGAGCCGGTCGAAATCGGTGTCGGAAAAGTTTCGGTAGGGGTACGCTCGCGTCAGGATGTCGCGGACCTCGGACTCCGGCCGGACCTCGTTGATTGCCATGCCGTAGACGTGCTGGGCGGCCACGTCGTAGGCGTTCTCGGGGACGAACACGCGGTCGACGAAGCCCTCCTCGGCCTTCTTGAGCATCACCGCGCACTCGACGAGCTCGTCGCGGTCGAGCGCGATGACGCGCCCCTGCACGGTCTGGCCGAGGCGGTGGCCCGCGCGGCCGACGCGCTGGAGCAACGAGGCGACGGACTTCGGCGACCCGACCTGTACCACGAGGTCGATGTGGGGCATATCGATGCCGAGTTCCAGCGAGGTCGACGACGTGACGAAGTCCAACTCGCCCGCCTTCAGTTGGGACTCGATCTCCTGGCGACGTTCCTTCGAGAGCGAGCCGTGGTGACAGCCGGAGTTGGTCTCGTCGTAGCTGTCGGGATGGTCCTCTCTGAGGTTGTGCAGGACCCGCTCGGCCCCCGAGCGGGTGTTGGTGAAGACGAGCGTGTTCGTGTGCGACTGGATGAGTTCGTGCAGTCGGTCGTAGAATCGCCCGGTCACGACGCTCCGTGGCGTGTCGATGAGGTCGTCGGTGGGACACTCCAGTCGGATGTCGAAGTCGCGGACGAACCGCGTGTCGACGATGTCGTAGTCTCGCGGGTCGCCGTCGTCGTCACGGCCGACGAGATATTCGGCCACAGTGGTCAGGGGTTCGACCGTCGCCGAACAGCCGATTCGCGTCGGCGACGTGTCGGCGAGCGCTTCGAGCCGTTCCAAGGAGACCGAGAGGTGGGTCCCGCGTTTGTTCTCCGCGAGGCTGTGAATCTCGTCGACGACGACGTACTCCACGTTCCGGAGCTTTTCCTTGAACTTCGGGGAGTTGAGCAGGATGGCCAGCGTCTCGGGCGTCGTGTTGAGGATGTGCGGCGTCGTCTCCAGCATCTTCTGGCGGTCGTTGGAGGAGGTGTCGCCGTGGCGGATGGCGTGGCGGAGCTCGACGTCCTCGCCGCGGTCGGCCAACTTCTCGGTGATGCCGTCCAGCGGCTCGCCGAGGTTGCGGCCGATGTCGTTGGCGAGCGACTTCAGCGGCGAGACGTAGAGACAGTAGACCGCGTTGTCGAGACCGTCGTCCAGTTCTCGGTCGCGGCGGAACAGTTCGTTGATGATGGCGGTGAAGGAGGCGAGCGTCTTGCCGGAGCCGGTCGGCGCGCAGATGAGCGAGTTCGTCCCCTCGTGGATCCGCGGGATGGCTCCCCGTTGCGGCGGGGTGAAGAAGCCGCCGTTGCCGGGGACGTAGTCGCCGAACTGCTCGACCCACCACTCCCGAACCGACGGTTCGAGCAGGTCCAAGACGTCCTCGTCGGCGATGTCGACGGTCTTGGCGTCGAAGTCGACGTCGGTCCCGGCCAACAGCTCCCGGCCACTCATTACCACCTCCTTTGGCCGAGCGGGTAAGTGGGTTGTGCCCGCGAACGGCGGGACGGGAGTGGGCTCGCAGGCCGTCGGCCACCCGAACGGCTTTCGGCCTCCGGGCTGTGGCCCGAACCATGCGCGTCACCTTCCTCGGCACCGGCAGCGCGATGCCCACGGCCGACCGGGTCCAGACCGGCATCCTGCTGGAGGACGGGGACCGGACCCTGTTGGTCGACTGCGGCAGCGGCGTCCTCCACCGGCTGAGCCAGACCGACGTCGGCTACGAGGGCGTCTCGACCGTGCTCCTCACGCACCACCATCTCGACCACGTCTCTGATCTCCTCCCCCTGCTCAAAGCCCGCTGGCTCGCGGGCGAGGAACATCTGGAAGTCGTCGGGCCGACGGGCACGAAAGAACTCCTCGACGGCCTGCTGGACCTCCACGACTATCTCCAAGACCGCATCGACCTCGCGGTCCGCGAGGTCCGCGCCGACTCATTCGAGGTCGCCGGCTTCGACGTCGAGGGCTACGAGGTGCGGCACTCGATGGACTGTCTCGCCTACCGCTTCGACGACGGATTTGTCTTCAGTGGCGACACCGAGGCCTTCGACGGACTCGCGCGCTTCGCCGACGGCGCGGACGTGCTCGCCCACGACTGCTCCTTTCCCGACGAGGTCGACGTCGCGAACCATCCGACGCCGACGCAGTTGGGCGAGGCACTCGCCGGCTGCGACGTCGGCCGCGTCTATCTGACGCATCTCTACCCCCATACCGAAGGGAAACACCGCGAGATGCTGGACTCGGTGGAGGCGACCTTCGACGGCGACGTCCGCTTCGCCCGCGACGGACTCCGATTCGAGATTTAGCGGCGAGTCGACGCTGTCTGCTGATTCTCGACAGCTGTCGCTCGCGGAACTGAGCTACGTGTGCTAGCATCACACACCACGTTTCCGGTGAAACGTTTCTCGCTCACAGCAGCTGAACCGAGACTGTCGAGTACGTCCTCAGAGGGCTTAGCCGTCGATTCGCGTCCCCGGCGACTCGCCCGCGAGGAAGGGAGCGATGCCGTCCGGGCCGAAGATGTGGGCGGGCGCGCCGAGGTCCAAGAGGGAACGAACCTTCGCGGCCATCCCCCCCGTCACGTCCGTCGAGTCGCTGCCGCCGAGCGCGGCGGCGACGTCCCCAAACTCCCGAATCTCGGGGACGACCTCGTCGTCCGTGTCGAGCACACCGGGGACCGTCGAGCAGAGACCGACGCGGTCGGCGTCGAGCCCCTCCGCGAGCCGGACCACGAGTTCGTCGCCGCTGACGAC
This sequence comes from Halogranum gelatinilyticum, assembly GCF_900103715.1. NCBI lineage: Archaea > Methanobacteriati > Methanobacteriota > Halobacteria > Halobacteriales > Haloferacaceae > Halogranum > Halogranum gelatinilyticum. The sequence goes on along the minus strand of NZ_FNHL01000002.1, from coordinate 328,729 downwards.
GGTGACACCCTCGCCAGCGTGGGCGACGACGTCGCCGTGGAGAACCGGGACGAAGCCCTCGTCGAGCATCGTTCTCACCGAGCTGAGTGGGAACGTGAGGTCGCCGTCGGCGTCGCGTGCGCCGACCGAGAAGGGGTGGACGGGCAGCGTCGGCACTTCGCGCTGGCCGAAGGCGTCGAGCACGTGGCCGTTGAGCCGCTTCATCGCGTCGTGGATGGCCAACGCACCGTGGGCGTCGTGGGTACCCGTCGTCGTACTGACGCCGTGTTCCTCGGCGTGGAAGTGGCCGTAGCTCCCCCCGCCGTGGACGATAACGAGGTCTTCGTGCTCGTCGCGCTCGTCGCTTCCGTCGGCGAACGAGTCGGCGACGGCCGTCGCCGCCGCCTCCAGTGCGGGGAGGTCCACCGTCTCGCGGCGGTCTTTGTCGGTGATGACGCTGCCGCCGAGTTTGAGGACCGTCGTCATGCGTCCTCCTCGCTCGTCTTCGTATCATTTCCGTCCTCTGCGCGGACGCCCGTCGTCGCCAACTCGGCGCGGAAGGCGTCGACACAGCCGGGTGTGTACTGGAGCGCGGTCTGCGTCTCGTCGGTCGGGTCGAGTGCGACGATGCAGCCACCGCCGCCTGCGCCTGTCAGCTTCGCCCCGTAGGCGTCGCCCGAGCGCGCCGCCCAGACGAGACTGTCGAGCGAGCGCGAGGAGACGCCCAGGGCTTCCAGCAGGCCGTGGTTAAAGTCCATCAGCTCGCCGAGCGCGTCCAGCAGGTCCTCGCTCGGCTCGCTCTCGGGGTCGGCCTCGGCCAGCAGCGTCTCGCCCTCGCGGACGATGTCGCCGATGGCCTCGACGGTGTCGGCGGCGAAGTCGTACTTCTCGCGGAGCGCGCGGACCCCGGCGACGAGTTCGCCCGTGTCGCCCGCGCCGCCGTCGAAGCCGACGACGAAGGGGAGTGCGGGCGCGTCGACGGCGCGGCAGTCGTCGCCCTCGACGCGGACCGCGCCGCCCATCGCGGAGGCGAAGGTGTCGGCGCGGGAGGCCTGGCCGTCCTGCACTTCGTGTTCGGCGCGGTAGGCACGGTCGGCGATCTCTTCCGGGTCGAGGTCGACGCCGAGCGCGCGGGTGGCGGCGTCGATACCCGCGACGACGACGGCGGCCGACGACCCGAGCCCCGCGCCGAGCGGAATCGCGCTCTCGACGGTGATGTCGAAGCCGGCGTCGGGTGCGTCGGCGGCGTCGCGCGCCTGGTCGACGGCGGCGTCGATGTAGCCCATCGCGGCCTGCACGAGCGGCCGGGGGACGTCGACGTCCGGGCCGCTGTCGGTCGACCCGGAGTATTCGACGGTGAAGCCGTCGAGGGTGAGGTCCTCGGCGACGACGCGGACGTGGTCGTCGTCTCGCGGTTCGACGGTGACGGTCGCCCGGCGCTCGATGGCGCAGGGGACCGCCGGCTCGCCGTAGACGACGGCGTGCTCCCCGAACAGATACACCTTGCCGGGGGCGCTTGAGACGGTCATACCCGGAGGAAAGCGGTGGGGGATAACAGAAGTTCCGGATGGCCGCGTGCGAGGATCCGTGGTCAGACGTGGCCGTCGGTCTCGGCCGCAGGCTCGCCGACGGCGAGGTGTGCCCGGAGCCGTCCAGTGAACCGGCCGACCGGGCGGTGAACCCCCAGCCGTCGAACGTCGGCCGCCAGTGGCCCGGCACCGACGTCCAACTCGACGCGCCCGAGTCCGAACCCGAAGCCTGCTGGCCCGACCATCTCGACTGGAGTCCGCCACAGCTGGTCGTCCTTCCGCGTGTAGGCGTCGAGCGTCACGTCGCGGCTGTGGCGACGGGTCTCGCGAACCGTGAGCGAGAGCGCGCGTTCGCCGTCCTCGTGGACGTCGACGTGCCACTCGGCACGCCTGTCACGTCTGTCCCGCCTGTCACGTCGGTCGCCTCGGTCGGCTCCATCTCCCCCCACGCCCTCGCGTCGAACCTCGACGTCGGCGACGGTCTTCGGAAAGCCCCAGACTTCCCGGCCGAGATGGCAGGAGGCCTCGGTGCTGACTGGCAGGGCGACCACGTAGCCGCCGACGCCGCCGTCGAGTCGGGGGACGCCGGCGACGGCGTGGCGAGCCACGGGGACGACGACCGCGAGTTCGTCGTACGGCTCGAAGTCGCCCGCCTGCGAGTAGGAGAGTCCCGCGACGACGACCCCGCCGCTTCGCGGGCCGAGCCGGACGGGCGTCAGCGCGTCGGGGACCACTCGGCGGAGCGCGTCCCAGTCGGCCGAGAAGAGCGCGCCAGCGACGTCGGCCTCACACCGGAAGGGCAAGTCGACCTCGCGGCCCGTAGAGAGCCGCACGGTCTCGTCGGATATCGTCACGACCGACCTGTCGGGCGACGGGAGTAAAACTCCGGGGGATGCAGCTATGTCGGCGGCGGCCGACCCCCCGCCATGGACATCGACCACGTCGCGTTCGCCCACGAGGACTTCGACACCGTCGTCGACGCGTTCGAGCGCGTCGGTCTCGACCCGGAGTACGGCGGCGTCCACGCCACCGGCACGACCCGGATGTCGCTGCTCGGCTTCGCTGACGGCTCGTATCTCGAACTGCTGTCGACGACGCCCGAGGCGGAACCCGCCGACGCTGGCTTCTGGCCCGAGTACATCGCCGCCAGCGCGGGTCCGGCCGCGTGGTGCATCGGCGTCGACGACACTCGTGAGTGGGCCAAACGCTGCATCGACGCCGGACTCCCCGTCGACGGCCCGAAGACCGCCGGACGCGAGCGCGACGACGGCCGCCGCGTCGAGTGGGACATGGTCTTCGTCGGCGGCGAGGGAGAACGGGAACTCCACCCCTTCGCCATCACCGACCGGACGCCGCGCGAGCGACGCGTGACACCCACGGAGAGCGTCGCCGACGGCCCGCTTTCCGGTATCAGCGAGGTCGTCCTCGCCGTCTCGGAGCTCGACCGTGCGGCCGAGCGCTTCCGGCGCGTCTACGGCTTCCCGACGGCCGAACGCTGGGCTGACGAATCACTCGGGGCGTCGTTGGCGACGTTCCCCGGCCAGCCCGTGACGCTGGCCGAACCGCTCGACGAGGAGTCGTGGCTGGTCGACCGCCTGCGCGCGGTCGGGCAGGGTCCCTGTGCGTATCTGCTGGGGACCGACGACCTCGACGCCGCGGCCGACACGTACGCCCTGTCGTCGCCGGCGACGTGGGGAGGCGAGTCGTCCGGCCCGACGCGGCACGTCGCGTGGCTCGACGACGACGAACTCCGGAAGCGGGTCGGCGTCGTGTCCGTTACCTGAGCGAGAGCGGCGGACATTTCACCCCGCGTCGCCGACGAGGAGATATGAACGACACCCGACGGGCCCTCCTCGACGCGCTCGCGTCCGGGCCGGTGACCGGTCCCGGACTGGCCGAGCGACTCGACGTCTCGCGGGCCGCGGTCTGGAAGCAGGTCGAAGCCCTACGCGACGAGGGCTTCGGCATCGAGAGCACGGGCGACGGCTACGTCGTGAGCGACGTCCCTCCCTACGGCGCGGCGGCCATCGAGTACGGACTGGACGCACCCTTCTCGGTAGAGTATCACGACAGCATCGGCAGCACCAACGACCGAGCGCGGGAACTCGCGGCCGAGGGAGCCGAAGACGTCGCCGTCGTCGCCGACGAGCAGGTCGGCAGCCGCGGCCGGCTCAAGCGCGAGTGGACCGCACCTTCGGGCGGCGTTTGGGTCTCGCTCCTCGTCCGGCCGCAGCGCCCGCCGGCGCACGTCCCGGTCTTCACGCTCGCGGCGGCGGTGGCGGCGACGCGTGCCTGCCGTGAGGCCGGTGTGGACGCGAGTATCAAGTGGCCGAACGACTTGCTCGTGAGTGGAACGAACGAGGGCCAGTCAACGCGGAGTGCTGACGCTGTGTCCGCGAGCGAAGCGAGCGGAGGCGACCGTGGTGGCAAGAAACTCGCCGGTATCCTGACCGAGATGGAGGGCGAGGCCGACCGCGTCTCGTGGCTCGTCGCGGGGATCGGTGTCAACGCCAACGTCGACGCCGCCGACCTGCCCGAGGGAGCGACGAGCCTCCGCGAGCAACTCGGCGAGGACGTCGACCGGCGGCTGTTCGTCCAGCGGCTCTTGGAGGAGTTCGCGGACCTGCGGGACAATCCCGACGACGTGCTCCCAGCGTGGCGTGCCCACTCGGCGACGCTCGGCCAGCGCGTGCGCGTCGAGACCCCCGGCGGCGTCGTCGAGGGTCGCGCCGTCGACGTGGAGTTCCCCGGCGCGCTCGTCGTGCGGACGGGCAGGGGCGACGTGACGGTCCACGCGGGCGACTGCGAACATCTCCGTCCTGTCTGACTCCGACTACGCGGTCTGCCCCTGTTCTCCCTGCTCAGTCTCTTCGGCTTCGCCAACCTCTCCGGTCTCTTCGACTCCTTCGACTTCTTCGTCGCCGACCCGCACGGTCATCACCGGGACGTTCGACGCGCGGACGACCTTCTCGGCGACGCTCCCGAGGAGCAGGCGGTCGATGCCGCCGCGGCCGTGGGTGCCCATGACGACGAGGTCGCAGCCCTCCTCCTCGGCGTAGCGGACGATTTCCCGCTGCGGCGACCCGTCGAGGACGTGCGTCTCGACCGGGATGTCGCGGGCGGTGGCGATGTCGCGGACCGTCGCCAGCGCGGCCTCGGCGTCGGCGCGGAGCATCTCGTCGATGCCCTCCCACGAGGCCTCCATCGGCAGTCCGGTGAAGCCCGCGGAGTTGACGACGTAGACGGCGTGGACCGTCGCACCGTGTACCGTCGCGAGGTCGACAGCGTGCGAGATCGCCCGTTCGACGCCGTCGGAGCCGTCGGTCGGGACGAGAATCCGGTCGTAGAGTGCCATGGTAACTCACCGCACGATAGCCGGTCGGCCGTATTAACTCTTCGCGCAGTGGCGGCTGTCAGAAGGAGAGACGCCGCCGACTCAGAGCACGACCCGCTTCACGTCGGCGTGGCCAGCGCGTCGGACGACCGCGCGGACGAGGTCCCGCGCGCCAGCGAGGTTGTCGGTGTCGCCGTCGAGGACGAGCAGTTTGGCGTCGCGTCCGGGTTCGACGAGTCCGCAGTTCAGCTCCGCGATCTCCGCGCCGTTGACCGTCGCCATCCGGAGGACTTCTTTCGCCGTCGCGTCGGTCAGCTTGTTCGCGAACTCCATCTCGCGGAACATCGACGGGCTGTTGAGCATCACGTTGTCGGTGCCGAGCGCGACGGTCGTGCGGTCCAAGAGGTCGCGCAGCGGCGGGACGCCGACGTTCGTGACGAGGTTCGAGCGCGGGCAGACGACGATGGGGATTCCCTTGTCCTCGACGCGCTCCAAGTGGAGGGGCTTGGGGTGGACCATGTGGACCAGGAAGTCCGGATCGAGGTCGAGCGCGGGGTTGATGTCGGCGGAGTCGCGCTCCCCGGCGTGGATGCCGAACAGTTTGGCCGCGCCGCGTGTGGCGTTGCGGAGATAGTCGAAGTCCGCGTCGCGGGCACCGCTCGCCCCGAAGCCGTCGGCGGCCTCCATCGCGGCCTCCGTCTCGCGGCCGAGGACGACGCCCTCGATGTCCAGCCCGTCCAGCGCGTCGTGGATGGCGTCGACACCGTCGACACCGCCCTCGCGGAACTCGAGGAAGGCGGCCTGGCCACCGGCCTGCATATATTCGAGCGAGCGACGCATTGCCGCGATCTTCTCCTCGGCACTGGCCTGTCGGAGCAAGCGGTGTTTCAGCCCGTCGGGTGGCGCGACGAGGTCGTCCAGCGAGAGTCCCGCACCGGCCTCCTTGGCGATGGAGTCGCCGATGTGGGTGTGGGCGTTGACGAACGCCGGGAGGATGACGTCGGTCGACTCGACCGACGCTTCCTCGATTTCCATGATCGTCCCGTCCTCGACGACGACGCGTCCCTCGACCGGCTCGAAGTCCCGGCCGCGCAGGACGGTTCCCTCCAGTATCATCGTCCTGAGAACGAAGCGCGAACGGCTTGAAGCTCTCGAAGCCGCCCAACGACTCGTCTCGACGTCGTCGCGCGGTCGTCGCAAGCACGCTTGGACCCGCTATTCGAACTGGTCGAGCGTCGTTCGGTGGCCGGTGCGCACGTAGTTGACGAGCGCGCCCTCGATGTCGAGACCGAGCGCGTCGACAGCGGCCTCGCCCACGTCGTCGGCGACGTCGCCGGGTGCGTAGACGCCGAGCCGCCACTGCTGGCGTTGGGCCGTCCGCAGCGCGTTGACCAGCGGCGACTGGCGGTCGAGCCGCCGGACGTCGCCGTTGACCATCACCCGCGAGGATGACTCCTTCATCGACGGCTCTGCGGGTACGTCGATGATGACCGAGTCAGGCTCGACGCCGACGTCGTTGGCGACGTCGCGCTCGATTTCGCGGATCTCCTCGTGCGGGAGGTCGAGCACGTCGTCCGGCACGTCCTCGCGCTCGGCCCAGACGCCGCGCTTGTAGAGGTCGCGCTCGTCGAGGCGGCGCGCGAGTTCCGTGGTACGCCCGGTCATCCGCAGGCTGGCGAGCAGGTCGTGGTCGTCCATCCGCCGGAGTTGGTCGGCGGAGATGTCCGGCTCCTCCAGCAGTCGCTCGGAGGCACGGCGGAGCATCGCCTTCGAGAGACGGGCGACGTGGTGCTGGTAGACGGTCGGATTCATCAGTGCCCGCGCGAGCAGCAGCGACTCGGCGGTCTGGACGTTGCCTTCGTCCAAGACGAGCTGGCCGTCGACGAAGGTCAGTTCGCGGACGAGCCGTCCGGTGTCGATGGTGCCGTAGGGGACGCCGGTGTGGTGGGCGTCGCGGACGAGATAGTCCATCCGGTCGACGTCCAGTTCACCCGAGACGAGTTGGCCGTACTGCCCCTCGCCCGCGACGAGGTCGGCGACGGCAGCGGGGTCGAGGTCGTGCTCGCGGAGCACGTCGCCGACGCGGCCACTCGCCAGGAGTTCCGCCACGTCGTCGTGGTACTTGCCCGTGTGGCGGTGGGTGAGTGCCTCGATGTTGTGGCTGTAGGGTCCGTGGCCGACGTCGTGCAGCAGGGCGGCGGCGCGGATCCGCTCGGCCAGCACGCCCTCGATGCCGAGATGCGAGAGCACGCGGTTCGCGAGATGGTAGACACCGAGGCTGTGCTCGAAGCGCGTGTGGTTGGCGGAGGGGTAGACGAGTTGGACCGTCCCCAGCTGCTTGATGTGCCGGAGCCGCTGCATCTCCGGCGTGTCGAGGAGGGCTTCGGCGACGCCCCCGACCTCGATGTGGTCGTGGACGCTGTCCTTGATGGTGAGCATGGGGGTGGGTTTGGCGTTCTCGGATAAAAACCGTGGGAGCAACCGTCGCCGTCAGACGAGGACAGCGAGGTTGAGCACGAACAGCCCGACGAGTGCGAGACTCCCGAGAGCGAGCAGTGCCCGTTCGAGCGTCGAGAGCGACGTAATCGTCTCGGTGAGAGTTTCGAACCGACCCGGCGGCCCGTCGTAACCGAGCGTCGACTCGGCGCAGTGCGTACAGAGGTGTCGAACCTCGGCCGCGGTGTAGGCAGTTCGCGTCTGATCGCCGATGAAGTGGTCGTCCGTCGCTTCAAGACCGATGCCGACCGGGAGCGCTTCGGCCGGTTGTAACTCGTGTCGACAGTTGCTGCAGGTGACCGTCTCGTACTCGACCGAGCCGTGGACGGTCTCGACCTCGTGTGTCTCTGCGGGTGCTTCGGTGGAGGGCATCGCTTGCGAGTGCTTTCGCCTGACGATGACAAAAGCCCTCGGAGCGTCGCGAAGTGCTACTCGGTACGGCCGAGACGGACGCCGAGCACGTCGCGAGCGGCGTCGGCGACCCGGTCGACGTGCTCGCGTTTCGTGTAGACGCCGAGTCGCCACTGCGCGCGTTCGGCGTCGCGGAGCGCGCCGACGAGTTCGGAGGCCTCCTCGAGCCGCTGGACGACGCCGCCGACGACGACGCGGGCGTTCGACTCCTTGAGACTCGGCCGGGAAGGGACGTCGACGACGACCTCGATGGGGTCGATACCTGCCGCGTCGGCGATCTCGCGCTCGGCGGCGCGTTCGTCCTCGTGAGAGCAGTCGACGACGTCGACCGGAACGTCGGCGAGGTCGGCCCAGACGGCGCGTTTGTAGAGGTCGCGGCGTTCGATGCGGCGGCCGAGTTCGGGGACGTGCTCGCGGAGCGCGACGAGCAGGTCGTGGTCGGCCATGCGCTGGAAGGTCGCGATGTCGACAGTGTCGTCGCGAGCGATGAGCCGCTCGGAGGCGCGTTCGAGCATCGCCCCCGCGATGCGCGAGACGTGGTGGCGGTAGACGATACCGTTCATCAGCCCGCGGGCGAGCAAGAGGGATTCGGCGGTCTGGACGTTGCCCTCGTCGAGCACGAGTTCGCCCGCGCTGTACCGGAGTTCGCGGACCAGCCGTCCAGTGTCGATGGTGCCGTAGGGGACGCCGGTGTGGTGGGCGTCGCGGACGAGATAGTCCATCCGGTCGACGTCCAGTTCGCCCGAGACCAGCTGGCCGAGTTCACCCTCGCCGCGGACGTGGGCGGCGACGCGCTCGGGGTCGAGACCGTGGTCGACGAGGGTGTCGCGGACTGTCTGGGTGGCGGGTTCGCCGTTCGGGTGGCCCGCTTCGGGGTCTGTGAGGAGCCACTCAATCTCGTCGTGGTGTAGCCCCGTGTGGCGCATGATGATGTGCTCGGTCTGGTGGCCGTAGGGACCGTGGCCGATGTCGTGGAGGAGCGCGGCGGCACGGAGATGGTCGGCGCGGTCGCCGTCGATACCGAGATGTGAGAGGGCCTGGGAGGCGAGATGGTAGACGCCGAGCGAGTGCTCGAAGCGGGTGTGATTCGCAGAGGGGTAGACGAGCCGGACGGTGGAGAGCTGTTTGATGTGGCGGAGTCGTTGGAACTCGGGGGTGTCGACGAGGTCCTGGGCGAGCGGGTCGAGCGAGATGTAGTCGTGGACGCTGTCCTTGACGGCGGTCATAGACGTGGTGCGTGGTGTCGGGTGTTTGGTGTTTCGGAACGGGGAGAGAGGTTATGCTGTCAGCAGACCATAGTGTGCGGTGACCGTGACCAACAACCCTGCGGGGCTTTTCGTCATCTTCGTCTTCCTCGGCGCAGTCGTCGGGTCGGTGCTATTCGTCGCAGCGGCGTTCCTCCTCGAGCGTCGGGTCCGCCCCTTCTCGCGGGCGCTCACCTACGTGGGTGCGGGGGTCGGTGTCCTCGCTGCGGCCCTCGTCGTCGCCGCCTCCTTCCTCGCGCTCGACGTCGGCATCGTCGTCGGCGTCATCGTCGTCGGGGCCGCCGGGATCCTGTGGGTGCTCCCGTTCGGACTGGCCCGCTGGGTGTTGGTCCGCCGCGGCCTCGACGGTCAGCGAGCACTCCGGTACGCCGCCGTCGGCCTGCCCGTCGCGCTGGTCACCTCGCTGTTCGTCGTCTTTGGCGACTTTCAGCGGTACAACATCACCTTCCTCACGGGCACCGAAGCCGTCGTGGCGTGGACGGTGCTGGCACTCGTCGTCTTCCTGGGACCGACAGCCGTCGCGCTCGGGGTGGCAAAACTCCGGACGTGAGTGTGTCGTGGCACCACGGAGAGGGGCAGATACAAACCGCCCCGCGGACAACCACGGGGCAATGGTCACCTTTCTCGCGGGCGGGACGGGCACGCCGAAGCTCCTCGACGGCGCGGCAGACGTGTTCGACCCCGCCGAGACGACCGTCGTCGGCAACTCCGGCGACGACGTCGAACTCGGAGGGCTGCTCGTCTGCCCCGACGTCGACACCGTGCTCTTTCACGGCGGCGGCGTCCTCGACACCGACCGGTGGTGGGGCATCGCCGACGACACCACCGAGACGAACGCCGAACTGCACCGCCTCGCCGACGCTGCGGGGTTCGAACCGGGGCCGCGCTACCTCGACGACGAGGCACAGGTCGCGGGCCGCGACATCGCCCGCTGGCGACGCTTCTCGGGCGTCGCGGAGTTCATGGAGATCGGCGACAAGGACCGGGCAGTTCACGTCACCCGAACCAGCCTCCTCGACGAGGGCAACTCGCTGACCGAGGTCACACGCATCCTCGCGGACGCCTTCGACCTCGCGGTCGACCTCGTCCCGATGTCGGACGACCCCGTAGCAAGTATCATCCACACCGACGAGGGCGCGATGCATTTCCAGGAGTTCTGGGTCGCAGAGCGTGCTGCCCCCGCCGTCGAGGACGTGGAGTTCCGCGGGGCCGACGAGGCCCGCCCCTCCTCGGAGACCCTCGACGCGCTCGCCGACCCGGTCGTCGTGGGCCCCTCCAATCCGGTGACGAGCATCGGCCCGATGCTGGCACTGCCGGGCGTCGAGCGAGCACTCCACGAGACGCCGGTCGTCGCCGTCTCGCCGTTCGTCGAGGACGAGGTGTTCTCCGGGCCGGCAGCGAAGCTGATGGAGGCTGTCGGCTACGAGGCGAGCACGGCGGGCGTCGCGGAGGCCTACCCCTTCGCCGACGCGTTCGTCCTCGACACCGCGGACGGGACCGAATTGGACCGGCCGGTCGTCCGGACCGACACGAAGATCGACGGTCCCGCGGACGCCGAGCGGGTCGCGCGCGCCGTCGCCAAGGCGTTGGCCGAATTGACCGACTCAGCCGGGGCGGAGGCCGCTTGATGGCCGGGTTCGAGCCGCGGCTCGCGCTCGCCAGCCTCTCCGGCGAAGCCGACGCGGCGTGGGCACGGGCGGGGAGTGAGTACGCCGGAGCCGCCTTCCTCGGCGGTATCGCACTCGACGACGCGTCGCGAGCGGCGGCCCGCGAACTCGTCGCCCGCGACCGCGACGAGTTCCTGCCCGACGACCCGCTGGCCTTCGTCGACAGCGAGCTCTCAAAACTCGCCGATTCGTCGCTCACCGTCGGCTTCAACGTCCGAAGTGCCACGGTCGGCCCCGTCGCCGACGCCGCGGCGGTCTGTGCCGACCACGACGCGATACTGGAAATCAACGCCCACTGCCGGCAGGAAGAGCTGTGCGCCGTCGGCTGCGGCGAGTCGCTACTGCGCGACACCGACCGCCTCGCCGAGTACGTCGCCGCCGCAGTCGACGCCGGTGCGACGGTGAGTGTGAAGGTCCGCGCCGAAGTCGACGGCGTCGACCTCGTCGAGACGGCGGAGGCGGTCGAAGCCGCCGGTGCAGACCTCATCCACATCGACGCGATGGATTCGGAATCCGTCGTCGGCGACGTCGCCGACGCGACGGGCCTGTTCGTCGTCGCGAACAACGGCGTCCGCGACGCAGCGACCGTTCGAGAGTATCTCGAGTACGGCGCGGATGCGGTGAGTGTCGGGCGGCCGAGCGACAATCCAGCCGTCCTCCGGCGGGTCCGTGCGGCCGTCGACGGCTGGTTCGCTGGCGGGGGCGAGGACCGACCGGAACCGGAGGCGTCGCCGTGACGGCGACGAGCGACCGCGACTTCTCGCCAGCCGAACACGCCGAACTCGCGCTCCTGCTCGAAGTCGCGGGGACGCCCAAACCCGGCAACGTCGACCGCACGCACGACCTGGACGACCTGCGGTTCGAACATTTCCTCGCCGGGTCGGTCGGCTCGCGCCGCGGTCTCCAGTTGGCCGAGGAGGGCGCGCGCGTCGGCGAGGCGTTCGAGCACGGCGTAGCTGGGATGAGCCAACAAAGAGGGGGAAACACGCAGTTCGGCTGTCTGCTCTTACTGGTGACGCTCGTGAGAGCCGCCGCGAGCGACGACCATGAGTTGACGCCTGAAGGTGTGACCGCAGTCGTCGAGTCGACCACCGTCGCCGACGCGGCGGACTTCTACCGTGCCTTCGAGCACGTCGACGTCGCGGTCGACGACCCCCCGGCGGACGCCCCCGACCTCGACGTCCGCCGCGGGGCTGGGGCGATTCCGACGCTGGAGGAGCGTGGACTGACCCTCGCCGACGTGATGGCGATGAGCGAGGAGCGCGACGGCAACGCCCGCGAGTGGACCGGCGGCTTCGCGCGGACCTTCGCGACGGCCGAGTCCATCCTCGCGGACGACGGCCCGGTGCTGGACCGCGCCTCGCGGGCCTTCGTCGACCTGCTCGCCGAGGAACCGGACACGCTCGTCGCGACCCAGCACGGTCCCGAGGTCGCACGCGAGGTCAGCCGACGCGCCGCCGAGGTGCAGGGCGACCCCGAGGCCGTCGAGCGACTGGCCGACGAGTTCGTCGCCGAGGGACTGAACCCCGGGACGACGGCCGACATCACCGCCGCGGCACTGTTCGTCGCGCTGGAGCGGGGGCTTCCAGTATGAGCGAGACTGGAGACTGGCCCGTGGAACTCAGGGGCGTCACCGAATCAGTCGTCGCCACGCTCGGGCCGAACGACTTGTGGAACTTCGCCGCGTTGGGGTTGCACGCGCCGAGCGAGAACGGAGCGCCGGTGACGGCGACGACGTGGGGCAACACCCGAACTCGCCGAAACTTTCACCGGCAAGGCGGCGGCGTCGTCCAGTTCACGGGGGACCCCAGAGAGTTCGTCGCGGCCGCCCTGACCATCCACGAGCGAGAGGAACCGACGCTACCCGGCGCGGACGCCTGGGTCGAGGTGGAGGCCACGCAGGTCGACGCAGGTTCCGAGGGCGGGACGCGCTGGGAGCGGTGGGAGCTTCGGCCCGTCGAGAGCGCGGTCGTCCGCGAGTCCGTGCCGACCATCAACCGGGGCTTTTCGGCTGTCGTCGACGCGACCGTCGCCTGTTCGCGGCTGGACGTGCCCGCCTTCGACACGGCGGTCCTCGTGAACCGATTGGAGTACTTCGCGGAGACTGTCGAGAAGTGCGGCGGGCCGCGGGAGGCCGAGGCCTTCGAGACCCTCTCCGAGGAGACCGAGTGGCGGAGCTACCGCGAGCAGTAGGCTGGAGCCGACACGGAACGAATCGTTTTAGTGGCTCTCTAGGGAACTGTTGGACATGGCAATCAAGCCCAAGTACGTCAAGCAGATGGGGACTCTCCTGCTGGAGCGGTACCCGGAGGCGTTCAACACGGACTTCGAGACGAACAAAGAGAACGTGAGCAAGCTGACGAACGTCGAGTCGAAGCCGGTTCGTAACCGCATCGCGGGCTACGTCACGCGGAAGAAGGGCGGCGCGACGGTCGAAGCGTAATC